>DASPVR010000137.1:0-19755 GCA_035622255.1 Solirubrobacteraceae bacterium | reverse complement strand
ACGTAGCGGTGCGTGGCCGACACGCCCGTCAGGTAGCCGCCGGTCGTGTGCAGGATGCCCTTCGGCTTGGCCGTCGAGCCCGAGGTGTAGAGGATGTACAGCGGGTGCTCGGCATCGAGCGGCTCGGCCGGGCACTCGGGGTCGGCCGCCGCGACGATCTCGTCGTAGTAGACGTCGCGCCCCTCGGTCATCTGACACGGGGTGCCCTTGCTGCGCACCACGACGATCCTCTCGAGGCTGCGCAGGTCGCCCATCACCTCGTCCACGCGGTCCTTGACGGCTGTAACCTTGCCCTTGCGCGCGGCGCCGTCGACGGTGATCAGCGCCTTGGCGTGCGAGAACTCCATGCGCTCGCGCACGGCCTCGGCGGAGAAGCCGCCAAACACGACGTTGTGGGGAGCGCCGATGCGCGCGCACGCGAGCATCGCGACGACGACCTCGGGGATCATCGGCAGGTAGATGCCGACCACGTCGCCCGTGCCGACGCCGAGCCCCTTCAGCGCGCTGGCGAAGCGCTTGACGTCGGCGAGCAGCTGGGCGTAGGTGATCTCGCGCTCCTCGCCGTCCTCACCGCGCCAGTGAAATGCGACGCGCTCGCCGATGCCAGCCTCGACGTGACGATCGAGGCAGTTGTAGGAGGCATTCAGCTTGCCGCCCTCAAACCACCTGTAGAAGGGCGGGTCTGAGTCGTCGAGCACCTTCTCCCACGGCTGAAACCAGTGCAGCCGCTCGGCCTGGCTCGTCCACCAGGCGAGCGGGTCCGCGGCGGCCTGTCGATAGACGTCGGGATCGGACAGCAGCGCCTGCTCGCGGAACTCCTGCGAGGGCTCGAAGCGCTCGATCTGAAGCAGCTCGCCGAGCTCGTCCTCGAGCTCGCCGCCTGCGGTCTCCTGTTCAGTCGCCATGGCTCACCTCATCTGCCGCTCGTTGCTGCCGGGGAGGCATGTGGTCGGGACTCCCCAGCGGGAATCTTCTCATCCGCCGCGCTGCGCTGCCGACGCGCCGTCAGCGGCCCGCGAGCGGGGACAGGAGCACGCGGTCCTAGCGTCGGCCGCCGCGCCTGCCGCGGCGCTTGCGCGAGGAGCGGCTCGACCCGTTAGCAGGACCTACGGGCTCGGGTGCCACGTCACCATCGATCGTCGCCGGTCCCGCGCCCGCCGGTTGCGGCCGCGCGCCCCCCCGCTTCGCTTCGCGCTCGGCCCGCAGCTCGGCCTGCGTTGGCCACGGGCGGGCTTCACCGGCGGCCCAAGCCGGGGGCTCGCCGTTTGGCCAGCGGCCCATGTACAGCACGCCCATCGCGACGAGCCAGAAGGCGGGGATGATTTCGAACAACGGCTCCTGGCCCCCGAGTGGCAGCAGGATCAGCACAGCGGCCAGGATGCCGATCACGCCCATCCACCTGGTCAGCAGACCGGTGCGTATCGCGTTCACGCAGGTTGCGATCATCCCGACGACCAGCGCGATGGTCGCGAGCAGCGACACCGCGTCGAAGGCGGTGTTGACGCCTCCTCCTGTGACCTGCTCGGCCGCGTGCGTGCTGAAATCGTGGCCGACAGCGAACTCGTGGGCCCTGATCGTCTCGACGGCTTCGTGGACGACGTAAAGGACCGCGAGTGCCACCCCGCCTACCAGCACCAGCGCACGCGCGGGCCGGAACGTCTCAGGACGACGAAAGCGGGTCGCGTCCAGCAGCACGAGGAGCACGAGCACGAGCACCACGAGCGACAGCGACTTGAGCGCGCTGCCGACCAGCAGCGTGAACGCGTGGTGGCTGATGCCTTTCACCGGCGCGGCGCTCGGGCTAACGGATGGGGCGCCCTGGCCGTGAAGCGCCGGCGAGAGCCCCTGCAGGAGCCCCACGCGCGGAAGCGCGTTGAGCGTGACGGCGATGATGACCGTGCTGAGCAGGAACAGAAAACCGCCTGCGAAGGCGGGCACGGCGAGGCGCGCGCGGCGATGGGACTCGCGCGCCAGCTGCTGGGAGATCTCGTCCTTTGAGGGCATCGGTCGGGGTCGAGAGGGCTGGGCAGGCCAGTCTATGATGCGCGTATGGAAAGCGGTGGCCTGGGAGACCTGTTCGGCGATCCCGAGGAGCTGCAGCGTCGCTTGGCGGAGTTCGCCGAGCAGATGCAGGGCCAGCAGCGCCTGGCCTGGGCCGACAACGCGATCAAGCTCGCCGTCGACATGACCGTCGCGGCCGTCGCGCGCGTCAACCTGCAGGGCAACGCGGAGGCGCAGGCCGACCAGATCCGGACCGTGATGGCGCGCGTGTTCCCCGAGGCCGTGACGCTCGTGCGCGAGGCGCGCGCGGGCCTGCAGTAGAAAGCGCGAGCGCGCTCAGCCGGTCTTCAATAGGGGTGGCGCGGGTGCAGCCTGGCGGGCGCCTGCTCGACCGGCGCCGTCCCCGCGCGTTCGCGCGCGCGCTCGGCGTCGCGCGATGCCCGCCCGGCCCGCAGCACCTCGCCGAAGGAGCGAAAGCGGAAGATGAACACGACCGCGCCCAGGCCGACGAGCGCCGTGAACACGGCGATCGCGATCTGCTGGCCGACCGAGTAGGCCGCGACCACGGCGGTCGGAGCGCTCGTGGCGAAGACCTTCACGAGCAGGGCCTGCTGCACCCCCGCGCCACCCGGCGCGAGCGGCACCGCGCCCGCAACCTGGTTGACGGCGAACACGAGCAGGACCCTCTGAACCGAGCCGCCGACCAGGAAGGCGTCGAGCAGAAACCAGAAGGCCGCGAAGCGGCACAGCCACGCCGCGGCCTGCCAGGCCGCGACCTCGCGCAGGTAGCGCGGGCGATCGTTGAGGATCGTCAGGCCCTGGCGCACGCGCGCCCAGAAGGCCTTTACGCGGACCGACAGCAGGGCGAAGGCGACCACGCCGGCGACCGCGAGGACCGTGATCACGAACAGGGTGAAGCGGAAATGCGCCGCCAGATAGGACATTTCAAAGGCGCTCAGCTTGGAGAAGTCCGGGGGCTTGGGGAACACCCCTTGGGTGAACGCGAACACGAGGATCAGCGCGCCCACGGTCACGTCGAAGATCGACTCGACGAAGAAGGCCGCGGCCACGGTCGAGTAGCTCGAGCCTTCCACCGAGGAGCGCGCGAGGAACAGCTTGATGATGTCGCCGCCGCGGATGGGCATAACGTTGTTGAAGCCGACGGCCGCGAAGTAGGCGCCCCAGATCCGCCGCCAGCGGATTGGCACGGCCGGATAGGCCGCGCGCAGGCTGTGGTAGAAGGCGCGCGAGCGCAGCGTCAGGTTCAGCCCGAAGAAGGCCAGCCCGAGCACGAGCGTGCCCCAGTGGACGGCTGCCAGGTCGGAGAAGAACTGCCCGACGGCTTCGAAGAAGACCTCGATGCTGTGGGCGATCGATGTCGACGCCAAGGGTGCCTGCACGCATTCAAGCCTAGGGGGACGCCAGGCCGCGGGCGTCCGGCTGCGAGCCGCGTATGCCCGCCCGGCGAACGCCGGACCGGCCTGGCGTGCGCTGCGCTACCTGGTGATCCTGGTGATCCTCGCCATCCCCAGATGCGTGTGGGCGCTGCCCGTCCTGGGTTTCGATGAAGGAGACCTGGACGTAGATCCCGGGCTTGGCGGTGATCGTGTCCTGCTGGTAGGAGCCGCATCCGGGCAGATGCCCGAGCCGTTGGTGGGCTCAATCGAACAGGTCGTCCACGGCGCCGGCGGCGACGTTCAGGACGCGTCGATCTCGCCCAGATCGCCGGCCAGCCCAGCGGCCAAACAACACGGCCCCGTGGCGGCGTCGAGCGGCGCTCAGAGCGCGCTCGCCAGCTCGCGGGCGTAAGCGTCAAGAAATGCGACGTTGTCCTGTCGCAGTGCAACCTCCGGCGACCCATCCCCGGTGTGCAGCTCGATGAGGACGTTGCCGCTACGCTCCACGGCGGCGCGAGCCGAGCGGATGATCTCGGCAGCCTCGCCGGCGTCGACACCGCAGGCGAGCAGGAACCGCTCGGCATGGTCAGTGGCGGCCACGCGTCGATCCAACTTGAGCTCCTCCACCTTTACCGCGGGGACGGCTGCCGCGCCATCGACGCGCAGCAGGCACGCGGCCATGTCGTCGGGATGCTCGTCGGACTCTGCGGCCACGCTGTCCAAGAGGGCTGACGCCCTCGCGTCTGGGTCCAGCTCGGTCAGTGTGTGTGCCAGCCGCTCCCGGCCGAACAGCTCTCGCCCGATCCTCGACTCGACAACTCCGTCGGTGTAGAAGCACACGAGCGATCGACCTGGAAGCGAGACGACCGTTTGGCGCATCCCCGTTGGCGCGTCCGCTCCTATCGGTGGCGAGGAGCAGGCAGTGACAGGGGTGATCGCCGAGCAGCCGATCACGACGGGCGGCGGATGCCCTGCACAGGCGTAGACGAGGGTGCGTTCGCGCGGGTTGTAGGTGGCCACGACGGCCGTCGCGAAAGAGCTTCCGAGCTGGCGCCCAAGCGCGGCCCCAGCCCTCTGCAGCGCGTTGCGCGGCGACATGCCGTCTTCGAGGTGGGTGCGCAGCGTGAAACGCACGAGAGCGGTATGGGGCAACGCCGAGCGTCCATGCCCGGAAACGTCACCGACGACGACCGCGATCTGACCGTCCTCGAGCGCGAACACATCGTAGAAGTCACCCCCTGCACCCGGACCGGCCGCGGGCCGGTATGCCGCGGAGGCTCCCACCGGACCGAGCCGGGCTGGCAGCACGGGCAGCAGCGCTGCCTGCAGCAGGCCCACGTCCTCGAGCAGCTCCCGCCGCTGGTGCTCCAAGCGCCGCGCTCGCAGCGCGGTGATTCGCGAGCGCACCGCGAGCGCGCCCCCCAGAGCAGCGAGGGCGCCGATCAGACCCCAGAGCCCTGCCGGGACGACGCTGACGATTCTCGTGACCGTCCTCACCAGCGGTGACTGGTCGTTGCGCGACGAATGGCGACGCACCGAGGCCGGGTCTGCGCGCCGATGAGCTGTGGGCGCTCGCCCGGCAGCGATCGCGCCGAGCCGTGGCCGTTCGCTCAGCGCCGAGACAGCGGGGAGCGCTTGGCGCGCGCCCCGATCTTTCGTGTGCCGCCGTGCGGCACGGCCCGGCCGGATGGTCGTTGCAGGCTCCGGGGCGTTCGCGACGACCTGCGGCTGTGTGATCGCGGCCGGGGTGAGCGCGGCCGGGGTGGCCACGTCCGCGATCTGGGCGACCGGCGAGCTGACCGGCGCGACGCCTGCACCTCCACCGGAGGCGGGGGTTTTCGGCGCCTGTTCAGATTCGCCGGTCTGCCCTTCGCCTGACCCGCCACTGCCTTTCTGACGTTCGCCCGTGGGGACTTCGGTTGTCGTGCCATTGCCTTTCGGGCGTTCGCCTGCCGGGGTTTCACCCGTCCTGCCGTGGCCTTTGTGACGTTCGCTTACCGGGTCTTCGCCTGCCCTGCCGTTCCCTCGCCGGTGTTCGCTTGATCTGCCGTGCGTGCCCGGGGTGTGGGATCGGCGCGATGCGGGAGATGCCGTGCCTTCTTCAGGTTCGTGTGCCGTGCCGCCCGTTTCGGCGCCTCCCCGCCCCCGGGCCGCGCCTGTGGGTTCGTATCCGCTGGTGCCCTGCGCGGAGCGGCCGCCGCCGGGGCCTTGCGCTGAGCGATCTGGTTCGGCGGGGCTGCTCGCTCGGCCCTTCGGCGACCCGCTCGAAGCTTCTCCTCCCCGCTGGCGCCGGCTACCTTCGTCCCCGGTCGAGGCTTCGGGCCTGCCGACCCCTTGTCCGTTGGGTGGAGAGCCTGCTTCGCCCGGCGGGGGCATGCCCGGCGTCGAGTGCGCACGGCCGGGCCTCGCCGTCGCGGGCGAGGCCGGCACGGACACGAGCGCGCCGCAGCTGAGGGCAACCGCCACACCCAGACCTCGGCGTCGAAGTGTGCGCGGTCCCGCAGCGCCTGCGTCGGTTCGCATCAGCTCGCCGGGTCTGCGCTCCCCCGAACGTGCGCGAGCGCCTCGTCGAAGTCCGAGAATGTCGCGAAGGTCACATCCAGCCCTGCGAACTCGAAGATCCTGATCACATTGGGGTGCTTGCAGACGATCGCCAGCCGCGCACCGGGGTCGAGGCTGCGCTTGACACCGATGAGCACCCCGAGCGACGTCGAGTCCAGGAAGCTGACCTCCGCGAGATCGACGACGATCTGCTTGAAGCCCGCGTGCAGCATCTCGTGCAGGGCCATCTTCAGGCGCGGAGCGGTCGTGAGATCGAGCTCCCCCTCGACACACACCACGCAGGTGCCTGGGTCGATGGCATGCTGGCTGATCAAGAAGAGCTGCTGATCGGCGGGTGCGTTGGTCATGTGGCGTCGTGCTCAATCTCTCGGCGCGGTGACGCTGGATGCAGCGTGCGCGCCACGGACCCCTGCATGCGTGGACAGAGAGCTACACGACCCCTCGGCGCGTCCGCGTCGAGTCTTTACCGCCGATGGCCTGTCATCGAACAAGCGTCCGGCGGTCGCGCGGCGTGACCGGCCGCTCGGTCCTCTCGGGCAGAGATCAGCGCAGCAGCCGCGACAGTCGCCGGTCCTTGAGCACGCGACCCTCGGTCTGGCAGCTCGGGCAGTAGGCGATCACGTGGTCCTCGAAGTGGACCGCGCGCAGCACGGTCTGACAGCGCGGGCACGGCTCGCCCTCGTGGCGGTGCACGCGCAGCGGCATCGGCAGCTTGTCCGGGATCGGCAGCGTGATCGCCTGCTGGTAGTGGGCCAGCGCGCTCGCGAGCGTCGCGACGATCGCCTCGCGCAGGCGTGCCGACTCGTCATCGTCGAGGTCGGCGCCGCGCTTGTAGGGGGACAGCCGCGCCTCCCAGAGGATCTCGTCCGCCCACGAGCGACCGATGCCGGCGATCGTGCGCTGGTCGCGCAGCAGCTTGTGCAGGGGGCGCGCGGCGTCGAGCAGCTCCTGAAGCGGCGGGGGCGCGGGCCACGCCTCCGGCCCGAGCGTCGCGAGCGCCTCGTCGTCCTCCAGCTGCTCGGCGCCCAGCAGCTTCACCCACGCCGCCTGCCTGGTGCCGAACTCACGCAGGCGCAGCTCACGCCCGTCCTCGAGGCGCACGAGCAGGCGCGAGGTGCGGTCCCGCGGGCCGGCGCGCTTGTCATAAAGCTGCAGGCGACCGGCCGACATCAGGTGGATGATCAGCGCCAGACCGCCGGAGATCTCGACGATGAGGTGCTTGCCGCGCCGGCGCACGCCCACGATCTCTCGCCCCTGAAGCTCGGACAGGGGCGGATCGAACGTCTTTAGCGTGTTGACCCCGGGCGCGAGCGCCGACTCGATCCGCGCTGCGTGCAGCGCGTCGTCGAGCAGCCGCGCGGTGATCTCGACCTCTGGCAGCTCGGGCATCGCCCCTCATCGTAGGGGCGCCCGGCGGGGCCACGACCGGCGCCGCGGCCGCGCGGGTGGCCGCGGCGCCGGGGCCAGCGGGCGTCAGTAGGCGCCGATCGCGGGGCCTTCGTACTTGACGCCGCTCGGGCTCATCCAGCGCACGCGCCAGTGCGAGCCCGGCGTCGAAGAGTGCAGCGTCCAGTAGCCGAGGCTGTTCGTCGTGACCGTCCTCAACGTCGTGTAGCGCGATGACCCCTTGCGCTGCACGAGCACCGTGACCTTGGTCGCTTCGAGCGTCGGGCGCACGAGCCCCCACAGCGAGTAGCCGCCGCCCTGCTTGCTCACCGTGAGCGGGACCGGCCAGCCGTAGTACAGCGGCTTGGGCTGTCCGTTGACGTACTCCAGCCCGGTCTGGAAGCCGATCACCGCCGACCCGGGCGCGCCGCCGAGCGGATCGTCGCGCAGCAGGTACTGCGAGAACGCCGCCACGCGCGGGTTGGACCACGCGATCCGTTCGGATATGGCGTCGTATTCGGCCTGCTTGGCGACGGACACCCCCTCGTAGCGGTTGGGCTTGCTCTGCACGCCGAACTCGGTCAGGTAGATCATCATGTTCGGCTTGATCGCGTGGGCGCGCGCCGCCAGGTTCAGGGCGTTGACCAGGCGCCCGAGCGCGCCGATCATCACGTCTTCGGAGGGCGGCACGTAGAAGGGACCCGCGGCCTGCGTGTAGGCGTGGTGGCCGTAGCCATATGCCGGCAGCGGACCGCACGAGCGCGCTTTCTGGTAGTGCGCGCTCAGGCACAGCGCGCCGCGCAGGAACGCCAGCGGGGCGACCACGCGCGGGCTCCCGGCCGGCGCGGTTTCGCCCATCAGCACCTTCGGGTCGGCGATCCCGGCGGCCTGGAGCCCGGCGTAGCCGGCCTGGAACAGCCCGCGATAGATCCTCGGCGAGGCTGGGGCGCCTTTCACGAACTGTGGCATCAGGAAGTCGGGGTGGTTGGGCTCGTTCCAGATCGAGAACAGCGAGACCTCCGAGCCGTAGTGGCGCCCGACGGCGGTCATGAACTGCTCAAAGAAGGCCGCGTTGGGGCTGGTCACGTAGTCGCGATGCGTGGACGTCGCCCACTTGGGCACGGGTCCGGACACGGTCAGCAGCACCGGCCAGCCGAGTTCCTTGGCCTTCGCGAGGACCCAGTCGTAGCCACCCCAGTCGTAGCTGGTCGGGTTGCTCGCTTCGAAGTGGGGGCGGTTGGCGCTCTTGGGGCTCGGAGCGACCTGGTTCCAGTAGAGGACGACGCGTATCGCTTTGACCCCGAGGTGGCGCATCTGCGCGATCGCGCCTTCGCGCAGCTTCCCGTTCAGCAGCACCGAGGATCCCTCGAAGTAGACGGTCTCGTTGTGCGAGGCCTGTGCCTGCGGGGCGCCAACGAGAGCGCCGATCGCAAGGCAGCACAGCAGCTTGGGGAGGAGCTTGGTTGGCAGCATAGGTCGCTTAAGACACGCCCGGCGCGGGGAGGTTGCGGTCGGCGTCGGATAGCGTTTGTACGCATGAGCATGACCGTCGCACCCGACGACATCGTCGCCACCCACGAGGACGCCGCCGTCAACGCGCGCCCGCCGCTGCTCGTGCTCGAGCCGCTGCGCGCATTCATGGACGAGCACGGCCTCGGCGAGGGCGAGATCGCGGCGGAGCCGATCGGCGAAGGTCATTCCAACGTCACCTACCTCCTGCGGCGCGGCCCCGCCGAGCTCGTGCTGCGGCGCCCCCCGCGCCCGCCGCTGCCGCCGAGCGCGCACGACGTGCTGCGCGAGGCGCGCCTGCTGAGGGCCCTGAGCGACACGCCCGCGCGCGTGCCGAAGGTGCTCGCCGTGTGCGACGACCCGGCGGTGATCGGCTGTCCCTTCTATTTGATGGAGCGCATCGCAGGCGATGTGATCGTGTTCGAGCTGCCGCCCGCGCTGGAGACGCCCGAGCAGCGCGCCGGGATCGCCGACGAGCTGATCGACGCACTCGTAGAGATCCACGCCGTCGACTGGGAGGCGGTCGGCCTCGAGGGGTTCGGCAAGCCGAGCGGCTACCTCGAGCGCCAGCTGCGCCGCTTCAGCGGGCTGTGGGAGCTCAACAAGACGCGCGAGATCCCCGACGTCGAGCGGGTCGGCGCCTGGCTGGCCGGGCACGTGCCCACCTCGCCGCCCGCCACGATCGTCCATGGCGACTACCGGCTGGGCAACACGATCTTCTCCGCTGGCGCGCCCGCGCACCTGGCGGCCGTGCTCGACTGGGAGATGGCGACGATCGGCGATCCGCTCGCCGACCTCGGCTATCTGTGCATGATGTGGACCGAGCGCGACGACCCCTCGCTGGGGATGCGCGAGGACCTCAGCAAAGTGACGCGCGCGGAAGGCTTTCCGACGCGCGCCGAGCTGATCGCCAAATACGAGCAGCGCAGCGGGCGCTCGATGGGCCACATCCGCTGGTACGCGACGCTCGCGCTGTGGAAGATGACGGTCTTCATGGAGGGCAACTACAAGCGCGCCCTCGCAGGCAGCACCGACGATCCCTACCTGCACAGCTTCGGCGACGGCGTGCTCGAGATCGCGCGCCGGGCGCACGTGTCCGCCTATGGCAGCTGATCCTCCGAACGGATCTCAGCCGCGGAGCGCGCTGCTCGTCGACTGGGGAGGGGTGATGACATCGAGCCCGTTCGCGTCGTTCAGCGCGTTCTGCGAGGCCGAGGGCCTCGACCCCAACCAGCTGGCGGCGATGTTCCGCGCCGACGTGGTGGCGCGCGAGCTTCTGATCGCCTTCGAGGAGGGTCGCATCGCCGATGCCGAGTTCGAGCTCGCGCTCGCCCAGCGGCTCGGGATTGCCGACGCCGACGGGCTGATCGACCGCCTGTTCGAGAACGCCCGGCCGGACGCGGCGATGGTCGCCGCGGTGCGCAACGCGCGCGCGGCAGGCGTGCGGACCGGTCTGATCTCCAACTCCTGGGGCGACCGCTACCCGCGCGAGCTGCTCGCGGAGCTTTTCGACGGGATTGTCATCTCGGGCGAGGTCGGCGTACGCAAGCCGACGCCACGCATCTACGAGCTCGGCGTGGAGGCGGTCGGCAGCCAGGCCGGCGACTGCGTGTTCGTCGACGACCTGCACTTCAACCTCGCCCCGGCGCGGGAGCTCGGCATGGTCACCGTGCACCACACCGAAGCGCAGAAGACGATCGCCGAGCTGCAGGCCTTGCTCGGCGTGGAGCTCTAGCTCAGTCGCGCTTGCCGCGGCCGTAGAGGAACTAGAACACGCGAGCGAGCATCCGCGACGTGCGACTCCGGTAGGGGTACATGTGCACTTCGCGCTTGAGCGCCAGGCGCGGGGTGACGACCAGCGCCTGCTGGAAGCAGTACTTGCGGATGCCGCCGGCACTGTGGCGCGAGCCGATGCCCGACTGCTTGGCGCCCCCCATCGGCAGCTCGAGCACGGTGTAGTTGATCAGCGCGTCGTTGACGTTCACCGCGCCCACGTCCAGGCGGCGGGCGATCTCCGAGCCGCGGTCGGTGTCGCGCGTGAAGATCGAGGCGCTGAGGCCGTAGGGCGAGTCGTTGGCCAGCCGCACCGCCTCGTCGGCGTTGCTCACGCGCATGATCGGCAGCGTCGGCCCGAACGTCTCCTCTGTCATGCACTTCATCGAGTGGTCGACGTCGACGAGCACCGTGGGCTCGTAGAAGCGCCCCGGCCCGCGCACCTCGCCGCCACCGGCGAGCACGCGTGCGCCCTTCTGCTGGGCGTCGGCGACGTGGTCGGTGATCGTCTGCAGCTGCGGGGGGAACGTGATCGCGCCGACCTCGACCGAGCCGAAGCCGTTGGGCCTGCCGACGCGCAGCGAGCGCACCTTCTCGGACACCTTGGCCACGAACTCGTCGTACACCGGGTCCTCGACGTATACGCGCTCGACCGACGTACACGTCTGGCCGGCATTCTGCATTGAGTAGTAGGTGGCGAAGTTTGCGGCGCGCTCGAGATCGGCGTCGGCGAGCACGATCATCGCGTCCTTGCCGCCGAGCTCGAGCGACGCGGGGATGAGGCGGTGGGCTGCCGCTTCTGCAACCTTGCGCCCGGTCGCCGTCGAGCCGGTGAACATGATCATGTCGACCTCGTCGATCAATGCCCTGCCGGTGTCGCCGCGCCCGGTGGCGACCTGCAGGACGTGCTCGGGCAGCCCGCACTCGCGCAGCGCTTCAGCGAGCAGCAGCGACGTCAGCGGCGTCACCTCGGAGGGCTTGAGGATCACCGAGTTGCCGGCGGCGAGGGCCGGGATGCAGTCCCCGAAGGAGTTCGTCAGTGGGTAGTTCCAGGGTCCGATCACGCCGATCAGCCCGAGCGGGCGATAGCGCAGCATGAGCTTCTTGCCCTTGACCAGCAGCTGGCTCGACTTAACCCGTTCATCGGCCAGGTACTCGGGCGCCCGCTGCGCCCAGAAGCCGAACGCGTTAGCGCCATAGGCGATCTCGGCGAACTCGGCGTCCTCGTAGGTCTTGCCTGTCTCAGAGACGATCGTCGCGATGACCTGCTCGGCGTTGTCCACCAGCCACTTTTGCGCGCGCCGTAATATGCGACCACGCCCCTCGAAGCCGAGCGCCGCCCAGTCGCCCTGTGCCGCGCGCCCGCGCGCCGCCATCTCGGCGACTGCGGCCGCGTCGAGGTCGGGGACTGTCGCGACCACCTCCCCCGTGGCCGGGTTCTCGACCTCGATCTCGACGCGCTCTGCCCCAAGCGCGCGGATGCCCTTCAGCGTGGCCTGCTGCTCGACGCTCTCAACGCTCGCCATCTTCAGCCTCTCCCTCGCTCGCTGCTGCCTGGACCAAGGCTAGCTCATCTGGTCCCTCGGCCAGGCGCAGGCATGCGCGCCGCTGGACGGCGTGGTGCCGGCACGGCCGGGCTGGCGCCGACGCTCAGTCATCGACGGCGATCGAGGCGATGCCGATCGGCTCGGATGGGCGGTCGCCGGCGTCGGTGTCGATGTGCTCGAGCCGATCGACTACGTCCATCCCCTCGGTCACCTGGCCGAACACGGTGTGCTTGCCGTCGAGCCACGGGCACGACTCGGCCGTGACGATGAAGAACTGCGACCCGTTCGTGTCCGGTCCGGCGTTGGCCATCGCGAGCGCGCCGCGTACGACCTTGTGCGAGTTGATCTCGTCCTCGAACGTGTAGCCGGGACCGCCGGTGCCGGTGCCCTGCGGGCACCCGCCCTGGATCATGAAGTCCTTGATCACGCGGTGGAATGTGAGGCCGTCGTAGAAGCCATCGGAGGACAGCTTGCGAAAGTTCTCGACCGTCTTGGGCGCCTCCTCGTCGAACAGCTCGAACACGATCGGGCCCTCGGTCGTCTGCATCATCGCGCTGGACATCTGCGGCCTCCTGGAGTGGTCGGGGTCAATCGGAGCGCACTGCCCGTTCAGTCGGGCACCCGCTCTAGGCTCAGCGACTGTCCGCGCAGTCTACGGCCGCGCAGCGCGTCGATCACCCAGTCGGCCTCCTCGTCCGGGACCGAGAGGAACGAGAAGCGATCGAGCACGAGCACGTCGCGCACCGCCTCTCCGTCCAGCCCAGCCGACGCGGTCACGGCAGCCACGATGTCGGCCACCCGCAGCCCGTCGGCGCGACCGCCCGAGAGGATCAGCTTGGCGTAGCGCTCGTCTGAGTCCTGGCGCACCACGCGCGGCTTGGAGTGGCGGCGCGGGCGCTCGCGCAGCGGTGTCGGGGCGGCGACCGCGCCGCGCTCCCACTGGGCGATCGAGGTCCCGATGTGGCGTTCGATCGCCTCCAGCTCGCGCTTCTGGCGATCCTCGACGAACGTGATCGCCCTGCCCGAGCGACCCACGCGCCCGGTGCGCCCGATGCGGTGAACGTAGATGTCGGGCGAGGTGGGCACGTCGTAGTTGATCACGTGCGTGACGGCGGAGATGTCAAGCCCGCGTGCCGCCACGTCGGTCGCCACGAGGATCGGCACGCGCCCCCCCTTGAACGCCAGCATGACGCCGTCGCGGGCGCCCTGGGTCATGTCGCCGTGCAGCGCCCTCACGTTCATGCCGCGGTCGCGCAGCGTGCGAAAGAGCTGATCGCAGCGCACCTTCGTGCGCACGAACACGATCGCCTGTTCGGGTGCCTCGTCGCGCAGCACCTCGACGAGCCTGTCGGGCTTGGAGCGCGCGTCGACCGGCAGCTGGAACTGCTCGACCGTGTCGATCGTCAGCGTCGCGGCCTCGACGTGGATGATCTGCGGGTCGTACATGTAGCGGTCGGCCAGCTTGCGGATCGGGAGTGGCATCGTCGCCGAGAACAGCGCCGTCTGGCGGCTGGAGGGGGTCAGCGCGAGGATCCTCTCGACGTCTTCCAGGAAGCCGAGGTCGAGCATCTCGTCGGCCTCGTCGAGCACGACGAAGCGGCAGTCGTGCAGCACCAGCGAGTGGCGCGAGATCAGATCGAGCACTCGCCCAACCGTGCCCACCACGATGTGCCCGCCGGCGCGAAGCTGTGCCTGCTGGGTGCGGATCGGGGCGCCGCCGAACACGGCGACTACGTCGACGCCGGTGTGCGAGCCGTAAGTGCGCAGCGCCTGGGTCACCTGGATGCAGAGCTCGCGCGTCGGCGTGAGCACCAGCGCCTGCACGTTCGGCTCGGACGCGTCGGCGTACTCGATGATCGGCAGCCCGAACGCGGCCGTCTTGCCGGTGCCCGTCTGCGCCTGCCCGATCACGTCCCTGCCCGCCAGCAGCGCCGGGATCGCCTCTTCCTGGATCGGGCTGGGCGACTCGTAGCCCACGTCCTGCAGGGCGTGAAGCGTGGACTCCGACAGCCCGAGATCGGCGAAGGACTTGGCCATGAACGTCAGCTGAGCTTAGGCGGAGGGGTCCAGCAGCAGCTTGCCGGTTGTGCGCCGCTCGCGCAGGTCGATCTGCGCCTGGGCCGCCTCGTGCAATGAATATGTATGGCCCACGACGGCCTTCAGCTCTCCACGCCCGACGCGCGCGAACAGGCCGGCGAGCGCGTCGGCGAACATACCGGGCCGCTCCAGGCAGTGGAACAGGTAGAAGCCGACGACGGCGCGAGAATGGCGCAGCAGCGAGCCCGTCGAGACCTGGTTGGGCTCGCCACTGGCGATCCCGCACACGACGATGCGCCCGAACGGCGCGAGCGCGCGGTAGGAGGCGTCGAACACCTCGCCCCCGGACATCTCGAACACCACGTCGACCGGCTGTCCGCCGTTGGCTTGCACGAGGCGCTCCGCGAGGCTCTCGGCCGCCGCGTCGACGGCGACGTCCGCACCCAGCTCGCGCGTCAGCGCACGCTTCTCCTCGCTGGAAGCGCAGGCGATCACGCGCCCCGCTCCGAGCGGATGCCCGAGCTGCACGGCGAGCGAGCCCACGCCGCCCGCCGCGCCGTGCACGACGACGCTCTCCCCCGCGGCGACCCGCCCAGCTGTCCTATACAGGTGCCACGCGGTAGTGCCCTGGACGACGAGGGCGAGCGCGGTCGCGTCGTCGACTCCGTCGGGGATCCTAAACACGCGGTCCTCGCTAGCCGTGGCGTATTCGGCATAGCCGCCCTCTCCCACCAGCGCGACGACGCGCTCGCCGGTATCCTCGCGCACGCCCGCCACCTCCCCGCCCGGGACCAGCGGGAGCGTCGCCTTGTGCACGTATGTGTTCGTGCGCGTGTGCGTGTCGGCGAAGTTCATGCCGGCGAGCGTCACCCGGATCAGCGTCTCGCCGGGGCCCGGCTTTGGCGTGGGCAGCTCGGTCAGCTTGAGCACCTCAGGGCCGCCGAACTCGGTCATCTGGATCGCGCGCACGAGCCGTCAGGCTATCGGAGGCCCGGCTGCTCTAAGGTGCGCGCCCATGCCGATCACCGTCGTGGGATCGATCGCCTATGACACGGTCAAGACGCCGTTCGGAGAGCGCGAGCGGATGCTCGGCGGCGCGGCGGTCCACTTCGCGCTCGCGGCCCGCTTCTTCGATCACGTTCGCATCGTCGGCCCGGTCGGCGAGGACTTCGCCGCGAGCGACCTCGACCTCATCCGCAAACGCGGCATCGACGTGTCAGACGTCGAGCACGTTCCCGGCGGGCGGACCTTCTTCTGGCGGGGCGAGTACGGCTGGGATCTGAACTCGCGCGACACGCTGGCGACCGAGCTCGGCGTGTTCGAGGGCTTTCAGCCCAAGCTGTCGGGGTCCTCGCGCGACAGCGAGATCCTGTTCCTGGCCAACATCCAGCCAGACCTCCAGCGTGAGGTGCGCGCGCAGCTGCCGGGAGCCCGCTTCGTCGCGCTCGACTCGATGAACCTGTGGATCGACACGGCGCGCGACTCGCTGCTTCAGGCGATCGCGAGCGTCGACTGCGTGATCCTCAACGATGCCGAGCTGCGTCAGCTGACGCGCAAGCCGAACCTCGTGTCGGCGGCACGCGAGCTCCTCGCCTGGGCGCAGGCGGGCGGGGGGGCGCCGCACGCGGGGCGCCGCGGGCCGAGCGTGATCGTCGCCAAGCAGGGCGAGTACGGAGCGGCGCTCATCACCGCCGAGAGCTTCTTCTCGCTGCCGGCCTATCCGCTGGAGACCGTGATCGACCCGACCGGGGCCGGTGACACGTTCGCCGGCGGGCTCGTCGGCTACATCGCCGCCCACCCCCAGGGCGAGCTCTCAGACGAGCTGCTGCGCCGCGCGATGGCGCACGCCACGGTGCTCGCCTCCTTCAACGTCGAGGAGTTCGGCACCCAGCGGGTGGCGCGGCTGACCGCCGAGGAGATCGTCGCGCGCATGGGTGAGCTGCGCGAGATCACCCAGTTCAGCGACGCGCCGCTGCCGCTGCGCGCATAGCCCGATGGCCGACGGCGGCGCCGGAGGCCCGGCCAGCTTGCAAGCTCGAGCGCACCGGGCGCGCGGCCTTGTCTGCATCGTGTCGCGGGTATAGGATCGTGGCGGTGGATGTTTGGGTGTTCATCTGGCTGGTGGTGATCCTGAAGATCCCCGTCCTCGCGCTCTTCTTGATCGTGCGCTGGGCCGTGCGCCAGACGCCCGAGACGGCGTCGGGTCAGGATGGGGGGCTCGGGCCGCGTCTCGGCCCCCGGCATCCGCACCGCCCGCGTCGGCGTCCGCCCCGGCCAAGGCGTGGCCCGCATGGAGATCCCGCGTTCTCAGCGCCCGCGCGGGTTCGCACCACGACGATCGCACGCCGCGTGACGGCCGGTCGCCATCTGCCACCCCGCTGAGCGGCGGGGCCGGCCCCGCAAGCCAGCCCGCCGGCCATCGCAAGTGCTTCTTGGCGAGACGCGCCCTCCAGGCCACCGGCAGAAGGGTCGAGGTGGTTTGCGCGGGCGTGGCACGCCATCGCCGTGGCTATTGGCGGGATCGACTGTTCGGTGACGCATAATCGGAAGCAGAGAACCCGAACCCGTCGATAGGAGCAGCTGATGAGGACCGACACCCACACGGTCGACCCCGACACGCGCACGCCGGCGGCGCGCGAGCAGCCCTCCGGCAGGCAGGGTGAGTCGGGCGGCGACCAGACGCTCACGGTCACCGACAACCGGACCGGCAAGAGCTATGAGCTGCCAATCAGCGACGGGACGGTGCGCGCGATGGACCTCCGCCAGATCAAGGTCGACGAGCGCGAATTCGGCCTGATGGCCTACGACCCGGCGTATACGAACACGGCCTCGTGTCGCAGCTCGATCACATACATCGATGGCGAAGCCGGCATCCTGCAGCACCGCGGGTACCCGATCGAGCAGCTGTGCGAGCACTCGAGCTACCTCGAGGTCGCCTACCTGCTGATCCACGGCGCGCTGCCGACGACCGCGCAGCTGCACGCTTGGATCGGCGAGATCACGGTGCACACGTTCGTGCACGAGAACATCAAGGACTTCATGCAGGGCTTTCGCTACGACGCCAACCCCATGGGCATGCTCGTGGCCTCGGTCGGCGCGCTGTCGACCTTCTACCCCGACGCCAACCAGATCTCAGACGAGGACGTCCGCTCGATCCAGATCGTGAGGCTGCTGGCGAAGATGCCTACGCTCGCGGCATTCGCCTTCCGTCACAACCGCGGCCAGCCCTACATCTACCCCGATAACGACCTCGACTACGCCAGCAACTTCCTCTCGATGATGTACCGGATGACCGAGCTCAAATACGAGCCCGATCCGCGGCTGGCGCGGGCGCTCGACGTGCTGTTCATCCTGCACGCAGACCACGAACAGAACGCCTCAACGAGCGCCGTGCGATCGGTCGGCTCGACGCGAGTCGACCCCTACAGCGCCGTCGCCGCCGGTGTGGCCGCGCTGTATGGGCCGCTGCACGGCGGCGCCAACGAGGCCGCGCTGCGGATGCTCGAGCGCATCGGCACGGTCGACAACATTCCCGACTTCCTCGAGGGCGTGAAGGCTGGCAACGAGCGGCTGATGGGCTTCGGTCACCGCGTGTACAAGAACTACGACCCGCGCGCGCGGATCATCCGCAAGTACCTCGACGACGTGTTCGAGGTGCGCGGCAAGAGCTCGCTGCTCGATGTCGCGACCGAGCTCGAGAAGCGGGCCCTGGACGACGACTACTTCACCTCGCGCAAGCTCTACCCCAACGTCGACTTCTACTCCGGCATGATCTACGAGGCCCTCGGGCTGCCGGTTGCGATGTTCCCGGTCATGTTCGCGATCGGCCGCACGAGCGGCTGGATCGCGCAGTGGCTCGAGATGGTCAACGACCCCGAGCAGAAGATCGCCCGCCCGCGCCAGATCTACACCGGCGAGCGCGATCGCGACTACGCGCCGATCGAGCAGCGGGGGTAGCGTCAGATCACGAGCGTGGCGCCGTTGTGCGCCAGCCACTCGCGGTCGTCGCGATAGCTCGGCCAGCGGCTCTCGAGCAGCCTCCAGAAGCGCGGCGAGTGGTCGAGGATCTCCAGGTGGCAGATCTCGTGCCAGATCACGTACTGCAGCACGCGCTCGGGCGCGAGCACCAGGCGCCAGTTGAAGCTCATGGCGCCGCGCTCACTGCACGAGGCCCAGCGCGTGCGCTGGGCGCGGATCGACAGGCCGCGGTAGCTCAGTCCCACACGCGCGGTGGCCGCGTCCAGGCGCAGGGCGATCTCGCGGCGCGCGCTGCGGCGGTAGAAGCGCTCGATCGCCGAACGCGCTTCGCCGCTCGGCACGAGCAGGCGCTCGCCCTCGCGGTGCACGCGCAGGCGCCCGGCCTGGGGCACGAGCAGCAGGGGCCGCCCGAGATAGGGCAGCGTGCCCCTGCGCGAGGCGATCAGCGCACGCGCTCGGCGCACCTCGTCCAGGCGCCGCTCGATCCACGGGGCGAGCTCGCTGACCGCCGCGCCCGCGGCTCGCTCGGGGGCCCGCAGCGGGAGCACGACCTCCACGCCGCTGTGCGCGTGCACGTTCACGCGCACGCGCCGGGCGCGCGGCGAGCGGCGCACGGTGTAGGGGATCTCGCCCATAGTGCTCGGCTCAGCCATCGGCGCCCCAGAGTACGCGCCGGCGCGGGCGGCAGGCAGCGGCAGCGCGGCACGCGGCGCCGAAGCGCATACGCTGCACGCGTGACGGCCGCATCCGAGGACGCCCCCGAGCATGCGCTCACGCTCGACGAGGAGCTGCTGCTCTGGCTCGGCGACGAGCCGCCGAGCGTGCGCGCGGCGGACGCCGAGCGTGTCCGCGACATCGCCGCCGAGTTCGCGATGGGCTTCGACGCGCTGGCGGGCGTCGGCCCGGCCGTCACCGTGTTCGGCTCGGCCCGAACCCCCGCCGACCACCCCCACTATGAGCTGGCGCGCGCGGTCGGAGCCTGTCTGGGCCGCGCCGGCTACGCCGTGATCACCGGCGGCGGGCCGGGGCTGATGGAGGCGGCCAATCGCGGCGCGAAGGAGGCCGGCGGGCTGTCGATCGGCTGCAACATCGAGCTCCCCCGCGAGCAGCGCCTGAACAGCTACCTCGACATCGGGATGCGCTTTCGCCACTTCTTCGTGCGCAAGGTCATGTTCGTGCGCTACGCCTGCGCGTTCGTCGTATGCCCGGGTGGCTTCGGCACGCTGGACGAGCTGTTCGAAGCGCTCACCCTGATCCAGACGCGGACGATCCACCACTTCCCCGCGATCCTCGTCGGCGAGGGCGAGTGGGACGGCCTGCTCGCCTGGCTGCGGACGCTGGCGCTCGCCGATCGGCGGATCGGGCCCGAGGACCTCGACATCGCGACGCTCGCGCGCGAGCCCGCGGAGGTGTGCGAGATCGTCGAGCGCGCCGAGCGCCGCCAGCGCGAATACGTCGAGCGGCTGCCGCGGCGTGGCGGGCGGCTGCAGACCTGAGCCCGCAGCGGACCGGGGCGCGAGCCGCCCGCCGACGCGGGCATAATCGAGCGCGGAGATGGCAAGGTC
>DASPVR010000136.1:0-12304 GCA_035622255.1 Solirubrobacteraceae bacterium | reverse complement strand
GCCGCGACCTGTCGTTCCTCTATCGGACCGCGTTCTTCCTGTTGCTCGGGCTGATCCTCGCGGGGATCGTGCTGATCTTCGTGCGCATCCCCGCCGCCTACACGATCTACGCCCTCTTCGGCCTCGCGGTCTTCGGCCTCTACACGGTGATCGACTTCAACCGCCTGCGCCACGGAGGCAGCAACGAAGCGATCCCGCTCGCGGCAGGGATCTTCCTCGACGTGATCAACGTCTTCTTGCTGTTCCTGCGGCTGTTCGCGTCAGATCGCTGAGCCCAGTCAGCTGCTCTCGCGCGACCGGCGCAGCCAGTCGCTCAGCTGCTGGCCGGCGTCGTTGATCGAGTCGCCGAGGTCGTTGAACGTGTCGCGGAAGCGTTCGGCGTAGTGGGCCACCGCGGCGCCGGCCTCCTCGCGCGGCCGCTGGGGCTCGTCGCGGGTGACGTACTCGCCGCCCACGATACGGTCGTAGTCGCCCTCCTTGACCCACGCCATCAGCTCGTGCACGCGCTGGACCGACATCGGGTGGGTGAGGTTCAGGTCGGACAGCAGCCGCGAGAAGCGATCGAACGGCGAGGCCTTCTCGCGGTAGTCCTCACCCTGCTTCATGAACAGGTCGAGGTCGAGGCTCGCGGCCTCGGCTCCGGCCGCCATGATCATCAGCGTGCGACAGACCGCGACCGGGTCGCGGATCACGAGCGCGGCGGCGCGGTCGCAGCTCAGCTCGGCGGCGCGAAACCACTCCAGCAGAGCCGCCTTGAGAGGGGTGAGCGGCACCGGGACGCCGGGGACCCGTGAGAGCGCCAGCAGGATCACGAGCGCGGTGCGATAGAGCACGTGATCTGACAGCACGTGACCGGCCTCGTGCCCGAAGACGCCGCGCAGCTGCTCTGCGTCGAGCAGCCGGACGAGCTCTGAGTTGACGACCACGATCGGCCGCCCGGCGCCGATCGTGATGGCGTTTGCGATCGGGAACTGGGTCAGGTAGAGGTCGGGCACGGGCGCGAGGTCGAGCGTGGCGTACGCGCGCTCGTGAGCCTGCCAGACCGCGGTGAGCTGCCCGCCGCCCAGGCGCACGGCCGAGCCGAGCACGCCCCGGCGCAGCGCGCGCTCGTAGCCGAACTCGATCACTTTGCGCACGACCGTGTCCAGGTGCGGAACCGCGTGCAGCGCCGCAGTCGCTGCGCGGTCGGCGGGATGCTCGTAGGCCTTGGACGAGATCCGCTTCAGCTGATAGCCCTCGACGGGAAGCGTCACCGTCGCCGAACGGTAGCGGGAGCCAGCAGCCGCTGCGATCGGCGTGTTAGCAGGCCCGCCGCCCGCGGGCGACGATCAGCTCGCTCACCTGGAGCTACTACTAGAGTTTCGGGCCTGATGCAGCGTCTTTAGGTAGCCTCCCTCGGCCGTCAACGACAGGGAGGCCCGGTGAGCGTTCGAGATAGGTACAGGCAGAGCTGGCCCCGTATTGGCGCTCTGGGGGCGATGGCTCTCAGCGGCAGCCTCGTTGTGACGCACAAGAAGCTGTCGAAGCCGCAGCTGTTCGCGGCCCTCAACTTCCTCGCACTCTTGGTCCATCAGTACGAGGAGTACGAGTATCCAGGCTACTTCCCCGGCCAGTTCAACGCGGGCGTCCTACACAGCGACGAACCCGACCACTACCCCCTCAACCCCGACATAGCGATGATCATCAACACCGTCATCGGTTACCCCGCCTACATCCTCCCAGTGGCCTTCCCGAAGAAGCGGTGGATCGGGCTCGCCCCAGTCCTTTTCGGGTTCACCCAGGCCGTCGCCCACGGACTGATCATCAACCGGCTGGGGAAAGCCCGCTACAGCCCCGGATTCCTCGCCTCATTCTTCCTGCACGTCCCAATCGGCATCGCCTACATTCAGGCGCTCCGGGCGGAAGGCCCCATCGACCACGCGGACTGGCTCAAGGCGCGCGTGTGCGCCTTCGCGTTGGGGGCTGGCGGCCTCGCCGCTCCGAACCTCCTCCTGCGCGACAAGAACAGCCCCTACGCCTTCACCGCCAAACAGCTCGGCCGGTACGCTCGATGAGTTTCGCCAATCGTCTCGCCAAACCCTCCTAGACGCGCGAGGAGGGGCTCTGGCTGCGCTTGTTCTTGGCGGAGCGGCGCGTGCTCCACCAGCTCCAGCCGCCGACGCCGGCGACCGGTGCGACGTACATCGCCGACGTGTACCAGTGATAGAGGCAGGCGAGCGGAGCCAGCACATCCCGGAGGCTAGCACCCGCGCCGGCGAGCCGATGCCCACCAGCGCGCCAGCCGCCGCGCTCGCCAGCCGCCGCGCTCTCGCGAGTCGGCCGCGCCCTCGCTAGTCGGCCGCGAGCAGCGGCACGTCGTGGACGACTTCGCTCGGCTTCATGCTCGCCGAGTAGATCGTCGTCGCCTTTCCGCTTGCGCTGATGCCGTAGACGACCGCGCTGTGGTTGATGAAGTCCGGTTCTGAGGCGTCACGTTGCGAGCCGACGCCCCACGCCTGCCAGGTCGCCGCGAGCTGGTGGGCCGAGCCGAGCAGGTAGAGCATGCGCCCGGTCATCTGGTGAACCCTGAGGAAGGCTGCGACGGTCTTTGGCGTGTCGCCGCGGGGGTCGACCGACACGGCGATGATCTGGACTTTTTCGGCCTTCCTGGGCCCCATCTCTTCGAGCGCGGTGTGCAGGTCGGAGGTGATCAGCGGGCAGGCGGTCTCGCAGTGGGTGTAGAGGAACGTGACAAGCACCGCCTTGCCGCGGAACTGGTCGATGTTCACGGGCTGGCCGAGGTAGTTGCCAAGCGCAAGCGGTGGCGCCTGCTTGGGTGGGGAGAGCGTTAGGCCGGCAAAGCTCTGCGAGCGTGCGGCCTGCGCTTTGCCGGCGATCGGTTGGGAGAGGTGGCTCGTGCCCTGCAGCAGCAGCGCAAATCCGCCGGCGATCACGAGCAGCGTGACGAGCGGCAACACCATACGCCAATTGAGAGCGCCCCGGCCGTGTGTCCCCGGCCCGCTGGGAGCGGGATCGGGCGGTGGACCGCCTTCGCCGGGCGCGTCGGCGCCGGGCGCCCCGAGCTCCGATGCCGATCCGCTCATCGCGAGATCGCGCCAGCCGCACGCACGCAGGGTGCCTCGTGAGACCTCAGCAACACCGGTTCGACGCTACCACGCGAGGTGTGCCCGCGTGCCGGTTCGCTCGCGTTTGCGCCCTTGCAGCGGCGCGGATGCTGCGCTGGCGACGGCACGACGGGAGTATGCTGCCCGGTGGTGATGAGATCACTGCTGGAAGGCTCGATGTACCTGCTTCCGGCGCTGCTGTTGTTCGCGGTGCTGCTGTTCGGCCGGCGTCCCGGCGAGCAGTTGATCGTCGAGCTGCATGCCAGGCGCGCCAGGCGCCGCCGTGAGCTGCGCGTCGCTGCATCTTTCCGGCGAGGCGAGGCCGCATCCGTGCCCCGGGGCGGTCGCCTGATCGCAAGAGCGCTCGCCGGTCGGGCGCCCCCGACCGCCCGCGCAGCGTTCTGCGGCGTCTAGGGCGCGCCGCGCTCTCTACTTCCCATCCGCCGGTCACGCCGCGTCGGGCGTGGCGCCGTTTGGCGCGCGCGCCACGCGCAGGGCGCCGGGGATGGGACGTCAACCACGTGAATGGAGCTGACATCACCATGAGCATGTACGCAGCAAGCGCGCCGAGCGCGGTGCCGGCCGCGGCAGCACGCACACGGCCCGCGCGCAGCGCGTCGATGAGACTTCCGATAACCCGCAGAGGCCTTCAGATCGCGCTTGGCGTGATCTGGCTGCTGGACGGGGGGTTGCAGTTTCAATCGTTCATGTACTCGCACGGCTTCCTGAAGGAAGTCATCGAACCGACCGCGATGATGCAGCCCGCCTGGATCGGGGACCCGATCATCTGGGCGGCGCATCTCGTCGCCAAGGACCTGACGGTGTGGAACACGCTGTTCGCCCTCACCCAGGTCCTGATCGGCCTCGGTCTCCTGTTTCGACCCACCGTCCGCCCGGCGCTGCTCGTCTCCTTCGGCTGGGCGTTCGTCGTTTGGTGGTTTGGCGAGGGCTTCGGGATGATCCCTGCGGACATGGCCTCGCCGCTCACGGGAGCGCCGGGGGCCGTGTTGCTATACGCCCTGATCGGGCTGCTGTTGTGGCCCACGCGCGATCCTGATCCACCGCCCGCTCCGGCCGGCGGCGGTCTGATCGGCGAGCGCGCCGGCCGGGCCGTCTGGTCGGTGTTGTGGCTCACCGCAACGGTTCTCTGGTGCCTGTCGGTCAACCGGACCCCGAACTCGATCAGCGAAGCGTTGAAGACGACCTCGGAAGGCTCGATGCACTGGCTCGCGAGCATCCAGCACTCGCTCGCTCACAGCCTTCACGGCGACGGCGAAACGATCGCGATCGTCCTTGCGATCCTTTCGCTGGCGATCGCGGTCGGCGTATGGACGCGTCTTCGGCGCCAGGCGTTGATCGTGGGTGCCCTGCTGTCGATCGTCTTCTGGTTCCTCGGTCAGGGGCTCGGGGAGCTCACATCGGGCAAGGCCACCGATGTCAACGCGGGGCCGCTGTTCGTGCTGCTCGCGCTCACGCTGTTGCCGCGGGGACGTGCCAGTGAGGAAGTTCCCGCGCGCCAAGCGCCCGCGGTCTCCAATGAACCCGAACAAGAGGTGTCTCCGTGAACACAAGCAGACACAGATTGCTGACGTTTGCCGTGCTCGCGATCGTGAGTGCGATTGCGATCAGCGGGTGCGGCTCGAGCTCGGCCAAGAGCGCGGCGAGTGTCACCTTGAAACCGATGAGCGAATGGAACGCGATGAGTATGACTCACACGAGCACCACGAGCACCACTCACACGACCACTCAGCCGATGAAAATGACGGCCGCTGAAATGCAGAAAATGTCGACCAGCAAAGAAGGGCTGCCCTACATCGCGACGACCGCCCATGGCGAAGCCTACTTCCAGCAGGTCGGTGACCATCTGACTGGGTGGCGCAGGGTCACGGGGCTCGTGCCCTACAGTGGCCACGCCAACCATCTCCACGGGCCGGACGGCGCCTGCTCGCCGCCGAGCAAACAGACGTCGAACATGGCCGTCGTGCTGCCCGACCTGGTCGCCAACTCCAAGGGCGAAGCCTATGGGACCGTGAACCTGGTCGTCCATCAGCAGGTCGTGGGGCCGGGCTACTTCCTCGTCGTGCACGCCAAACCCACACCCGCCAGCCAGCGCAACCAGATCGGCTCGGCGCCGGCCTCGATGGCGTTCATGCAGGCGATGTCCAACGACCCCGCGATGCTGTGCGGGAACATCACGCTCAAGAGCTAGGCGGGGCACGTGCGCGTAGATGAGTAGCGCAATGTGCGAGCGCCGCGCCGGCCCGGCGTGGCGCTCGCGGCTGGGCAAGGCGTGCGCGGCGGCGGCGCTCGCGGCCTTGATTGCCCCGGCGTCGGCGTCGGCCCATGGGATCGTGGGTCGCGCCGATTTGCCGATTCCGGCGTGGCTTTTTGCATGGACCGCCGCCGGCGTGATGGTGATCTCCTTCATCGCGCTGTGGACGCTGTGGTCTGAGCCGCGCTTTGAGCATCGCCGCGAGCGAGTGCTCTTCAGGGTGCCGCGGGTGCTCGAATGGCTGTGCGGGGCGTTCGGGGTGTTCAGCCTCTTGGCTGTCGTGTACGCCGGCCTCGCGGGCGAACAGAACTTCACCTCGAACCTCGCGCCGACGTTCATCTACGTGATCTTCTGGGTCGGAATCCCGATCGCGAGCGCATTCCTCGGAGACATCTTCCGACCGCTGAACCCGTGGCGCGCGCTCGCGCGGCTCATCGCCTGGCTGCTGGGGCGCACCGGCCGCCGCCCGGCGCCGCTGCTGCGCTCCTACCCGCCGCGCTGGGGCCGATGGCCGGCCGCGGCGATGCTGCTCGCCTTCGCGTGGCTGGAGCTGGTGTACACGAGCAAGGACGATCCGAAACTGCTCGCGGTCCTCGCACTCGCCTATGCCGTCACCCAGCTCGCAGGCATGGCGGCCTTCGGCATCGAGGACTGGACGGCGCGCGCGGACGGATTCAGCGTGTACTTCTCGTTGATCGCGCGCCTCGCGCCGCTGGACTGGCGCGATCGCTACCTGCGAGTGCGCCTGCCGCTGTCTGGCATCCGCGACCTCGAGCTGTGGCCCGGCACGGCGGCGGTGATCTGCACGCTGATCGGGTCGACGAGCTTTGACGGCTTCTCCAACGGCGAGGTCTGGTACAAAGTGGCGCCGGCGCTCGAGGCCGACATCGAGCACCTGGGTCTCGGGGCGCTGTCCGCCTTCGAGATCGTGGGCACGATCGGCCTGCTGTTTTGCGTGGCGTTCGTCGCGGGGCTCTACAACCTCGGCATCTACGGTATGCAGCGGGCACTGGACGGCGTCAGCGACGCCGACCACGCGGCTTTGTCGCGGACGTTCCTGCACACGCTCGTGCCGATCGCCTTCGGCTACATGCTCGCGCACTACTTCTCGCTGCTCGTGCTCCAGGGCCAGGCGATGGGATACCTCGTGTCCGACCCGCTGGGCGAGGGCAGCAACCTATTCGGCACAGCGAGCTTTCTGATCAACTACAACCTGATCTCGTTCGCCGCCATCTGGTACGTCCAGATCGCGGCGATCGTCTGCGGTCACGTGAGCGGCCTGGTGCTCTCGCACGAGCGCGGGCTGGTCGAGTTCCGCTCACCGCAGGCGGCGGTGCGCTCGCAGTACTGGATGCTCACGATCATGGT
The DNA here is from genome assembly GCA_035622255.1 of Solirubrobacteraceae bacterium. GTDB lineage: Bacteria > Actinomycetota > Thermoleophilia > Solirubrobacterales > Solirubrobacteraceae > Palsa-744. The sequence goes on along the minus strand of DASPVR010000136.1, from coordinate 5,560 downwards.
CGGCTTCACCTGCCTGGCGCTGTGGATCCTCTCAGCGGTGACCACCACGACCGCATGAGCGGTGACGACCACGACCGCATGAACGGTGAGCACCGCGACCGCATGAAGCGCGTGCTCCTCGCCCGGCTCACGGCCAGGGACGGGCAGCTCGCCGGTGCGCCGCCACCGCCGCACGGCGTACGCTGCCGTCGATGATGTTCTCGCTTGCGACCTCGACCTCGCTGCAGGCGCTGCTGCAGCTCGGGCCGCTCACGATCCTCGGCCTGCTCTACGCCCAGCGCGTGCGCACGTGCGCCGCACAGGGCCACCCCGTGCCGGGCTGGCGCCAGGCCTGCTTCTACGGCGGCTTCGTGACGATCGGCGCGGCGTTGACGTCGCTGGGGCGCATCAGCGAAGAACTGCTGTTCGTGCACATGGTCGAGCACCTGCTGCTCGGCGACATAGCGGCGCTCTTGATCGTGCTCGGTCTCACCGGTCCGCTGATCGCGCCGATTCTGCGGATCGGTTTCTTCAACCGCCTGCGCGTGCTCGCGCACCCACTGATCGCCTTTCCGCTGTGGGCGGTCGACCTGTATGTGTGGCACCTGCCGGTTCTCTATGAAGCGGCGCTGCGCCATCCCGGTGTGCACGCACTTCAGCACGCGATGTTCCTCGGCGTGGGCATCAACATGTGGATGTGCCTGTTCGGGCCGCTCCCGATGCCCAGCTGGTTCGGCAACTTCGCCAAGCTCTGCTACATCGTCGCCGTCCGTTTGACCGGCACCGTGCTCGGCAACATCTTCTTGTGGTCGGGGACGGTCTTCTATCCCTATTACCTGCGTGGCGACGCCGCGCACCACATCTCCCCGATCGCCGACCAGAACATCGCCGGCGCGATCATGATGGTCGAGGAGAGCATCCTCACGATCTGCCTGCTGTGCTGGCTCTTTCTGCGTGCCGCCAAGGAGGGTGAGGAACGCCAGGACCTGCTCGACTTCGCCCATGCGCGGGGGCTCGAGCTGAGCGACGAGCGCGCCGCGCGCGCCGTCAGCGCGGGCCGTGGCGCCGAGCTGCGCAGGCGGCTGGAAGCCGGCGCGGGTGCGGGCGTGCCCGATTAATTGTAGTTACCTGTCGGGGCGGCGGGTTGCGTCAGCGCGACGCCGCGGCGGCTTCGCCGAGCTCCTGGGCGCGCTCGTCGCGGCCGAGCATGTCGATGAACACCGCGACCAGAGCTATCCCGAACACGAGCACCTCGATCAGGCACATGAGCCCGCCTGCGATGTGCTGGTCGGTCGAGGCCGAGATGCCGTAGGCGCGCGGGGCATTCGCGTAGAGGGGATAGATGGTGTGCCCCAGCCAGGCTAGCGGCAGGCAGACGAGCGCACTGGCGCCGCGCGAGAACCCGAGGTAGGTGAGACGCACCATGCCCGGGTCGCGGCGGTCGCTCGGCAGCGGCGTGATGATCAGCCACCACAGCGCAAAGCCCGTGTAGAAGAGGGTGGCGTGCTCGAAGGCGTGCAGCAGGGGGTGCTGTGCGGTGTAGTCGAAGATCGCCGGGATCGCCCAGATCCACGTGGCCGCCGCCCACGCCGGCAGCGCCACCCAGGGGTTGGTGGCGACCCTCCAGAAACGCCCGAGGCGGCTCTGGGGAGCGACGCTGCGGAGCATCCCATGAGGCAGGCCGAGGGGCAGCACGGGGGCGCGCAGCCCGAGGATCAGCAGCGCGGGCGCGACGTCTGCGAGCAGCACGTGCTGGAGCATGTGCGCCGACAGCAGCCATTTGTCGCCGATCGCGTCGAGCGGCGAGATCAGCGCGATCGCCAGCACGCCGAGGCCCGAGCCGTACGCGAGCCAATGGCCGGGACCGACGCGCCTGCCCGTGACGCGATGCACGCGGCGCAGCATCGACACGTACCACGCGGCGGCGGCGATCAGGGCGATCGACAGCAGCGGGTCGAAGGTCCAACTGTCCCAACCGGGCGCGCCAGCCATCGCGGCGCAGGCTATCGCAAAGGCTCGGGCGCGCGTGCGCGTGCGTCGCCCGCCGAGCTCGCGGGTAACGTGCGTCTGTGATGCCGGAGAAGGGGAGCCCGCCTGGCGATGGGGCCTTTGCCGCGCGGGGGCTGAGCGTTCGCTTTGGCGGCATCGTCGCGCTCGATGATGTCTCGCTCGAGGTGCAGGCCGGCGAGGTGCTCGGGATCATCGGTCCAAACGGCGCCGGCAAGACGACCCTCTTCAACGTCATCTGCGGGTTCGTGGCGCCCCAGTCGGGCACGCTGCTCTGGCACGGGCAGACGCTGTCCAGCGTACGCACCGACAGGCTGTCTGAGATCGGCATCGCGCGCACGCTGCAGGGTGTCGGCCTGTTCCCGGGGCTGACCGTGCTCGAGAACGTGATGCTCGGGGCCCATCGCTTTCGCCGCGCGCGCCTGTTTGGCTCGCTGCTCGGGCTGCCGCGCTGTGACCGCAGTGAGCGCGAGCTGCGCGAGCGCGCAGGTGCGATGCTGTCAGAGCTCGGCTGCGACGGCGTTGCCGACAGGCTCCCGTCAACGCTTGCCTATCCCGTGCAGAAGCGCGTCGCGCTGGCCCGCGCGCTCGTCAGCGAGCCACGCCTGCTGCTGCTCGACGAGCCCGCGGGGGGCCTGGGCGGAGACGACGTGCGCGAGCTCGGGCAGCGCATCCACGGGTTGCGCGGCTCGATGGCGGTGATGCTCGTAGAGCACCGCATGGACCTCGTGATGTCGGCGTGCGACCGCGTCGTCGTGCTCGACTTCGGACGCGTCATCGCACAGGGGGGGCCCGCCGCCATCCAGCGCGACGAGCGCGTGCTCGAGGCCTATCTCGGCGGCGAGCAGGGCGCTGCCGGCGGGGCTGGCGCGTGAGTACGCCTCCTCCGTTGCTGGAGGTATGCGAGCTCAGCACCCACTACGGGCCCGTGCGGGCGATCGACGGGGTTTCGCTCGCGGTCCAGCGCGGCGGCGTGACGGCCGTGCTCGGTGCCAACGGCGCCGGCAAGACGTCGCTGCTGCGGACGATCTCGGGCCTGGAGCGGGCGAGCGCCGGGCACGTGCGCCTCGAGGGCCAGGAGCTGCTCGGTCTCGCCGTCGAGGACATCGTTCGCCGCGGCGTGGCCCACGTCCCCGAGCGCCGCGGCGTGATCGCCGAGCTTTCGACCGAGGAGAACCTGCGTCTCGGCGGGCTGTGGAGCGGCACCGACCGCTCCGGGCTCGAGCAGGCGTATGAGCTCTTCCCGCCGCTGCACGAGCGTCGGGCCCAGCCGGCCGCCTCGCTGTCGGGGGGCGAGCGCCAGATGCTCTCGATCGCGCGCGCACTGATGGCTCGGCCACGGGCGCTGCTGCTCGACGAGCCCTCGCTGGGCCTGGCTCCGCGCGTGAGCGCCCAGATCATGCAGCTGGTCCGCACGCTTGCGAGCGAGCGCGAGCTCGCCGTGCTGCTCGTGGAGCAGAACGCCCGCGGCGCGCTGTCGATCGCAGACCGCGGGATCGTGCTCAGCCTCGGCCGTGTCGTCGCCGACGACGCGGCGCAGACCCTCGCCGCCGATGACGACCTGCGTCGCGCCTACCTGGGGTTCTAGATGACGCGCTTCATTGACCTCACGCTCAACGGTATCTCCACCGGCGCCATCTACGCCGCGGTCGCGCTCGCGCTGGTCCTGATCTGGCGTGCGACGAGGATCGTGAACTTCGCCCAGGGGGCGATGCTGATGTTCACCACCTCGATCGCCCTCGGCGTGATCAACTCCAGCGGCTCCTACTGGCTGGGCTTCGTCGTGGCGCTGGCGTGCGGCCTGCTCGGCGGCGCGATCGTCGAGCGTGCGCTCATCCGCCGCGTCGAGTCTGCCCCGCCGCTGAACGCGGTCATCGTCGCGCTCGGCCTGCTGATCCTGCTCGAGGCCGGCGCCGGGATGATCTGGGGCAACACCCCGCGCTCGTTCCCGCCGGCGTTCTCGATCCGCGGCTATGAGATCGGCGGCACACATGTGCTGTTTTCGCCCAACGACACGTTCATCGTGCTCGTCGTGCTCGGTGTCGCGCTCGTCCTGCGGCTGCTGTTCTTGAACACGTCGATCGGCCTGAAGATGCGCGCTGCCGCCTTCCGCCCAGAGGTCGCGCGGCTGCTCGGCGTGCGCGTCGGGCGCATGTTCACGCTCGGGTGGGCGCTGGCCTCGCTCGTCGGCTCGCTCGCGGGCGTGCTCGTGGCGCCGTCGGTGTTCGTCGGGCCAAACCAGTTCGATGCCCTGCTGGTGTTCGGCTTCACGGCGGCGGTGCTCGGGGGCCTGGACAGCCCGCTCGGCGCGGTCGTCGGCGGCATGATCCTGGGGCTGGTGCTGTCGTACGTGTCCGGCTATGAGGGGGCGTCGCTGGTCACGCTCGCGGCGCTCGTGGTGCTGATCGCCGTGCTGATGGTGCGCCCGAGCGGGCTGTTCTCGAGCACGCGGGAGCGGCGCGTATGAGGGCGCTCGCGTCGCGGCTTGCGCGTGGCACGCTGGCGCGCTCGCTCGGCCTCGTCGTGCTCGCGGGGCTCGTGCTGTTCGTGGCGACCGAGCTGCTGAGCGCCTACCAGAACCTTCAGCTGGCCAATGGCGCCTACTACTTCGCCGCGCTCGCGGGCCTGACCGTGCTGACCGGGCTGAGCGGCCAGATCTCGCTCGGACACGGCGCGCTGATGGCCGTCGGCGCCTACACGGTGGCGCTGCTGATCGGCAACGAGCACTGGCCGCTGGCGGGGGCGCTCGCGGCAGCCGTGGCCGTGAGCGTGGTCATAGGCGTGGCCGTCGGCGCCGCCGCCTCGCGGCTGCGCGGCCCCTACCTCGCCGGCGCGACGCTCGCCTTCGCGATCGGCCTGCCCGCGCTCGCGAACAAGTACCCGAGCACGCTCGGCGGCGAGAACGGTCTGACGATCAATCCGCCGGTCGTCCCCTCGTGGCTGGGCAGCGGCTTTCCGCTGGAGCGCTGGGAGGCCTGGATCGCGTCGATCGGGGCCCTGATCGTGCTGTTCGTGTTGACCAACTTCTTGCGCAGCGGCTACGGCCGCGTCTTCCGCGCGGTGCGCGACGACGAGATCGCGGCCTCGCTGTGCGGGCTTCGCGTCGGGCGTGTGCAGACGCTCGCGTTCGTGCTCAGCGCCGCCTGCGCCGGGCTCGGCGGTGGGCTGCTCGCCATCGTCCTGCAGCTCGCCTCGCCGGGGGCTTTCACGCTCGAACTCTCGCTGGCGCTGCTGACGGCGGTCGTGCTCGGCGGCTTGGGCTCGCTGACCGGCGCGATCTGGGGAGCGGCCGTGCTCGTGCTCCTGCCGGGCTGGACGAACGACATCGCCCACTCGTTCTCACTGTCGCAGAAGGTCTCGGCGAACATGCCGCTGGCGATCTACGGGGTCGTGCTGATCGTCGCGATGCTGCTGTGGCCAAGCGGCTTCCAGGGAGGGTTGAGGACGCTGCTGGCGTCGGCGCGCGGACATCTGGCGCGGCGCGCGCGGCCGCGCGTGGCTGTCGGTGAGTAGGCGCTTGGCGACGATGGGTAGCGACAATTGCTACAACCACTTCGAGGCACCCGTCGGCGAC
>DASPVR010000135.1:0-6659 GCA_035622255.1 Solirubrobacteraceae bacterium | reverse complement strand
CATCGCCGTCGAGGTTGACGACGCGGCCGCTGTCGACAGCGAGCTCGCGCGCAGGCTCACCGAAGCCTGCCCGGTCGACATCTTCGCTCAGCATGGCGACGGCAGCCTCGAGCTGGTAGAGGACAACCTCGACGAGTGCGTCCTCTGCCGGCTGTGCATCGACGCCGCACCCGGCGCCGTGAAGGTCATCAAGCTCTACGACAACGAAGCCGCGCTCGCCTGAGAGCAGGCTCGCTGCTCCGGCGCGGCCGCTGGCTGCCCTATCCTGTTGCTCAAAGAGGCGCACACGCAGATGAACGAAAACTTCTCGCTGATCATGATGTGCCTGTTCCTGCTGGCGTCGCTCGTGTTCCTCGCCCAGCAGCTCACGGCCTACCACTGACGGGCGCGAGCGCGAGCCCAGCGACCGGACCGCGATCGCTCAGGCGGTCCTGCGCGGGGCCTCCGCCGGCTTGCGCGCGCGGCGCAGGCGCTGGCGTTCCTGCTGCTTGTCCACGACGCTCGCGATCAGCCGCAGGAACTGCTCGGGCCCCGACGCCTTGGCCTGCCCGTACGTGAACGCCTCGATCCAGTCTGGCACCTTGCCCTCGCGCGCCATCACGTTGAAGAACTCGCGGCGCATGTCGACGCGCAGCTGCGCGTCCGTCGCCGGGGTCTTCGTCACGCTCACCTCGGGCATCTGCAGGCGAAACAGCTGCACGTCGCCGCGCCCGCGAAGTTCGACGCCCACGACGAGCTTGATCGGCGCGAGCGCCGGCACTTCCTCGATGAACCTGCGCGTTGCCAGCTCGATCAGAGCCCTGGCGTCATCGGCCATCTGACCATCTCTCTCTCGCTCGGCCGGCGACCGCCGGGCCGTGCGCTCAGGGGGCGCTCAGATCTTATGACGCGCCAGCAGCTTGCGCCCGATCACCATGCGCTGGATCTCCGAGGTGCCCTCGCCGATCAACAGCAGCGGAGCGTCGCGGTACAGGCGCTCGATCTCATACTCCTTGGAGTAGCCGTAGCCGCCATGGATGCGCAGGCTTTCCTCGACGCAGAAGCGCCCGGCCTCCGACGCGAACAGCTTGGCCATCCCGGCCTCGAGGTCCGAGCGCTCGCCGGCGTCCTTCAGGCGCGCCGCGCGCAGCGTGAGCAGGCGCGCCGCGTCGACCTGGGTGGCCATGTCGGCGAGCTTGAACTGGATCGCCTGGTGTTCTGCGATCGGCTTGCCGAACGTCTTTCGCTCCTGCGAGTAGCGCAGCGCGAGCTCGAGCGCGCGTTGGGCGATGCCCACGCCGCGTGCAGCCACGTTCACGCGCCCCACCTCCAGCGCGTCCATCATCTGCGCGAAGCCCTTGTTCAGGCCCGCCTGCTCACCGCCGAGGATGTTCTCGGCCGGGCAGCGGTAGCCGTCGAACACCAGCTCCGTCGACTCCACGCCCTTGTATCCGAGCTTCTTGATCTTCGGCGGGACGTTCAGGCCCGCGAAGGCACCCGCGTTCTCGCTCACACCCGGCTCTTTCTCGGCGATGAAGCACGTGAACCCGCGGTGGCGCGGCTCGGCCTCGGGGTCGGTCTTCACGAGCACGAACACGAGCGAGCTGAGCAGCCCGTTGGTCACCCACATCTTCTGGCCGTTGATCTCATACGTGCCGTCATCGAGCTTCTTGGCCGTGCTCTTGATCGCCTGCACATCCGATCCGAGCTCGGGCTCTGACAGCGAGAAGGCGGCGCGAATCTCGCCCGTGGCCATGCGCGGCAGGTACTTGGAGCGCTGCTCATCGGAGCCGAACTTCATCAGCAGGTAGGAGCCGATGAAGTGCGTGTTCACGATCCCCGAGATCGAGATCCAGCCGCGCGAGAGCTCCTCGACGATCATCGCGTAGGTCGTCAGATCCAGGCCCATGCCCCCGTACTCCTCGGGGATCGTCACGCCGAACAGGCCGAGCTCGCGCATCTGCGCCACGATCGGCTCGGGGAAGCTGTCCTCGTGGTCATAATGCTCGGCGTTGGGGATGATCTGCTCGTCGGCGAAGCGGTGGACCATCTCGGTGATCGCCCGCTGCTCGTCGGTCTTTTCGGTGAGGGGCTCGGCTGCTACGGCCATCGTCGGCAACGCTCCAGGATCGTTTTTTCGGCTGCTCAGAGGAGAATACCGGCGTGAACTTCGTGCGCGACGTGCTCGAGCGGATGGACGCGGGCCGGCTCGGGCTGATCGAGCTCGCGCGCGACGGCACGCGGCGGGAGTGGAGCTTCGGCGAGATCGCCGACGGCGCGGCGCGCCTGTCCGGCGCCCTGCAGGCGCGCGGCGTGCACCGGGGCGACGTCGTGCTCACGCTCGTCGGCAACCGCCCCGAGTGGGTGCTCGCGCTGTGCGCCTGCTTTCGCATCGGCGCCGTCGCGCTGCCCTGCAACGAGCAGCTGCGCGCCAAGGACCTGCGCCTGCGCATCGACGTCGCGCGCCCGCGCGCGATCGTCGCCGACGAGCGCAACCGCGCAGAGCTCGAGGCCGCGCTCGCCGGCCTCACAGCCGCCGCCGAGGGCGTGGACGTCCTGCTCGTGCCCGACGAGCGCCTGCTCGCGGCACAGCCCGCGCCGGCCGCCGAGCTCGGCGAGAGCGATCCCTGCCTGATCACGTTCACCAGCGGAACGGCCGGCGAGCCGAAGGCGGTCGTCCACGCCCAGCGCTACCTCGCCGGCCAGCGCGTGCAGGCGCTGCACTGGCTGGGCGCGCGTGCGCACGAGCTCGTGTGGTGCACGGCCGCCTCGGGCTGGAGCAAGTCCGCGCGCAATGCCTTCATCGCCCCCTGGCTGTCGGGGGCATGCGCGCTGTTGCACGACGCGCGCTTCGACCCCGCCGAGCGCCTGGAGCTGGCCGAGCGCGAGCGCGTGAGCGTGCTCTGCATGGCGCCGACCGAGTACCGCGTGATCGCCAAGCGCGCGAGCCTGCGCGCGCTGCCGGACCTGCGCGGGCTGGTGGCAGCCGGCGAGGCGCTGAACCCCGAGGTGCTGCACGTCTGGCGCGAGGCCACGGGGCTGGAGATCCGTGATGGCTACGGCCAGACCGAGACCGGGCAGATGACCGGCCTGCCCGTCGGCGAGCGCGCGCGTCCCGGCTCGATGGGGCGCGTGCTGCCCGGGATGCGCCTGAGCGTCGACTCTGGCGAGCTCGTCGCCGACCCGCCGAGCGTGCCCACCTTCTTCCTCGGCTATCTCGGCGAGGACGTCCACCACGGCGCGCGCGGCTGGACGGTGCGCGACCGTCGGGCGCTCGGCCCGTGGCGCACCGGCGATCGCGTCAGCGCCGACGACGACGGGTGGCTTTACTTCCAGGGACGAAACGACGACGTGATCGTCTCCGCCGGCTATCGCATCGGGCCCTTCGAGGTCGAGTCGGCGCTCGTCTCCCATCCGGCCGTGGCCGAGGCCGCGGCCGTGTCGGCGCCCGACGAGGAGCGTGGCGCGGTCGTGCGCGCGGTCGTCGTCCTGCGCGACGGCCACTGCGCCTCGGCCGCGCTCGCGAGCGAGCTCCAGGAGCACGTCAAGCGCGAGACGGCGCCCTACAAGTACCCGCGCATCGTCGACTTCGTCGACGAGCTCCCGAAGACCTCGAGCGGCAAGGTCCGCCGTGCCGAGCTGCGCGGCCGGGACGCCTGAACCCGCGTCCCGGCCGCGACGGCGGCCTCAGGGCTAAGCGGCTTGCGCCGCCACGTCGGCGCCGGCGTCCTCGCCCGCGATCCACCGCTCGAGCTCCCCGACCGGCTCGACCACGGCGCTAGGGGGTGTGCGCAGCGTCAGCAGCGCGGCGAGGATGCCGACCGCCACGGCGCCCGCGCCGACGAGGTAGGCGAGGTGGTAGCCGCCCGTGAGCGCGCTCGCCAGCGGCTCGCCGCTGGAGGCCAGCGACTTCGCGTGGTCGGTGGCGACCGTTCCGAGCGTCGCCAGCCCGATCGCGCCGACGAGCTGCACCGAGACGTTGATGATCCCCGACGCCAGGCCCGCGTCGCGCTTGGGCGCTTCGGCCATCCCCATCGTCAGCAGCGGCAGGAACGACGCCCCCGCCCCGACGCCGAGCGCCAAGAAGGCGACGAGCAGACCCGGCAGGTAGTCGGCGTGCAAGCCCTGGCCGGCGAGCACGACGAGGCCGGCGATGATCGCCGACAGGCCGCACACGAGCACGCGCACGGCCCCGAAGCGCTCCACCAGCCGCGCCGACACGCCGAGCGACATCACGGCGATCCCGGCCGTCAGCGGCATGAAGGCCAGGCCCGTGCGGATCGCGTCGTAGCCGAGCACGCGCTCCAGGTACAGCGCGCCCAGGAAGAAGGCCGTGAACATCCCCGTGACCAGCAGCCCGCGCACGATGCTCGAGCCGATCAGCATGCGCAGGCGCAGGATTCGCAGCGGCATGATCGGGTTGGCGATGCGCGCCTCGAGCGCCAGGAAGCCCGCCAGCAGCGCGACGCTCGCGCCGCCGACGGCCAACGTGCGCGCCGACAGCAGGCCGTATTCGCTGGACTTCACGATCGCGAACGCGGCCAGCATCGTCGACAGCGTGATCAGGATCGAGCCGAGCACGTCGACCCCCTGCGCCAGGCCGATGCCCTCGTTCTCGACGATCAGCGCCGACCCGAGCACGAACGCGACCACGCCGATCGGGACGTTGACGAAGAAGATCCAGTGCCAGTCCAGCGACTGCGTCAGCACGCCTCCGGCCAGCAGCCCGATCGAGCCGCCGCCGGCGGACACGAATGCGTACATGCCCATCGCCCTAGCCTGCTCGCGAGCGCCGGGGAACTCGGTCACGATGATCGCGAGGATCACGCTCGAGGCGACGGCGCCGCCGATCCCCTGGATCAGGCGCGCGGCGATCAGCGTCGCCTGGCTGTCGGCCAGCCCGCACGCCACCGATGCCGTCGTGAACAGCGCCAGGCCGGTGAGGAACACCTTCTTGCGCCCGACCAGGTCGCCGAAGCGCCCGGCCAGCAGCAGGAAGCCTCCGAACGTGATCAGATATCCGTTGATCACCCACGTGAGGTTCTGCTGGCTGAAGTGCAGGTCGCGCTGGATCGAGGGCAGGGCGACGTTCACGATCGTCGCGTCGAGCACCATCATCAGCTGGCCCAGGCACAGGACCGCAAGCGCGATCCAGCGCCGGCGCTCGGTGCGACGCGAGCGCGCGTCGTCGGTTCCGGCCTCCCCGGCGTGAGTGGCTGCGTCCGCCGGGCGCCCGTCGCCGTAGGCCGAGGACAGCAGGTCCTGATCGGTCGGGCCGTCGAGTGTCGCCCGAGGCGCGATGCGCCGGCGCAGGCCACGCGCGGCGCCCGCCGGCGTGGCGCGCTCGCGGGGGGTCGTGGTGGACTCTTTGCTGGGGTTGGCGGTGGTGCTCATGCTGCTCCTTCCGTTGCGATAGAGCACACCATAGCATTGATCATCCATGATGCAAGTATCATCTTGTTAAAAATGATATCCATGACTGTCAGTATCATCTTGCCGAAAGTGATGATTGTTGCTGAATCGTGTATAATGGAGCGGCTATGAGTGGGGAGAGTCAGCCCGAGGGCCGCGGGTATACGCCCGGCTCGATGGTGCTGCTGACGCGGCTCGCCAAGCAGGTCTACCGGGCCAGCGGCGAGGAGCTGCTGGGAATGCACCTGCGCCTGCTGATGGCGCTCAGCTTCGTGCGCGACAACGACGGCGGCACCCCCCAGCAGGCGCTCGCCGAGGCGCTGTGCATGGACGCCAACAACGTCGTGCTGCTGCTCAACGAACTCGAGGACCGCGGCTACGTCGCGCGCCGGCGCGACCCCGACGACCGCCGGCGCCACATCGTTGAGCTCACGGCTGGCGGGCGGCGCGCGCTGCTGCGCGCAGAGCGTGCCCAGGAAACGATCGAGGACGAGGTCCTCAAGGCGCTGGACCCCCAGGAACGCGCGACGCTGTGGCGGCTGCTCTCACGCGCGCTCTACGGCGCCGATCCGGTCCCCGCGTCCGCCGAGCCCGCGCTCGCCGCTACGAGCGCGGCCGCCTGAGCCCCCGCAGCGCGCCCGAGCCCCCTCACGGCAGCGCCACGATCGCGTCGATCTCGACCTGCGCGCCCCTGGGCAGCGCGGCCACGCCCACGGTCACGCGCGCCGGCGGGGCCTCGCCGGCGAAGAACGACTCGTACACCTCGTTGACAGCCGCGAACTGGTCGAGGTCGGTCATGTAGATCGTCACGCGCAGCGCCCGGGCCAGGCGCGTGCCCGCGGCCTCGCACACCGCAACCAGGTTCTCCAGGCAGCGCCGCGCCTGGGCGGCGGCGGTGTCGCCGACGAGCTCGCCGCTGGCGGGGTCGAGCGGGATCTGCCCCGAGCAGAGCAGCAGGTCGCCGTGTCGCACCGCGTGGCTGTAGGGGCCGATCGCCGCGGGCGCCCCGGCGGCGGACACGGCTGTGCGCTCGCTGGCCATCGCGTGCGTCACCCTAGCGGCGCAGCGCAGCCTGCGCGCGGGCGCCCGGGTGTACGCTAGATTCGAGTCGATGCTATGGGCCCTCAGGACCCCCTGTAGGGCGCTGCTGGGGGTGCTCACGTGCGGGGCGGCGTGCGGGGCGTTTGCGGCGGGGCCTGCGCAGGCGCAGATCGCCTGGGCGCCATGCGGGGGCAGCAATGAACTCGCATGCGGTCACCTCACGGTGC
>DASPVR010000134.1:0-17151 GCA_035622255.1 Solirubrobacteraceae bacterium | reverse complement strand
CGTGCGCAGGGCGCAGGCCGAGATCATCCTCTGACGCACCGCGCGGGCCCGCCAGTCGGCGAGGGACACGGCCCGGCGCAGATCGATCCGGCCGCGAGCCGGCCACCTACAATCAAGCGCATGCTTACCGCACGTCAGGAGCGGATCCTGTCCAAGGTGGTCGACGACTACCTGCGCACGGGACAGCCCGTCGCATCGCGCATGATCGCGGCCGATCCAGAGCTCGAATGCGGGCCCTCGACGGTGCGCAACGAGCTGGCGCTGCTCGAGGAGCAGGGACTGCTGGCCCACCCGCACGTATCCGCCGGCAGGGTGCCCACCGACGCCGGTCATCGCTATGTGGTCGATCGCATGCTCGTGTCCGGTGAGGGTCTCGCGCAGCAGCGCCGGCTCGAGCTCGCGCCGATTCGCAGCGAGGTCGAGGAGGCTATGCGCCAGACGACCGAGGCGCTGTCGGAGGTCACGAACCTGCTGGCGGTGGTGTCCGCGCCGTCGCTGCAGGCGGCGACGATCCGCCATATCGAGGTGCTCGCGCTCCAGCCAACCGTCGTGCTGGTCGTCGTCATCACCTCCAGCGGTGGTGTCTCCAAGACGTTCGCAACGTTCGACGGCCCCGTCGATCCGGGCGTCCTCACCTGGGCGGGCGAGTACTTGAACGAGCGCCTCGCCGGCCTCGGGCTCGGCACATGGGTCCTGCATCAGCGCCTCGTCGATGCGAGCCTGTCCGCGACCGAGCGCAGCTTCCTGGAGCACCTGATGCCCGCCTTCGACGACCTCGGCAGCGACGCCGAAGACGCGCTCTACGTCGACGGCGCCGCGCGTCTGCTGTCGGCGGGTCGCATCGAGGACGTGGCGGAGGTCAACGAGCTGATCGACCTGCTCGAGCGCCGCGTCGCGCTGCTGTCGGTCCTGCGCGCTGTGCTCGGCGAGCCCGGCGTGTACGTGCGTATCGGGCGTGAGAACGAGCTCCCGGCAATGCGCTCGTTCGCGCTCGTGGCCAGCGGCTACGGGGTCGCGCGGCGCAAGCTGGGAGCCGTGTCGGTGATCGGCCCGGTACGGATGGACTACGCGCGTGCGATCGTGACCGTGCGCGAGGCGGCCAGCCAGCTGTCGCGCTTCGTGGAAGACACCTATGCCGAGAACTGACAGGACGATGCCGCGCGACCCTTATGCGGTGCTCGGCGTGCCGCGCGACGCCTCTGAGCAGGACATCAAAAAGGCCTTCAGGGCGCTCGCGCGCGAGCTCCACCCCGACGTCAACGCGCACGATCCCGACGCCGAGGAGAAGTTCAAGCAAGCGGCCGAGGCGCACGAGATCCTGTCCGATCCACAGCGGCGGGCGACCTATGACCGTTTCGGTCACGAGGGCCTGCGCTCCGGCGGTTACGCCCCCAACTTCGATGCCTTCGGCTCGATCGGCGACCTGTTCGATGCCTTCTTCGGCTCGGGTGCGTTCGGGGCGCGCACGGGGCCCGAGCAGGGCGCCGATGTCGCGGTGACGATCGAGATCGACCTGCACGAGGCCGCCGAGGGCGTCGAGCGAGAGGTCGCGTTCGAGGCGATCGACCGCTGTGAGCACTGCCGCGGCAACGGGGCCGAGCCGGGGACGCCGATCGAGACCTGCGAGCGCTGCGGTGGCTCGGGACAGCTGCAGGCCGTTACGCGTACGCCGTTTGGTCAGATGGTGCGAACGATGATCTGCGACAGGTGCGAGGGGGAGGGGCGCATCGCCTCGCAGCCGTGCCGCGAGTGCCGCGGACGGGGACGCAGGACCGGCCGGCGCACGCTGCGCGTGGAGGTGCCACCCGGAATCGCCGACGGCCAGCGCATTCGCCTGTCCGGGCGCGGACATGCGGGCGAGGTCGGGGCCCCGGCGGGCGACCTGTACGTGCTCGTGCGCGTGCGCGAGGACGAGCGGTTCGTGCGCGAGGGCGACGACCTGGTCACGGCGCTCGACGCGGCGGCGCCGCTGGCGGCGCTCGGCGCCACGCTCGAGGTGCCCACGCTCGACGGCTCCTCCCCGGTCGCGCTGGCACCCGGCACCCAGCCGGGCGACGTGCTGACGCTCAAGGGCCAGGGGATGCCGGCGCTCGGGCGCGGACGGCGCGGCGATCTGCGCGTCGTCGTCAACGTCGTCATCCCGCGGCGGCTGAGCGACGAGCAGCGAGCCCTGCTCGAGCGTCTCAACATGACGCTCACCGAGGAGAACATGCGCTCCCAGGAGTCGATGTTCGCCAAGCTGCGACGCGCGCTGGGCAGCCAGGCCGCGTGATCCGGCTCGCCGTGCGCGTGCGGCGCGCGCAGGCAGAGCTGGCTGTGGCCGAGCTGCTCGAGCTTGTGCCGGCCGGCGTCGAGGAGGTGACGATCGACGAGCAGACCGTCGAGTACGCCGTCTACGGGGCGCCGGGGGAGCTGCCGAGCATGCCCGACCTGACCGCTGCAGCCGGCGAGGCGCTGGTCGAGATCTCGACCAGCGAGCTGCCCGATGACTGGCACGAGCGCTGGAAGCGCTTTCACCACCCGGTCGTGATCGAGGCGCCCGACTGGCCCGCGTCCGCCGGCAGCTGCGCGAATCGCGCCGGGCGCCTGCCCTCGCTGCGCGTGCGCGCTCCCTGGCAGGCGCCGCTCGGTGAGGCCGACGTGCTCGACGTCGCGATCGATCCCGGCCAGGCGTTCGGCACCGGTTCGCATGCGACCACGCGCCTGTGCCTGGCGCTCATGCTCGAGCTAGTCGCGCGCGAGGGTGCGCGGTGGCCGCTGCTGGACGTGGGCGTGGGATCGGGAGTGCTGGCGATCGCGGCCGCGCGGCTGGGCTTCGCGCCCGTGCTCGGCGTCGACCATGATCGCGCCAGTCTCACGGCGGCCCGCGACAACGCCGCCGCGAACGGCGTCGCGGTCGAGATCCGCGGGCTCGACCTGCGCACCGGGCAGCTGCCGCGCCCGGATCAGAGGCCTCACCCACGCAGCGAGGCGGGCAGCCATCCCCGCCCCGGGCCAGGCCCCGGCCCGCGTGACCGTGATCGCCGGGCGGCGATGGTGGTCGTCGCCAACCTGCTGTACCCGCTGCTGCTCGAGCTGCCCGGGGCCCTGTCCTGCCGTCCGGCGCATCTCATCGCGGGCGGGCTCCTGCGCGAGCAGGCGCACGACGTCGCGGGCGCCCTCTGCGAGCGACTTGGACTGCGCCTGCGCGCGCGGCGCGAGGAGGGGGAGTGGGCGGCGCTGTGGCTCAGCGGGCGACCGCCCGGATCAGTCCCGATCGCCTAGCTCGGTCGCCGCGCGGATGCTTGAGCGATACACGAGGTCGATCGCCATGCGCGTGCCCTCCTCGCTGGCGAGCAGGCTGTCCGCGGCGCCCAGCGCGGCGGCGATGGTCTCCAGCGCCTCGGCGGACTCGCCGGGCTCGGGGTCGCGGCACGCCGCCTGCGCCATGTCGAGCATCGCTTTGGCCTGGTCCACCGCGCCCGCGAACACCGCCGGCCCGACGAGGCTCGCGTAGCCGTAGACCCGCGCCAGGCGCCCCGCGAGCGTTATCGAAGGTCCGCGGCGCGGCGCGGCGGCCGCCGGCAGGCCGTCGCCGTCGAGCAGCGATGCCATCGTGCCGCCGAGCACCCTGCGTACCGTCTGGTCGTCGAGCCGCGCCTGTTGGGCGACGCGCAGCGCCATGTACAGCGAGCTCGCAGGGCGCCCGTAGGGCGGGTCCGAGGCGAACACGATTCGCTCTGCGGGAGCGCGGGCGAACAGCTCGATCACGTCGAGCGGAAAGAAGCAGGAGATGTCGTAGAGGATCCCTGGGTGGTCGGCCAGGCCGGCCGTGAGCCTGCCCTGGTCGCAGATCGCGCCATGGGCGAGGATCAGAACCGCGCCGGGGTGGCGGTTGGCGAGCGCGATGAGCCCGTCGGCGAGCGGCGGCAGGCCGCGTCCGGCGTGGATCAAGATCGGCACGCCCGCCGACTCGGCGAGCGCGAACACACCGTCCATCTCGCCGCTGTCGAAAACGAAGTCCTGCGCGCGCGGATGCAGCTTGATTCCGCGTGCGCCGGCTGCCAGGCAGCGTTCGCTCTCCGCGATCGGATCTTCGGAGGGGGTGAGGCGGCAGAAGGGGAACAGGCGTCCGCCGCTCTCGGCCGCCCAGGCGATCACGCGGTCGTTGGGGACGCTGTAGGCGGGCCGGCGCTCGGGGTCGTGCAGGGGGAACACACACGCGCGGCGGGCGCCGGCGGCGTCGAGCTGGGCAAGCAGCTGCTCTACGGTCAGCGAGCGTCCGTCCTCGTCGAGTCCCAGATGCGTGTGGGCGTCGATCACTTCCGCATCGCGCGGGCGCAGGCGCTCCACCTCGGCGAGGAACGGAGCGAGCGCGTCTTCGTAGAGCCTCGCGTTCATCGCGGCGCACGATATTCGCTCGCGCCGGGGGCGGCGCTCGCTGGCGCGCGCGCGCGTCGCGACTCGCGGCGGCGACCGCGGGGCGCCGCGCGGCGGCGGCGTCTAGCCTCGGTGCATGCCGTCTGAGATCGTGATCGCCGGCGGCGGGTTCGGCGGCTTCTACGCAGCCCGCGCCCTCGAGCGCCGGCTCCCGGCCAACAGCGCCAGGGTGACGCTCGTCAGCCAGGCCAACTTCATGCTCTACACGCCGCTGCTGCCGGGGGCGGCGTCGGCCACGCTCGATCCGCGCCACGTGGTCGTCCCGCTGAGGCCGTATCTGAAGCGCACCGAGCTACTGATCGGCAAGGTCACCGGCGCCAACCAGGCCAGGCATACGTTGTCGGTGCGGCGCATCGACGACGAATCCCTGGAGCTCCCCTACGACCAGCTGATCGTCGCGCTGGGCTCGGTCTCGCGCACGCTCCCGATCCCAGGGCTGGCGGAGCACGCGATCGGGCTGAAGTCACTCTCCGACGCCACGGCGCTGCGCAACCAGGTGCTCAACTGCCTGGACATCGCCGAGTCGCTGGAGGAGCCCGGCGCGCGCGTCGAGTACCTCGGCTTCGTCTTCATCGGCGCCGGCTACGCGGGCGTCGAGGGCCTGGCCGAGCTCCAGGACTTTGCCTCGCAGGCGATCGAGCTGTATCCGCGCTGCCGGGCGCAGGGCATGCGCTGGGTGCTGGCGGAGGCGCGCGAGCGCATCATGCAGGAGGTTCCGCCAAGCCTGTCGGAGTTCGCCCGGGGCGAGCTGCTCGGCCGCGGGATCGAGGTACGCACGGACACGATGCTGCGCTCGGTGAGCATGCGCAGCGCCACGCTCTCAGACGACCAGACGATTCCCGCGCGCACCGTCGTGTGGACGGCGGGCGTCAAGCCGAGTCCGGTCGTTGCCCGCCTCGGGTTGCCGCTCGACGCCGAAGGACGCCTGATCGTCGATCGGACGATGCGCGTGGCCCCGCGCCCGGCTTCACCGACCGGCGCAGGCCACGGCTCGGCGCCGTCGCCGCCCGCCGGGGGAGCGCCCGAGCACTGCGGCCGGGTGTGGGCGATCGGCGATTGCGCCGCGGTGCCCGACCCCGCGCGCCCTGGCCGGTCGTGTCCGCCGACCGCCCAGCACGCGATCCGCCAGGGGCGCCTGGTCGCGCGCAACGTCGCCGCCGAGCTTGCGGGACGCCGCGTGCGGCCGTTTCGATATCACACGAGGGGCGTGGTCGCAGAGCTCGGCGACAACAAGGCCGTGGCGATCACGCTCGGCATCCGCTGGCGGGGCTTCGCGGCCTGGCTGATCGCGCGCACCTATCACCTGCTGCTCATGCCGGGCATGGGGCGGCGCCTGCGGCTGCTCGTCGATTGGAACGTCGCACTCGCTTTCGGGCGAGACCCGTCCTCGCCGGGGCGCCTCGGCAGCCCGACTCCGTTGGGGCGCGATTGACAGGCGCGTATCCTGATCTGAGGATGGCGATACTGGACACGGTCAGAGACGACCTGCAGAGCGCGATGCGCGCCGGGGACAAGCAGCGGGTCGGTGCGCTTCGTTTTGTTCTGTCGGAGCTCCAGAGGGCCGCCAAGGAAGGCTCCGGCGACGAGCTGGCGGTGCTGCGGCGCGAGCGCAAGCGACGCCTGGAGGCGGCAGGCGAGTTCCGGTCCGCCGGCAGAGACGACCTCGCTGACGGCGAGGAGGCCGAGGCGCGGCTGATCGGAGACTACCTCCCGGCCGAGCTGTCCGACGAGGAGCTCGGCGCGATCGTCGCAGCGGCTGTGCGCGACAGCGGGGCGCAGTCGCCCAAGGACCTGGGGATGGCCATGCGCCAGGCGATGGCCACGGTCGACGGCCGCGCGGACGGCAAGCGGGTGTCGGAGCTCGTGCGCGCGACGCTCAGCGGATGAGGACCCAGGTCGAGCTCCCCAACGATGTCGCCAAGGAGCTGGCGGGCAGCCAGGACACGGTGCTGCACGCGCTCGAGGCTCACCTCGACTGCAAGGTGTTCCTGCGCGGAAACCTGATGACCTTCGACGGCGAAGAGGCCGAGACGACGACCGGCGAGCGCGTCGTGCGCGAGCTCTCGGAGCTGATACTGCGCGGCCACGAGATCGGTCCCGGGACGATCGCGGCGGTGACCGGCGCGCTCGACGCCCACGAGTCGCCGGCGCGCGTGCTCGAGGACATCGTGTGGCGCCACCGCAGCCTACAGGTGGCCCCGAAGACGATCAACCAGAAGCGCTACGTGGACTCGGTGCGCGCGAACACGATCACCTTCGGCATCGGGCCGGCCGGCACCGGCAAGACGTTCCTGGCCGTGGCGATGGCGGCCGCGGCGCTGATGCGCCACGAGGTCAACCGCGTGATCCTCACCCGCCCCGCGGTCGAGGCGGGCGAGCGCCTGGGCTTTCTGCCGGGGGACCTGATGGCCAAGGTCGATCCGTACCTGCGCCCGCTGTTCGACGCGCTGCACGACATGCTCGACCCCGACAAGGTCTCGAGCTTCATCGACCGGGGTGTGATCGAGATCGCGCCGCTCGCGTTCATGCGCGGGCGCACGCTCAACGACTCGTTCGTGATCCTCGACGAGGCGCAGAACACGACGCCCGAGCAGATGAAGATGTTCCTCACGCGCCTGGGCTTCGGCTCCAAGATGGTCGTCACCGGCGACATCACCCAGGTCGACCTGCCGCGCGAGCAGCAGTCCGGGCTGATCGTCGTGGGCGGCGTGCTCGAGGCGATCGACGGGATCGAGTTCGTCCGCTTCGGCGGTGAGGACGTCGTTCGCCACAAGCTCGTCCAGCGCATCGTCGAGGCCTACGACATGCACGCGCGACAGGGGGCGCCGGGGATCGCGGCGCGGCCTCGCAGGGCCGCCGAAGGCTCCGCCTGAGCGACCCGGTGGCGATGATCGAGGTCGAGGTCCTGGGTGCGAGCACGGCTCTGCCGGCGGCCGAGGTGCGCCGCCTGTGCATCCTGGCGGCCGCAGCCGTGGGTGTGACCCGCGGGCACGTGGCGGTCGAGTTCGTCGACGCCAGGCGGATCGCGGCGCTCAACGCCCGCCACCGCGACCGCCCGGCTCCCACCGACGTGCTCTCCTTCCCCGTGGACGGGATCGAGCCGCTTGCGGGGGTTGAGTCCGTCGACGAGCGGGTGGCCCGCGACGGTCGATCGCGCGTGAGCCCGCGCGAGCTCGGCGACGTGCTGATTTGCCCAGAGCACACGCGTGATCTGCGTGAGGCCATCATCCACGGCATGCTGCACCTGCTCGGCCTCGACCACGAACACGACGACGGCGAGATGCTCGCGCTGCAGCGTCGACTGCTGGCGGACGCGCGCGCGTGACCCGCAGTGGCTTCGTCGCGGTCGCCGGCAGGCCCAACGTGGGCAAGTCGACGCTCGTCAATGCGGTCGTCGGCGAGAAGGTCGCGATCGTCTCCGATCGTCCCCAGACGACCAGGCGGGCGATCCGCGGGCTGCGCGTGCGCGGCGACTGCCAGCTCGCGCTCGTCGACCTGCCAGGCGTCCAGCGTCCGCGCGACACGCTGACGGCACGCATGGCGCGGCGTGTGCAGCACGAGCTCGAGGACTCCGACGCGGCGCTGCTCGTGCTCAACGGTCAGCAGGGGGTGGGTCCGGGAGACCGCTTCATCGCCCGGGCGCTCGCCGCCGCCGGCATTCCGGTGACCGTCGCGGTCAACAAGATCGACCGGATGTCGCGCCGCGACGTGCTTGCGACGCTGGCCCAGGCGGCTGCCCTGGAGGCCGGCGAGGAGGTCTTCGCGGTCTCCGCGCGGACCGGCGAGGGCGTGGAGGAGCTCGTCGCGCATCTCGCATCGCTGATGCCCGAGGGACCGTTCATGTTCGGCCGAGACGAGGTCTCTGATCAGCCGCTGCAGGTCGTGCTCGCCGAGCTGGTGCGCGAGGCGGTGATCAAGCGCACGCGCCAGGAGCTGCCGCACGCCGTCGAGGTGGTGATAGAGGAGATCGAGCGCCCGCGCGAGGGACTGATACGCCTGCGCGCGCTCATCTGGGTCGAGACGGAGTCCCAGAAGGGGATCCTCATCGGGGCCCGCGGCCAGATGATCAGGGCGATCGGCTCCGCCGCCCGCCACGAGCTCGAGCGCGAGCTCGACTGCCAGGTGTACCTCGACCTCTCGGTTCGCGTGCGCCGCGACTGGCGAGCAGACGACCGACTGCTCGATCGCCTCGGAATCACCTAGATGGTTGATTCCACGGCGATGTGCCGTCTTCCGCAGGTGCGGATGGTCGAGCCAGCCCAGGACGCAGGCCGAAGGCCTTGCTGGTGGCAAGGTCGAGGCCGAGGACGCCGGCTGGCGAAGGACAGACGTGCCATCCGGCGGTGCATGGCTGTGGAATCAACCATCTAGCAGCAGCGTGCGCGCCGGGTGGCGCCGCGGAGCGCTCGCGCGCGACTGCGGCCGCTCACAGCTTGCGCGCGACCTGGTCGGTCAGCCGCCGCAGCAGCGCCAGGTCGAGCTCGGGCGCGAACACGAACGGCACGCTCACGACCCGCAGCTCTCGCCGGCGCAGGCGTGCCACTTCGTTGTGCTGGCGACGCGCGCGCTCGTGCACCGAGCGCGCCGCGTAGGCCGCCGCGCGCCGAAGCTCGGCGTCGCGCGCGGGTGCCGTAGCGGTCGCTCCCGCGGTGCGCCCCCGCCCCCGCCGCGCGGTGACGCTCGCGGCGCGCGGCGCGCGATCCCCGCGCGCGCCGCCGTTCAGCGCGGCCACGCGACGAAGCTCGGGCTCGGTGAAGCGGCGCGGGAGCACGCCGTTGACGATCACCGCCTCGAGCTCGCGGTCCAACTGGCGCACGAGCCCGTCCTGGATCTCGAGCGCCTCCGAGACCGCCATCTCGCTGGCGTGCGCGACGGCCAGGTAGCCGCTGCGCCTACGATCTGCCAGCAGCTGCTTGACCTGGCGCGTCTGGCCGGCGATCGGGCCCACGCGCGCGATCGCGCCGAACGTCTGCGGCGAGTGGAGCATCGCGAGCGCGTGGCCGGTGGCGGGCGCGTCGAGCACCACCAGGTCGTAGCTGCGCGCGCGTCGCCGCCAGCGCGCGCTCTGGGTCAGCTCCCACACCTTCACCATGCTGACGAGCTCTTTGGCGCCCGGCGCCGCGGCCGCGAAGTACTGAAACGTCGTGCTCGAGCCGAGCACGCGGCCGGCCAGCGCGCCGCCGATCGACTGCAGCCACTCGAGCAGCGCGCGATCCGGGTCGATCGAGATCGACCACAGGTTCTCGTCCAGCCGCAGCTCCGCGCCGAGCTCGGGTTTGGGCTGCCCGAAGAGGTGGGCAAGGCGTCCCTGCTCGCCCAGCTCGACGACGACCACCCGCTTGCCCTCGCGCGCGCCCAGCAGCCCGACGATCGCCGAGACGGTCGTCTTGCCAACGCCCCCCTTGCCGGTGACCACCAGCAGCTCGCGTTCGAACACGGACGTCATGTTCAGCAGAGAGTTTGTCTGAAACGGCGGTCGTCAGAGAGCGCGCGTTGCACGCGGCCGCGCCCCGGGCGGCGAGGATGCTTGCACCTACAATCGGACGATGGGCACATCGGTAGGCGGGGGCGAGTCGGTCGAGGAGCTCGTGAGCTACGACGAGCGCGGCCTGATCGCATGCGTGGTGCAGGATTGGCGCACCGGCGAGGTGCTGACGGTCGCCCACATGAACGCGCAGGCGCTCGCGAGCACGCGCGCGACCGGCGAGCTTCACCTCTGGAGCCGCTCTCGGCAGCAGCAGTGGCACAAGGGCGAGACGAGTGGCAACGTGCAAGCCGTGCGCGCGCTGCGCGTCGACTGCGACGGCGACAGCGTGCTCGCGCTCGTCGAGCCCGCCGGCCCGGCCTGTCACACCGGCGAGCGCACGTGCTTTCATCGAGGCGAGCTCGGGCCCGCGGCGCCGCACGAGGTGCTACCCGCGCTGGAGCGGACGCTCGCCCAGCGCGCGCGCGATCGCCCGGCGGGCTCCTACACCGCGACGCTGCTTGCCGATCCGCGGCGCATCGGTGAGAAGGTCCTCGAGGAGGCCGAGGAGCTGACGCGCGCCGCGCGGGAGGAGTCCGACCTGCGCGTGGACGAAGAGGCGGGTGACCTGATCTACCACCTGTTGGTCCTCCTGGTCGCCCGAGGTCGAACGCTCGGCGACGTCGAGCAGGTGCTCGATGAGCGCAGCTCCTAGCGCGCTCGACACCGAGCTTCCGGTGACTCCGAGCCTGCAGCGCGCGCGCGAGCTGGCCGCCGCTCACAACCTGATCTCGTTGCGTCACAGCTTCATCGAGGACTGCGAGACGCCGGTGTCGGCCTTCCTGAAGCTGCGCGCGCTCGCGCCCGGCGAGCCCGCCTTCCTGCTCGAGTCGGCCGAGCAGGGCCAGCGCGTAGGGCGCTACTCGTTCATCGGCGTGCGCCCGCGCGAGGTCCTGCGCTGGTCGCTGGCAGACGGAGGCGACCCGTACGCGCTCGCGGCGGAGCGGGTCGCGCGCTTCGATCAGGCGCCGCTCGTCGACGGGCCTCCGTTCGGCGGCGGCGCGGTTGGCTTCTTCGGGTACGACCTCGTGCGCACGGTCGAGCCGCTCGGCGATCCCAACCCCGACCCGCTCGGCCTGCCCGACATGGCGCTGATGCTCACAGACGTGCTCGTCGTGTTCGATCACCTCAAGCACACGGTCGAGATCTTCGCCGACGCCGATCTGCGCGCGCAGCCCGACGTCAAGCTGGCCTACGCATCGGCCACGCGCTCGATCGCGGATGCGCGCGCGCTGCTCGCCGGGGCGATACCGCGCGGCGAGCCCGCGGGTCGCGCGCAGCCGGTACCCGAGCTTCAGTCGAACATGACCCGAGAGCAGTTCGAAGCGATCGTGGCGCGCATCGTGCGCTACATCCACGCGGGCGACGCCTTCCAGGTCGTCCCGTCGCAGCGGTGGTCGGCACCGGTGCCCGTGGACGCCTTCTCGATCTATCGCGGCCTGCGCGCGACCAACCCGAGCCCCTACATGTACTACCTGGACTTCGGCGACTTCCAGGTTGCGGGCACCAGCCCCGAGCCGCTGCTGACGGTCACCGGGCGGCACGTGTCGACCAAGCCGATCGCCGGCACGCGCCCGCGCGGCGACAGCCCCGAGGAGGACCGGCGCATCGCCCAGGAGCTGCTCGCCGACGAGAAGGAGCGGGCCGAGCACGTGATGCTCGTCGACCTCGGGCGCAACGATCTCGGTCGCGTGTGTGAGTACGGGACGGTCACGGTCGATGAGCTGATGGAGGTCGAGTCCTACAGCCACGTGATGCACATCGTGTCCTCGGTGTCGGGCACGCTGCGCCGTGGCGTCGGGGCGATGGACGCGCTGCGCTCCGTCCTGCCGGCAGGCACCCTGTCGGGCGCGCCGAAGGTAAGGGCGATGCAGATCATCGACGAGCTCGAGCCGCTCAAGCGCGGTGGCTACGGCGGTGCCGTGGGCTATCTCAGCTACACGGGGGACCTGGACACGGCGATCCACATCCGCACGGTCGTCGTCAATGACGGCGTGGCGCACATCCAGGCCGGCGGCGGCACGGTGGCAGATGCCAAGCCCGATTACGAGTACGAGGAGTCGGTCGCCAAGACTCGGGCCGCCCGGCGCGCGATCGAGCTCGCCTGCAGCCAGCCGGAGTGGCACCAGGCATGAAGGTGCTCGTGATCGACAACTACGACTCGTTCGCCTACAACCTCGTCCAGTACATGGGCGAGCTGGGCGCAGACGTGCACACCGTGCGCAACGATCGCGCCGACGTCGCCGAGCTGCTCGACCGGGGCTATGAGCGCTGCGTGGTGTCGCCGGGGCCGTGCACGCCTGACGACGCGGGGATCTCGCTGCAGGTCGTGCGCCGGATGCCCGAAGCCGGGATCCCCACGCTGGGGGTCTGCCTCGGCCACCAGTCCCTCGCGCAGGCTTTCGGCGGGCGCGTGGTGCTTCATTCCCCGGTGCACGGCAAGTCGACCGTGATCGAGCACGACGGGCGCACGATATTCAGCGGCCTGCCGACGCCGCTCACCGTCGGTCGCTACCACTCGCTCGTCGTCGACCCACACCTCCCCGACTGCTTGGAGCAGTCGGCCAGCGGCGATGGCGTGCTGATGGGAGTGCGCCATCGCGAGCTGCCCGCAGAGGGGGTGCAGTTCCACCCCGAGTCGGTGCTCACGGAGGCGGGCAGGTTGCTGCTGGCCAACTTCCTCGGCGAGCCGGCCGGCGCGCAGGGGGTGAGCGGCGGCGCCGCGGCCAGCGGCGTGGCGGGCGGACAGGGCTGATGGCCAACGACGTGCTCACGCGCGCGATCGACGCGCTCGCGCAGCGACGCGACCTCAGCGCCGACGAGACGGCCGCGGTGCTCGGGGAGATCATGCACGGCCAGGCGTCCGACGTCCAGATAGCGGGCTTTCTGATCGCCCTGCGGACCAAGGGCGAGACCGTCGATGAGCTCGTGGGGCTGGCGCGCACGATGCGGGCGCTGGCGGCGCGGGTGCCGACCGGGCGCGACGACCTGCTCGATACCGCCGGAACCGGCGGCGGACGCAGGACGTTCAACGTCTCGACCACGGCCGCGCTGATCGCCGCGGGCGCTGGCTGCGCGGTGGCCAAGCACGGCAACCGCTCGGTCACGAGCCGGTCGGGGTCGGCCGACGTGCTGGAGGCGCTCGGCGCGCGCATCGACCTCGATCCCGAGGGCGTGGCCAGCTGCATCGAGGAGGTGGGCTTCGGCTTCATGTTCGCGCCCGCCCACCACCAGGCGACCCGCTACGTTGTTCCCGTCCGCCGCGAGCTGGCAGTGCGCACGATCTTCAACCTGCTCGGTCCGCTCACAAACCCCGCCGGTGCGCGCCGCCAGGTGATCGGCGTCGCGCGCCCCGCCGCGGCCGACACGGTCGCCGGCGCGCTCGCGCGGCTGGGCGCAGATCGTGC
This sequence comes from Solirubrobacteraceae bacterium, assembly GCA_035622255.1. Classification (GTDB taxonomy): domain Bacteria; phylum Actinomycetota; class Thermoleophilia; order Solirubrobacterales; family Solirubrobacteraceae; genus Palsa-744. Next base: position 3,801 of record DASPVR010000134.1, on the reverse strand, counting down.
GCTCATCGTCAGCAGCGACGACGGCCTGGATGAGTTCTCGATCTGCGCCGCAACGAAAGTCGTCGAGGTCGACGGTGAGCAGCTGCGCCACTACTCGGTCGTCCCCGAGGACATCGGCGTCGAGTCGGTGCCCGTGGAGGCCTTCGAGCAGGGTTGCGCCGGCGGCGCGCCCGAGGACAACGCCGCGGTGACGCGCGCGCTGCTGGAGGGGCAGGGCTCGCTCGACGGCGCCCGAGCTGCCGATTCGCTGGAGCGCGCCCGCGCCGATCTGGCCGCGATCAACGCCGGTGCCGCGATCTACGCCGGCGGGGGTGCCGACACGATCGCCCAGGGCGTCGAGGCCGCGCGCGCCGCGCTGCGCGACGGGAGCGCCGCGGCGGCGCTCGATCGCTACGTACGGGCAAGCCATGCGCACGCACCGGCGCAGGCGTTGCGATGAGCGCGCGCGAGGCGACCGTGCTCGAGCGAATAGTCGCCGAAACCCGGGTCGAGGTCGCGCGCCGTAAGCTCCAGGCGCCGCTTGCGCGCGCCTCGCGTGAGGCGGCGGGGCATGCCTCCTCCTCGCTCGACGGCGGCGAGGCTGCACGTGGCGAGCGCCGGAGCCTGCGCGATGCCCTCGGCGCCCCGGGCATCGGTGTGATCGCGGAGTTCAAGCGCCGCTCACCTTCGGCCGGTGAGCTGCGTCCGGGGGCCGAGGTCCGCGAGCTCGCGCGCGCGTACGAGCGCGGCGGCGCCGTGGCGCTATCGGTGCTGACCGAGCGCGCCAACTTCGACGGCTCGCTCGCCGACCTGAGCGTGGCGCGCGAGGCCTGCCGGCTTCCGCTGCTGCGCAAGGACTTCATCGTCGATCGCTACCAGCTGCACGAGGCGCTGCTGGCGGGCGCGGACGCGGTGCTGCTGATCGTGGCCGCGCTGTCGCAGGCCGACCTGCGGGCGCTCCACGGCGAGGCGACCGGGATCGGGCTCGACGTGCTCGTCGAGGTGCACGATCACGAGGAGCTCGAGCGGGCGCTCGGTGCCGGCGCCGCGCTCGTCGGGATCAACAACCGCGACCTGCGTGACTTCAGCGTCGACGTGGAGCGCACGTTCCAGCTGCTCGACGCGGTGCCCGACGGTGTCGGGGTCGTGTCGGAGTCCGGGATCGCGGACGCCGGGTTGATGCGTCGTCTCGACGATGCCGGCGTGCAGGGCGCGCTGGTGGGCGAGCTGCTGATGCGCGCTTCCGATCCGCAGGCGACGCTGAGCGGGCTCATATCTTTTAGGAGCGCACAGCAACCGCTTTAGACGCCGTTCATCGCTGCCAAGCAAGCTGTCTGTCAATGAAACGCACATTCGCCATCCCGTTCATCTCGGCGATCATCGGCGGCGTCGTCGTGGTAGCGGTCGTCGCCGCCTTCGGCGGCCTCAGCGCGACCGAAAAGAAGACCGTCACCATCCAGTCGGCGCCTCTTGCGCCGTCGAACGTGTCTCAGCACAGCAGCGGCCTGTCGCCGCACGACATCTACGTGCGCGACGCCCCTGGGGTGGTGTTCGTGACCTCGACGATCGTGCAGAAGACCGAATCGCCGTTCGGCCTGTTCGGCGGCGGCGAAGGCGGCCAGGAGCAGGGCAAGGCAACCGGCTCGGGCATCGTGATCGACAACCGCGGCACGATCCTCACAAACTGGCACGTCGTCGAGAACGCGGTGAAGGTGACGGTGAGCGTCGAAAAAGGACAGGCGGTGGAAGCCAAGGTGCTCGGCAAGGACCCGTCCAACGACCTGGCGGTGCTGCGGGTGCCGACCGGCGCGCTGACGCTGCACCCGCTGACGCTCGGGGACTCCTCGAGCGTCCAGGTGGGCGACCCCGTGCTGGCGATCGGCAACCCGTTCGATCTCGAACGCACGCTCACCACGGGAGTGGTCTCCGCGCTCCAGCGCCAGATCACCGCGCCCAACGGATTCACGATCACCAACGTGATCCAGACCGATGCCCCCATCAACCCGGGCAATTCCGGTGGGCCGCTGCTCAACGCAGAGGGTGAAGTGATTGGGATCAACTCCCAGATCGAGACCGGCGGCAGCGGCGATGGCAGCGTGGGCATCGGCTTCGCGGTCCCGATCAACACAGCCAAGTCCGAGATCGCCGAACTGGAGAAGGGCGGCACGATCAGCGTGGCCTACCTCGGGCTCACGTCGCTGACGATCGACGGCTCGCTGTCGGCGCTCAACCTTCCCGTCAAGAGCGGAGCGCTCGTGCAGAGCGTGCAGAAGGGAACGGCGGCCGAAAAGGCCGGCATTCACGGGGGAACCGTCAACGGCAACACCGAAGACGGCCAGGTCGCGGTCGGCGGGGACATCATCGTCTCGATCGACGGCAACCCTGTTATGAGCTCAGAAGATCTCGCCACCAACATCGAGGCCAAGAAGCCCGGCGACACGATCAAGATCGGCTTGCTGCGAGCGAACGGCAGTGGCGGATATGAACACAAGACCGTCACGGCGACGCTCGGCAGCCGCCCGTCCTCGATTCCCAATCCCGAGACGCCCGAAGGGTAGGCCGCGCGGGCCCCGCTACCGTTGGGGCATGTCTGCGGCAGGCGATCAGCCCGCGGTCGGCGACCGCGGGGGCGCGCCAGCGACGGCTGTCCGGAACGGCGCCGTCGGCGCTGCTGAGGGGCCCCGGCGCCCGAGGCTGAAGGTCTGCGGGATCACCAACCTCGAGGACGCGGAGCTCGCGACGCAGCTGGGCGCCTGGACGCTCGGGATGATCTTCTACGAGGGCAGCCCGCGCCGCTGCTCGCCCGCGCGGGCACAGGAGATCGCGGCGGCTCTGCGCCGCCGCGTCGGGCTGTGCGGGGTCTTCGTCAACGCGCCGCTCGAGCAGGTCGTCGGCACGTGCGAGCAGCTCGGCCTGGGCATGGTCCAGCTACACGGCGACGAGGGTCCATCCTTCTGCGCGGAGGTCAGGCGGCGCAGCGGCGCACGCGTCGCCAAGGCCGCCCAGGTCGCAGACGCCGGCGACGTGCGCGACGTGGAGCGCTTCCACGTCGATTTCCACCTGCTCGACGCGCGCCCGCGCACGGCGCACGGCGAGCGCCCGCGGGGCGGCACGGGACAGACATTCGACTGGACGCTGCTCGCCGGACGCACCTCGGACGTGCCCCTGATCCTCAGCGGCGGACTGACGAGCGAGAACGTCGCAGAGGCGATCGCCGTGACGCGCCCGTTTGCCGTCGACACCGCCAGCGGTACGGAGGCGGCGCCCGGTCGCAAGGACCCCGAAAGGCTGCGCGCCTTCTTCGACGCGGTCCGCGAAGGTGCGGGCCCGGTTGGCTCGAGCGAGATGTCCACGGCGGGCCTGCCGGCGTGAGCTTCGACGCGGCGGGCCCCGCGGTCCAGCGGCGCTTCGGAGCCTACGGCGGTCAGTTCGTACCCGAGACGCTGATGCCGGCTTTGGCCGAGCTGGAGCAGGCGTGGGCGTCGGCGCGTGTCGATGCCGCCTACCGCCGTGAGCTCGACGTGCTTTTGCGCGACTTCGGCGGGCGCCCCACGCCGCTGTATCGCGCGCGCAGGCTCAGCGAGCTCGCGGGACGTCCGCTGTACCTCAAGCGCGAGGACCTCAACCACACCGGCTCGCACAAGCTCAACAACGCCCTCGGCCAGGTGCTGCTCGCCAGGAGGATGGGCAAGCGCCGCATCATCGCCGAGACCGGCGCCGGCCAGCACGGCGTCGCCACCGCCACGGTGAGCGCGCTGCTGGGCTTCGAGTGCGTCATCTACATGGGCGAGGAAGACATGCGCCGCCAGCGCCTGAACGTCT
>DASPVR010000133.1:0-6257 GCA_035622255.1 Solirubrobacteraceae bacterium | reverse complement strand
GGGCGCGCGCCCTGCGAGAGCCAGCCGAGCGCGATCGCGCTCAGCAAGGGCACCGCGACGAGCGCCAGGTAGGTCAGGCCCTGAGCGCTCGCGTGTTCGGCCGCACGCGTCACGAAGACGAACGCGATCACCGACGCGGGCAGCACCAGCGCCCAGCTGCGGTCGCGCAGGCGCGCCAAGGATGGGGCACGCAGCGCGCGCGGCAGGGCGACGGTCGCTCCCTGCAACAGCGACAACAGCGCGATCGAGATCCAGAACGGCTGCACCACCGAGCAACATAGAGCCCGCTCGGCGAGCGGGCGGCGCCCGGCTGCTCAGTGTCCGAGCTGAACCGTCTTGACGACCAGCAGCGCGACAGCGACGACCAGGTAGCCGCGCAGCAGCAGCATGGCCGCCTTGCGCCCAGGCGACCACACGGGGCGCTCGAGCAAGGCCAGCGGGGGCATCGTCCACGTGCTGCGCCGCTCGGCGGGCTCGGTCGAGACCGCCACCCGCGCCGTGCGCGGCGCTGGGCGAAACATGAACAGCGCGACCGAGCCCACGAACACGAGCATCGCCAGCGTCACATAGCCGACGAGCTCGGTGACGTCGAGGCTCGGGAACATCGTGCTGGTCATCAGCACGAGCGACAGCTCGACGAGCACGCCGACGATCAGGCCCGCGATGACGTTCAGCCAGCGCGGGTTGCACCAGGGTCCGAGCACCTCGCGGTCGTTGCAGAGCAGCAGCAGGAATACGGTCGCGCTCGGCAGCAGCACGCCGGCGAGCGCCTGCACGGAGGTCGTGATCAGCCCCAGCGGCGCGTGCGGGATCAGCACGATCCCGGCAGCAGCCAGCACCATCAGCGTGAAAGTCGCGTAGAAGCCCTTCGCGTCCAGCGGGCCGCGGTTGAGCGAGTGCTTGGCCTCGAACACGTCACCGAAGGCGTAGGAGGTCGCGAGCGTGACGGCGGCCGCGCCGATCAGCGATGCGTTGAGCAGCACGATCGCAAACAGCGTGCCCGCGCTCGACCCCACGTGCTCGGCCAGTTCGCTCGCGACCGCGCCCGCGTCGGTGAAGTGGCCGAAGGCGGGCGTGCCGGCGAAGGCAAAGGCGGGCACCGCGACCAGCGCGCCAGCGCCGATCACGACGATGAAGGCGCCGATCACCGTGTCGGCGCGCTCGTAGTTGATCCAGCGCGGCGTGATCCGCTTGTCGATGATGTTCGACTGCTGGAAGAACAGCTGCCACGGCGCGATCGTCGTGCCGACGATCGCGATGATCAGCAGGATCGAGGTCGAGTTGGCGCCGCCGCTGATTTCGGGCGAGACGGTGTGCCGGGCGATGTCTGAGATGCTCGGCCCCACCAGCACCAGCAGCGGGATCACCAGGAAGTTGGCAACCACGAACACATACATGAAGCGCTCCCAGCTGCGAAAGCTTCCCGTTGAGGTGATCCCGACGAGCGTCAGGGCCGCGAGCGGCACCGCGACGTAGCGGCTGACGCCGAAGTAGCCGAGCGCGAGCGTCACGCCGATGAACTCGGTGACGATCGTCAGGAAGTTGAGGATGAACAGGTCACCGACCGAGAACCAGCCCCAGAAGCGCCCGAAGCGCTCGTTGATCAGGCGCGCGTGCCCGACGCCCGTGACGGCTCCCAGCCGGATCACCATCTCCTGGTTTACGATCAGCACGGGGATCAGCAGCACCAGCACCCACAGCAGGCTCGTGCCGTAGTTCTGCCCGGCCTGGGCGTAGGTCGAGACGCCCCCGGCGTCGTTGTCGCCGACCATCACGATCAGCCCGGGGCCCATGATCGCCAGCAGCGCCATGGCGCGCGAGCGCCAGCCGTGGCGCTCGCCGCTGTCGTGCATGCTGATCGTCCCGAGCGCCCCACGGATATCGCCGATGTGCGCCTCGTCCAGGACGGGCGGGACGCCGACCGGACGCACGGTGTCCTGCGCCGCGCCCTGCGGCGAGGCCGCCTTCACGAGCGTCGTCTGCTCATCGGTCATCTCGGTCAACCTCCTCTCTGCCCTGCGCTCGGGTGTCTCACGCCGCGGATGCGCGCGGCGCAACGTCTCGGCGCGCGCCGGAGCGGACGGCGTCCGGGCAGGCGAGGCTAGGCCAACGGGGACGGGCCCGACGGGCGTGCGGCCGGCTGGGTACTTCGTGGCTTTTCTCGGTCCATGCCGGCCTCCTTTCTGCTCGCCGTACGTGGGCTCATCCGCGTCCCAGCCTAGCAAGGGTCCCGACGCCCGCGCGGGCGAGAACGCGCGCCGGAACGGCATCGTCGCGGACGCATGCCGGCGAGAACGCGCGCCGCTGCGGCGGCCCTGCTCAGTCTCGCGCGACGCCGTAGCGCCGGCGCCAGCCGGACGGCAGCGTCAGCTCGAGCACATCGTCGACCGTGATCACACCGACCATGCGCTCGTCCTCGCCGATTACGGGGAGCATCAGCAGGTTGTAGTCGGTCATCGTGCGGGCCACCTCGGGCAGATCGGCGTCGGCGCCCACGGACACGGGCTCGTCCTCGGCGACGTCGCCGAGCCGCGCCTGTGGGCTCGCGCGCAGCAGCGCCACGATCGCCACCGAGCCCGAGAGCGCGCCCGCTGCATCGCATACGTATACGGTCGTCAGCGTCTCGGGCGCAAGCTCGCTGGCACGCACCCGCTCGATCGCAGCAGCAGCTGAGTCCTCCGCGCGCAGGCTGATGAAGTCAGGGCTCATCAGACCACCGGCGGTCTCGGGGTTGTAGCCGAGCAGCAGTTCGATCTGGCGTCGCTGGCCGGCCGGCAGGAGCGCGAGCACGTGCGCGCGGCGATCCTGATCGATCTCGGCGATCAGATCGGCTGCGTCGTCGGGGGCCATCCGCCCGATCACCGCCGCCACCTGGGTATCGGGACGCTCGCTGATGAACTCGAGCTGGTGGTGCTCGTCGAGCTCCTCGAAGACGTCCGCCTCGAGCTCGCGATCCTGGCCCACGGCCTCGATGATCTCCTCGCCCTCGTCGTGCGAGGCGGCCTCGACGAGATCGGCGATCTCGGCCGGGTGCAGGTTGGCCAGCTTGCGATGCGACAGGCGCAGGCGCGCGCTCGGCACGTGGCCGACGAACGGCTCCATGTCGGTCCAGTCCAGGAACGGCCGGTCGCCGACGAGCGGGCGCAGCCGGTGCGGCAGGGCGCGGCGTAACCGTGCGCGCGGGCTCGGATCGACGCCGACGACCCGCCACCAGCCGTCGATGCACGCCAGCTCGATCTCGTGCGCGGTCACCAGGCGCGGCGGCTCTGCCTCGACGTTGACGAGCTTTCGCCCGAGAACGTCGCCCCCGAGCAGGACCTCGCCCACCCGCCGATCGAAGCGCCCGAGGCTCAGCTTCTCGCCCGCCAGACGCACACCGCCCGGGCGCAGATCGGCCACCCGGTCGACCGGCACGAACAGCTCGCGGCCCCCGATCCTCGCCTTCAGGCCGGTGACCGGCGGGTAACCGCCGTCCGCCAGCCGCACGATCAGATCCTCGACGCGCCCCAGCCGCTCCCCCGCCCGATCCAGCAGCGGGCTGCGCAGCACCGCCGACAGATGCACGACCTCCTGTGTCACAGCACCCCTAACGTTAGGCCACTCCGCGGATTCGTCCCCACCCGCGCTTCCCGCCGTTCTCTGCGCCGCCGCGCGCGCAGCGCTCGCATCAGCGGCGGGAGGGCTCATGGCCGCGCCACTGGGTGTCGCGCGCCACTTTGGCGCAGTGAACCGTCGACGCCGGTCCCGGCCAGTAGCGCTGCGCCGAGCGCCCCGCCCAGATCGTCGAGCTCGGTCAGCCTGACCTGAGGCGGGCGGTAGTCGAGGAACAGATGGGGCTGCATCTCCTCGGCGATCCGCCGCACGTAGTCCTCGCCGAGGCGCACGCCCAGCCCGCCACCGATGATCACCGCCTCGACGTCGAGCAGGTTGACGGCGGACGCGATCCCGGTGCCGAGCGCGGCCACCGCGCGGTCGATGAGCTCCCGCGCGAGCTTGTCGCGCTGCTCGAGCGCATGCGCCCACACGCCGCTGGTCAGGCGCGTGCGTTCGCGCTCTTTCATCAGCCTGAAGAGGTCGGTCTTGCGCCCCTTTTCCACCATCTTCTTGACGTGGCCTTCCATCGCCGCCCGGCCCGCGTAGGCCTCGAGACACCCTCGTCGCCCGCACGTGCAGCGCGCACCGCCCACCTTGACGACCGTGTGCCCGATCTCCCCGGCCCCGCCCCGCCCTGTCCAAGGCCTGCCGTCGAGGATCAGGCCACCGCCCACACCAGTGCCCCAGAAGACGCCGAGCAGTGACCTGAACTCGCGCGCCGCGCCGAGCACGTGCTCGGCGCGAGTCGCGACCTGGACGTCGTTGCCGAGCGCGACGGGTACGCCGAGCGCTCGCTCGAGCACGTCTGCGAGGGCAAAGGTGCCGTCCCAGCCGGGCAGGTTGCGCGCGCCCGACACGCTCGCGCCGTCGATCGTGCCCGGCGAGCCGACGCCGATCGCGGCCAGCTGCGCCGATGCGACCCCAGCGGAGGCAGCGGACTCACGCACCGCCGCCTCGATCGCGCCGGCCACGTCCTGTGGGCCGCCGCCGGTGGGCGTGGGATGGCGCGAGGAGCCGAGCACGTTGTGGGCCCCGTCGACGACGACAGCCTGGATCTTGGTGCCGCCCAGGTCAACCCCGCCGTAGCTGGCCATGAGCGCGATGATCGCAGAAGCCCACGCGCTCCCGGCCGCCCGATGGGAGGGTCAAGTTGAGCGGAGCGGGCGGGCGCCTCGGCTGAATTTAGGTGTGCTTCCGGGCTTTCTTCGCTGCCTCTTACCGATAATGCGGAACATCGTGGTGAGGACTAGATGACCGATCGCAGCGGAGCATCCTGGCTCGTGTACCTACTGGGTGCTCTTTGCACAGGTGTGATCGTGGCCGCGGTCCTGGTCGTCGGACCGGCCTCGGGGAGTCAGGCACCGGTGACCCGGACGGCGACCGTGGCCGAAGGAGTGGTCCAATCGACCGTGTCCGGCAGTGGCACCCTCCAGCCTGCCAGCAAGGTGGGGGTCAACTTCGCCACGAGCGGAACGCTGATGGGCGTCTTCGTGAAGGTCGGTGAACACGTCAGGGGCGGCCAGCTGCTGGCTGAAATCAATCCGACAAGCGCAGCCTCGAGCCTACGCTCGGCGGAAATGAACCTCGCCACCGCCAAGGCCTCCTACCAAGGGACGCTGGAAGGGCTGACGCCCGAGGAGGTGCGCGAGAACGAAATCAGCGCCGCGCAGGCGGCCACCTCCGTGAGCTCGGCCCAGCAATCGCTCCGCCAGGCACAGGAAACCGCCAAGTCCGACGAAGCGTCGGCGGCTGCGACGGTCTCTCAAGACGAAGTGTCCCTCGAGCACACCGAACGGTCCGTCGCCGTGGAAGCGACAAGCGCTCAGGATTCGGTCAACCAGGCAACCAGCCAGCTCCACAGCGAAGAACAGACGGTCACGGCTGCCCGGTCCCAGCTGGAAGAAGCGAAGGCCGAGCTGGCCTCCGAAAAGGCCAAAGGTGCCCCTGAAGCGAAGCTGAGCGCAGCCGAATCGAAAGTCGCCTCAGCCGAAGCCACGCTAAAGGCAGACGAAGCGAAGGTGACCGAGGCGGCCAATTCGCTGACCAACGCCCAGAACAGCCAGGCGGCCCAGGTCATCAAGGGCGAGGACTCGATCGACAGCGCCCGCAACGCGGTGACGAACTCCAAGCTCAGCGAGTCCGCGACCAAGCTCAAGGACCGCCAGACAGTCGCCCAAGAGCAGACGAGCGTGACGACCGCCAAACAGTCCATGGAAGCGACGCTGGCAAGCAACGAGACAAAGGCCGCACCGCCCACCCATTCGTCCGTGGTGAGCGCCGAAAACAGCGTCAAGAGCGCCGAGCTGAGCGTCGAAGATGCCCTCCGGACGGTCTCGGAGACCAAACTCTACGCGCCCACCGAAGGCGTCGTGGCGTCGATCAAGAACTCGGTCGGTGAAGCGGTGTCGGGCACCGGCGGCGGGACCTCCTCCGGCGAATCGAGCGCCAGCAGCGGCGCGGGCGCCAGCAGCAGCAGCCACTCCAGCACAAGCACGAGCGGCACGAGCACCACGGGCACAAGCTCCAGCACCGGCGGCGGCGCCGGGAGCACGCGAAGCTCGTCCAGCGGGGCGGGTGCTGCGAGCCACGGCGCGGGCTCGGCGGGCGCGGGCTCGGCGGGCGCGGGCACGAGCGAAGCCGGCACCGGCTCGGGCAGCGGCGTC
>DASPVR010000132.1:0-2419 GCA_035622255.1 Solirubrobacteraceae bacterium | reverse complement strand
CAGCAGCGCAGCGCGCCGTTCGTGACCATGGACTCGCCCGAGGGCGAGGTCGCGATCAGGGCGCTCGGCGGCGACCGCTACCAGCTCACCGGCCCTGACCACGACAGCGAGGTCGTCGGCTTCGATCAGGCGCGCGACGCGGCGCACGCGCTGGTCAGGGGGTTGAGCGGATGACGGAGCACGAGCAGGCACAGCGATGATCGGTGCGTTTACAGGTGGCTTCACGCGCGTGCTGTGCTGCGTGCTGCTGTTCGGCCTCGGGGCGGAGGCGCTCGGCGGGGGGGCTGTCGGCCTCGTGGCGTCCGCGATCGTCGCGCTGGGCGTCAACTACCTCTGGCGCAAACAGCAGCAGGAACGCCTGCTGCGCGAGCACCGCGAACGCATCGAAGCCGACGAGGACCTGCGCCTGGCCGTGCGCGAACGGCGACTCAGGCCGTGAGCGCCGCCGAGCTCGGTCTCGCGCTGCCCATCTTCCTCGCCTGCGGCGTCGAGGCGGTTGAGGCGCTGACGATCGTGCTCGCGGTCGGCACGACGCGGGGCTGGTGCTGGACGCTGGCCGGCGCCGCCGGTGCGCTCCTCACGCTCGGGGTGGTCGTGGGCGCGCTCGGGCCGGCGGTCACCTCTCTGCCGCTTGACCTGCTGCGCGTGCTCGTGGGCGCGGTGCTGCTCGCGATCGGGGCGCAGTGGTTGCGCAAGGCGGTGCTGCGCGCAGCAGGGCGGAAGGCGATGCACGACGAGAACGCGATCTACGCGCGCACGGCGGGTGCTGCCTCTCGGGAGCGCCGCAGTGACGGCGTCGACCGCTACGCCTTCACGACGTCATACATGGGCGTGCTCGTGGAGGGCCTCGAGGTCGTCGTGGTCGTCGTCAGCTTCGCCGCCGACGGGCACGGCCTCGGCATCGCCGTCGCTGCGGCCCTCGCCGCGGTGCTGGCGGTCGCACTGGCGGGAGTCGCGCTGCGCGCTCCGCTGAGCCGCGTGCCCGAGAACACGCTCAAGCTCTGCGTCGGGGTCATGCTGACGTCGTTCGGCGCCTTCTGGCTGTGCGAGGGCGCCGGGCTGGCAGTGTCCGAGGTGCTGCTGCCGGCGATCATCCTGGCCGTGCTGGCCTGCGCGCTGGGCGCCGCGAGAGGACTGCGACTGACCCGCGCTGCAGGTAGTCGCGCCTGAACGAAACTGTCCGCAACGTGCGTGGTAAGGCGGCCGAGCGCGAGGGCAGGTCGAACAGGTGCGGTAGCCTCCGAGGTCCGACGGGCCGAAGCGAGCGCCGTCGATCACACCAAGCCACAGCGCGCCAGTCCTACCCAGCACCACTTCGCACCGAACCCTGCATGAGTGACCGCCTCGCCGCGCCTGAGCGCGCGGCGAGGCTCATCTCCGACCGAAAGGGAAAGTGTGTGTGATGGGAGTGTTCGAGAAGTACCAGGACGAGCTGCGTGAGCCCGTGTGCGACGGGTGCGGTCGACCCGCGCCTGCTCCAAGCGAGGACATCGAGGGATGGATCCTGCAGGAGTCGTGGCAGCTTGTCTTCTGCCCCGACTGCGCCGGTTCAGAGCCAGAGCAACGAGCAGTGCTAGACGCCAAGCGGCGCGCCATGTTCGACCCGTTCGAGCCAGGCAGCTCCGGCGTGTTCGACATGATTGCGTGGCCCGAAGGAAGGGCCAAGACTGTCGGGGACCTCACCGAGGGCGATCTCGAATGGCTAGCGGAGGACGTAAGACAGCACGCTGCCCGAGCGCAGGCGTGGCACGCGTGGTTTCAGGCCCGCGGGGTGTTTCTAGGGCAGGGGGGTGGGTGATCGTCGCTGTGCTGTGCGGGGCGCTGCTGGCGGCGAGGGGGACTCGGCTCACCCGCGCGGCAGGTAGTCGCGCAGCGTGACAGCATGGAAGAGATCAGCCTCACAGAGCACGAAGCCGAGTTGCGCCGGCTGTTCCCTTGTCTGCCCGAGTACGAGGCTGCGGAGTGGGCGACCTCGAGCCTAGCGGTAGTGATCCACCGGACTGCGGCCAGTGGATGGCCCAACCGATCCGCCGCTGACTATCGCCGACGCGCTCTCATGCTCTTGACGATCCGATTGCTACGCGCGGTGCGTGCAGGCATGGCGACACACGCCGCCGGCTATGAGCTCGAGGCCGGCAGTCTCGAGCGCACAGTGCTGGAGACGAGGGCAAGGATGATCGAAGTGGCCGACGATGACACCGACGAAGCCGGGCGACGCTGGCTTCTCCAGAAAGGGAAACGCTCGATCACCGCCGCGCTGCAGGCGAGCTTCCCCGAAGTTGATCCGAGCGACGTGAGCAAGCTGCACGGCGCGCTGTCACAGCAGACGCACGCCGACCCGAGAGCGATCATTCGCATGCTCGCGATCGTGGACGACGATCACGGCGCTGAGCTGAACTGGGGCCCGGGCCGCACGATC
>DASPVR010000131.1:0-15043 GCA_035622255.1 Solirubrobacteraceae bacterium | reverse complement strand
TCGGCCCGCCCGCTCGCCTTCGCCAGGCGCTCGATCGACAGCGAGGAGGTCGTCGAGGCGAGGATCGCCTGCGGCGCGAGGATCGCGTCGAGGTCGGCGAGCACGCCCGCCTTCACCTCGTGGTTCTCGAGCACGGCCTCCACGACAAACGTCGCGGGTGCGAGCGCGTCGATGTCGGTGACGATCTGCACGTGCGCGGGGTCGACCTCGGTGCCCAGGCGCTCGAGCGTCTTCTCGACGGTCGCGCGCGCGCGATCGACCGAGCGCGTCGAGCGCGCGAGCAGCAGCACCGGCCCATGGTGGGCCGCCGTCGATGCCAGCCCGCACGCGATCGCGCCGCTCCCCGCGACCGCCAGGTGCTCATTTGCGATCGTCCCGCTCTCGCTCACAGCAGCGCTCTCCTCGCGTTGACTGACCAGTCAATCTATATGGTCTGACGCGGTAGAGTAGTGCCGTGCGGCGGGCAAATAGCCCACCGAGACCAGCCCGGGCGCAGGCCCGACGACCGTAGGAGGACTCAGAGAGATGAGGCAAGCACAGGGCCGCGAGGTCGTCATCGTCGAGGCCGCGCGCACGCCGATCGGACGCGGGCACCCCGAAAAGGGCTACTACAGGGACGTCCACCCCAACGAGCTGCTCGGACGCTGCTTCACCGAGGTGATCGAGCGCGCCGGGATAGACGCCGGCGAGGTCGAGGACGTGGTCGCCGGGTGCGTGGCCGAGTTCGGCGAGCAGGGCATCAACGTCGCGCGCAACGCCTGGCTGCAGGCCGGGCTGCCGATCGAGACGCCCGGCACGACCGTCGACCGCCAGTGCGGCTCGGCGCAGCAGGCAGTCAACTTCTCCGCCGCGCTGATCGCCGCTGGCGTGCACGACGTGATGATCGGCTCGGGCGTCGAGCACATGGGCCACCTGTCGTTCGCCGCGATGGCCAAGACCCAGGAGGAGTTCGGGCAGGCGTTCACGCCCCAGCTGCTGGCCAAGCACAACATCGTCGGCCAGGGCCTGGGCGCCGAGATGATCGCCGACCAGTGGGAGATCCCCCGCTCAGAGCTCGACGAGCTCGCCGTGCGTTCGCACCGCCTCGCCCACCAGGCCACCGAGGAGGGGCGCTTCGAGCGCGAGATGATCCCCTACGCGGTCAACGGCGACACCTACGTCACAGACCAGGGCATCCGGCCCGACACTAACCTAGAGGCGCTCGCCCAGCTCAAGCCGGCGTTCAAGCCCGACGGCAAGATCACCGCGGGCAATGCCTCGCAGATCTCAGACGGCGCCGCCGCGGTGCTGCTCATGTCGGCCGAGAAGGCGCAGGAGCTCGGCGTGGCGCCGCGCGCGCGGATCGTCGACCAGACGACCGTCGGCTGCGACCCGGTGAAAATGCTCGAGGGCCCGATCCCGGCGACGAGCAGGATCCTGGAGCGCAACGCGATCGAGATCGACGACATCGACCTGATCGAGATCAACGAGGCGTTTGCGCCCGTGGTCGCCGCGTGGGCGCGCGAGCACAAGCCCGACATGGACCGCGTCAACGTCAACGGCGGGGCGATGGCGCTCGGTCACCCGCTCGGCTCGACCGGCGCGCGCCTGCTCACGACGCTGCTGCACGAGCTCGAGCGCTCCGACAAGGAGGTCGGCTTCGTGACGATGTGCTGCGGCGGCGGCCTGGGCACCGCCACGCTGATCCAGCGCGTCTAGCCTTCCGGCCCGCCGCCGGTCCAGTCGACGGAGATCGGCGGCAGGGCCAGGAGCGCCTGCCAGGTGGCGGCTTCGGTGTGGCCGCTCGGGGCGATCCCGTGCGCGGACTGGAACTGCTCCAGGTTCGCGGCGGTAGTGGCTTCGAAGACGCCAGTTGTGGGCTGGCTGGCGATCGCGCTGGCCAGGTGCTCCTGCATCCACAACACGGTGTCTCCCTTGTTGCCCTCTTCCAGTTCGGCGTAGCCGGGGTTGGGCGTGACGCTTGTCAGCGGCGCGAGCGGCGCCGCGAGCGCGCTCCACCCCGTAGCGGAGGTTTCCTGCCAGTCCCACCACGACAGGCCCGTGGCGCCGTAGTCGACGGCCTCCTCGCGGAAGCGCACGAGTTCGGCGGCCGAGGGGCCTTCGAAGGTCTGCCCGAGCGGAAAGACCGGCCGGCCGTAGGGGCGGTTTGCGATGTAGGTGTTCGCGTACACGGTGTCGATCGAGTTGCCGATGTCCTTCCAGTACATCTGGGGCAGGTTGAACTGGGCGCCGTTCGATCCGAGGAAGACCGAGTAGGGGAAGGAGGTGTGGTCGTACACGTAGGGGAAGGAGGCGAGGCCGAGCGGATAGCTCGCGCCGATCTTCGCGCGCAGGTCGCCGATGTATGTCTGGGCGGCTGCGTAGTGGCCTTCGTACTGGGACTCGGCGTCGATCACCAGGCAGTCGGCGCCGTCGCTCACCGCCTGCGCGCCCAGGTTGGCCTCGCCGACTGGTTCGGTGCCGTACACGTACTGCCAGGCGCACACCTTCAGCCCGTTGGCGTGCAGCGTCTGGACGAGCTGGGGTGAGAACTGGCTCCAGTAGTTGCTCGAGCCGTCTGAGCTCTTGATGAACAGCGTCGTCACGCCGGCCGCATGGGCCTGGGCGATGATCGAGGCGAGGTCGCCGCCGTCTGACTCGCTGAGGTACCAGATCCACATGCCGTTGCCTTCAAACGCGCTTGGGCCGGGTGAGCCGGGCCCCGGTGACGGATCCTTGGGCTTCAGTGGGTGAAGCGCGTGGGCGAAGACGTAGATCGGTCCGTAGGAGCTCGTGTAGCGGCCGTGGCTGAGCAGCACCATGATGTGACCCGAGTGCGCCGTCTTGGGCACGGTTACGACGAGCCCCTTCAGACCGCCGCCCGCGGCGTGCAGGTGCCCAGCCGGGGAGGAGCGCGTGACGCGCGCGCCGGGCGCACTGGGGAAGGCGACGGTCATGCCGCTGCTGATCCCCTTGCCGCCGATCATCAGCGTGCCGCGCGTGGACACCTGGTGGGGATTGGCGCTGCACCTGCTGGCCGGCACGCAGCTCACGCTCGTGATGCGCACGTTCTTGATGTGCGCGCTCGCCGTTGCGCGCGAGGCGGCGCTGGCGGACACCACGTGGCCTGGCGTCGTGGCTGCTGCGGCCGCGGCGCCGCCGGTGTCGCCGAGCGGGGCGATCGCCGCGGCGATGGGGGTGCCGCCGGTCCCGCCGAGCGCCGCGGGCGCCGCGCCGCCGAGGGCGCAGAGCCCTCCCAGAGCCGCCGCCAGGAGGTACTTCATCGCTCGCTCGCGCTCTCGCCTGTCATCGGACACCTCTCTCCGCGCCGGAAAAGCGGTCACAGACCTTAGCCGGTCTTTGCAGGACAAACCGACCGGTGGCAGGGAAGTTGCGTTCTTGCACGCGCCGCTGCGCGGGGCGTGGTGCCGGGCTAGCCCCAGCGAAAGCCCGTCGCCGACGGCTGCGGCGCCAGTGGGCTCGCCGGCAGCCCGGCCGGCGTCTCGGGGAGGTTGAAGCCGGTCGGCGCGACGTCGTTGGGGGCATCCGGGTGAAACAGCGAGGCCAGGTACTGGATCTGCCCGCGCCCCACGCCGAGCTCGAACTGGCCGCCGCCGTAGTTGCCGATCCCGCGCTCGGCGCAGTAGTCGAAGGCGTCCAGCAGGTTGCGCAGCCCGCCCAGGCGCGAGGGCTTGACGTTGACCATCCTTGGCGGGTACGGCAGCGCCTGGATGTCTGCGATCGAGTGGATCGTCGCGTCCCAGGAGAAGCGGTCGCGGTAGGGCGCGAGCACCGGCTCGGTCTGCGCGGTCAGTGCCGGGTCCTCGATCCACGCGCGGGGGAACGCCTCGACGACGCGCCCGTACAGCAGCGGGTCGGGCGGCTGATCGACGATCGAGCCCGAGTAGTAGCCCTTGAAGTCGACCGAGTCGACCGCGCCGGTGGCGATGAGCTGGGTGATCAGCGGCTCGTCCCAGGAGCTCGTGGGATCGAGCTTGAAGCGCAGCCACGGGTACAGCTCCAGGCGCCGGCGAACGGGCTCCATCGTCGGCGGCTCACCGAGCCGCAGCGAGACCACGAAGCGCACCGGCCGCGGTGCGCGGTCCAGCGCCGCGTGCAGCGACGTCCCCGCCTGGCGCAGGGCGAGGTCGAGCGCGGCGGACTCGTACGCCCACGTGCGGTAGCGCACCGAGACATCGCGCTGTGGCGGGCGCTCGAACAGCGACAGCTGCGACAGGCGCTCCGCCAGAGAGGCGAGCGTGTGGCTTCCGGCGAGCGGCAGCACCGGCCCGGCCGCCTGCATGATCTCGTGATCGACGGCGTCGTAGGTGACGTCCTCGCCGAGCCCCTCCTCACCGCGGCCGCGCAGGCGAACGATCGTCGTCTTGCGCTCGAACTCACTCGACACGAGCGCGCGCATGCCCTCCAGCTCGTAGCTCTCGATCTCGACGGGCAGCCCGGCGAGCAGCTCCCAGGTGCTCATTCGGCGGCCATGGGGGGTGGCATCGGGCTCAGCATATGGGCACGCGCGGTAGGATCGAAGCCGATGTGGCGCCGTGAACTCAGCTCCCCGGGCAGTTAGCTGAAAGCACCGTGCCCAGGTCAGACAGGCGCCGTCGAGGGCGCTCGCGCAAGCGTCGCCCGCCCGCGGTCGCGCCGGGCGCCGTGCGCGAGGCGTCGAGCAGGCCGCGGCCCGCGCCGCCTGTGCGCGACTCTCAGGGGCGCCCGACCGCGCCGTGGCATCCCCTGCCGCTGTCGGAGCTGCTGATCCTCTTCGGCGTGATCGGCGTGGCCGTGAGCTTCGCCGAGAAGCTCACGCTCGGCACGGCGCCGCTCTTCTTGGCGTCGATCGCGGCGATCCTCATCGGCACGGTGGAGGTGACGCTGCGCGAGCACATGGGCGGATACCGCTCGCACGCCGTACTGCTCGCGCTGCTGGCCGCGATCGCGTTTCACACGCTTGCGATCGTGGCGCTGCTGCTGGCGCTCGGTAGCGTGCCGCGGCTCGTGAACGTCGCGCTGCTGCTGCCCGACGCGCTGCTGTTCACGACGCTCTACAAACTGCTGCGCGCGCGCTTCTCAGACGCCAAGCGCGAGCGCATGTTCAGCGGCGCGCGCTGAGCGGGAGCGCTCGCGGGCCGACCGCGCGGCCGGCGAGTCGCCCGCGCGCCGGCGCTTTCGATCACTCGGCGGGCGGCGCGGCGTCGATCAGCGTCGATGGCAGGGGGGGCAGCGCGCGCTCGCCAGGGTCGCCTGAAGCGCCGCGCGTCTCGCCGGTCACGCCCAGGCGCTCTAGCCGCGCGATCTCGCGCTCGCCCTCCACGCGCGCGGGGTGGTCGGGCGGCAGATCGCCGATCAGGTTGGCGATGCGGTTTCGCAGCTGAAGCGCGAAGTGGGGCGTGGAGGCGCCCATCAGCTGGCGCACGTCCTCGACGGTCACCTCGTGTGCGGTCTGCTTGCGCAGCAGGCGCGCTGGATCCTCGGCCTGGCTCATCTATTCAGACGTCGATTCTGAGGTCGCTTCGGGGGCCTGGGTGGGAACGATCTCCAGCAGCGAGTCTATTTCGGCCTGCGCGAGCGCCGAGATCGATTCTTCGGCGCCGATCAGCCAGCCGTGATTGTAGGCGCCGTGCACGGGCTGAAACTGCGGCGCGCTGCCGTAGGCGGGCTGGATGTCTGACAGGTAGTGGCTGAGCGCGAGCGGAAGCGTCCCCGGGCTTTCGAGCAGCAGCAGCGGGCCGTAGTCGCCGCTGCCCGACAGCAGGGCGGCTGCGGGGGCGTCGAGCGGGCGTTTGGAGCTCGCGAACACGAGGCCGTGGCCGGGTTCTTTGACCCCCCAGCCGAAAGTCCCGTCGCTGAAGCGCGCGACCGCAATCGCATTATCGGCCGCGCTTTCGCCCGCAGCCCGGGCCGGCGCCGGCGCGGTGCCGGTTGGCGCTCCGCTCACGGCGGAGCCGCGCGAGACGTCGCTGATCGGGCCGTAGCGGGCGAGCTCAGAGCGCGCGTGGGGGCCGATCGCATCGGCGTCGATCAGGTACATGTGCGGCCCGCGCAGCCGCGACAGCACCGCCGCGGTCGGGGCGGGAACGCCGGCGGCATCCACGAACAGGATCGGCGCGCCGCTCTCGGCCGCGAGCCCCGCGGCGGGCATCTGATAGGCCCTGGGCGCTTCGACGGCGAGCACGATCACGCTGCGCAGGGGCGTGGCGCGGATCGCGCTGACCAGACCCTCGAGCGCGGCGGCCGTGCTCGCGGGGTCGGTGCCGGTGGCCGCGGCGCTGGCGCGATAGCCGGCGGGCACCGCCGTGGCGTCCCCGACCTCGATGACCTGCGTGCCCGCGAGCATGCTGTCGCCGGCGGGATGCATCGCCTCGAGCGCCTGGGCGGAGGCCTTGGGCAGCGTGTCGCCATCGCTGTAGAGCAGCGGCGCGCTCAGCGGGGCGCTCGCGAGCGCCGAACACGCAAGCGCCGCCGCCCAGTTGTGCAGGTCTACGAGCACGACCGCCTGCGGGCGGGTGGTGGCGGTCAGGCCGGGGTAGGCGGCCCGGCTCACCGCTGCGGCGGTGAGCACCGGATCGCCCGGGCCCACGCGCGTGGTGTTCTTGGTCGCCACCCCGAGTACCCCCCCGGCGCTCGGCGCGGCGAGGCTGGCGGACGCGCCCCCAGTGGTCTGCGCTGGTTGGGACTTGCCGCAGCCCGCCAGCGCCGCTACCAGCGCGAGCACTGCCAGGGACGCGGGCGGGGAGGGACGCACCGCAGGCACACTAGCGCCCGCTGCGGCCCGCTCGAATCACTCATTTGCAGCCATAACGCGGCAAAGCCGCGCATCTGGTGCAACCGACGTTGCGCTTTGCTAGGCTGCCGCGAAATTCGCCGAGTCCTTGGTCAGATGCCAAGGAGCGGGGGACCCATGTTGTTGGGGCGAGTCCCATGGTGAAGCCGTGGGAGGCGCAGGCTCTTTCAGCGCAAGCCCGTCAGCTAACCCCGCAGGCCGACGAAAGAGGTCGTGTGCGGGTGCGAAGCCTGAGCAGCGCGGTTGCCTTTAGCTTGACGATCGTCGCCGCGTGGGCAGGTCCCGCTTTCGCCAGCGGTCCCGGCGGCGCCGTCGCCGGCTCGATCAAATCGAGCAAATCGACCCACACGACCAAGAAGCAGAGCACGCGCAAGAACACCACGCAGACACCCGCCAACGGCGGCGTGTCGGCCGCCCCGCCGGTCGTCCCGCCCGGTGCCTCGCCGATCACCGCCCGCACGCCGAACATCGCCTACGGCGGCCCCGTCTACGAGCGCACCGCGACGGGCGCGGTCGTCCCCTACGAGCCGCCCGCGCCGGTCGCCCAGGTGAGCGCCGCGACCGGGGGCAGCCCGTCCACGAGCCCCGAAGGGGAAAAGCCGGAGCTGCTCGTGCCGGGCACGCTGGCGCGCTACGTCAACGGACTGGCCGCGGCGCCGATGTCGGCGCCGGCCACGGTGCAGGAGATCATCTGGGCGGGCGACCAGATCATCGGCCTGCCCTACATCTACGGTGGCGGTCACGCGTCGTTCATCTCGCCCGGCTATGACTGCTCGGGGACGGTCTCCTTCGCGCTGCACGGCGCCAACCTGCTGGCCGCGCCCGAGGACTCCTCGGAATTCGAAACGTGGGGCTCGCACGGCGTCGGCCGCTGGGTGACGATCTTCGCCAACCCCGGTCACGCCTACATGGACGTCGCGGGCCTGCGGCTGGACACGAGCTCCGCCGACGACCCCTCAAATCAGCAGGGGCCGCGCTGGCGCCCGCTGCGTCCCGCCAACCCGGGCTACGTCGTGCGCCACCCGCTGGGACTCTAGCCCCGGCTCGCCGAGACGGCCGTCCCTGCACGACAGTCTCGATACGCTAGAGCCAACAACGCGCGAACCGCTATAGGAGGATCAGATGGCCGGTCTGACCGGGCGAATGTCAACCGTCGTCAAGGCGAAGGTGTCCAAGCTGCTGGACCGCGCCGAAGACCCCGCCGAGACGCTCGACTACAGCTATCAGAAGCAGGTCGAACAGCTACAGAACGTCAAGAAGGGCATCGCCGACGTGGTCACGGCCAAGAAGCGCCTGCAGATGCAGGAGACCACGCTCCAGCAGAGCGTCGTCAAGCTCGACACGCAGGCCCGCCAGGCGCTTTCGGCGGGCAAGGAAGACCTCGCGCGCACCGCCCTGGAGCGCAAGAACGTCGCCCAGACCGAGCTGCAGTCGCTGGACACCCAGGTCGCAGAACTGGAAGACCAGCAGCAGAAACTGACCGACTCCGAGCAGAAACTGCGCGCCAAGATCGAAGCCTTCCGCACCAAGAAGGAGGTCATCAAGGCCCAGTACTCGGCCGCCGAGGCCCAGGTGCGGATATCGGACGCGGCCACCGGCGTGGGTGAGCAGATGGCCGACGTCGGCCTGGCGATGCAGCGCGCGGTCGACAAGACCGAAAACATGAAAGCCCGCGCCGACGCGGTGAGCGAGCTCGAATCGGCCGGCACGCTCGACGACCTGACCCAGCTCGGCTCCGGCGAAGACGACATCGACCGCCAGCTGAAGTCGCTGTCGAGCAGCTCGGCCGTCGACGACGACCTCGCCAAGCTCAAGGGCGAACTCGGCCAAGGCTCCGCCCCCGCGCCCGCCGGAGAGATCGCGGCCGGGACGCCCGCTCCCGAGGGCGCGCCCGAGGCCCCGCCGCCGGCCGAGGGCGGGCAGTCATGATCGTGCGTATCTCCGGCGAGGACCAGTATCGGCTCGACGGCGACCAGGACGGTCGCCTCAACCAGCTCGACGAAGCCGTGCTCCAAGCGGTGGACGCGGGTGACGAACCGGCCTTTCAGTCCGCCTACAACGAGCTGCTGCGGTTCGTTCGCGACCACGGCACGCCCGTGGCCGACGACGACATCGAGGCCTCCGATCTGATCCTGCCTCCCGCGGACATCTCCCTTCAGGAGGCCGGCGCGGAGTTCACGGGCGAGGGGCTCATACCGGACTGAAAGCGGGCCGGCGCTACGCCTCGCCGGGTACGGTGTGATGCTTGTGATGCGCTAGGATACGCATCATGCGCACCACGGTTTCGCTGAACGACGAGCTGCTCGCCGCGGCCAAGCGGCGCGCGCGCGAGCGCGGGCAGACGCTTGGCGAGGTGGTCGAGAGCGCGCTGCGCCGCGAGCTTGCGGCGCCCACCGCCCTCGACGGGCCTGCGGTGCCGGTGTTTCGGGGCGGCGGCGGGCCGCGGCCGGGCATAGACCTGACGTCCAACCGTGCGCTGCGCGAGGCGCTGGACGAGGGCGCCAGCCTTGACGCGCTGCGGTGAGGCTGCTCGACGTCAACGTCGTCCTGGCCGCGCACCGGGACGACCATCCGTATTTCGATGTGACGCGCGCATGGCTGGATGAGATCGTCGCCGAGCGGGCTCCATTCTCCGTGATCGACCTGGTGGCCGGCGCGTTTCTGCGGATCGCGACCAACAGGCGCATCTTCTCGATCCCAACGCCGCTCGGCGAGGCGTTCGCCTACCTGCGAGCCCTTCGTTCTCAGCCCGGGCACACACTGCTCGGCCCCGGTCCGCGCCATCTGGCTCTGCTCGAGGCTCTCTGCCACGATTCCCAGGCCAGCGGCGACCTGGTTGCCGACGCGCAGCTGGCGGCGATCGCGATCGAGCACGACTGCGAGCTGGTGTCGCTCGAGCGCGATTTCGCGCGCTTTGAGCGCCTCAGCTGGAGCGCGCCGGTATAGGGCGCGGACGGGAGCTTCCCAAGGGACTCAGATCGGGATCCCCCAGAGCGGAAACCAGCGCTCGATCTCTGGCTCGATCGGCATTTCAGAGCCGATCTGGGCCTTGATCTGAAGCTCGCGCTCGGTCGCGCGCTGCTGCTCGCCCTCGCCGGCGCCGGCGGCGGGCACGAACGGGTACCAGAAGCCGCGCTTGTAGTTGTAGATCAGGTAGATGCGCTTGGCCTGGGCGTCGGCGTGCTGATCTGCAAAGCCGAACACCGCGCACAGCAGCCGCTCGCCATAGCCGGCCGTCTCGATCGAGCCGGCGACGGCGTTGATCCCGACGGCCAGGTCTTCGACGCTCGGGGCGTCGCCCGGGCTGCGCAGGACCATCCAGCGGTAGCCGTAGCTGTCGTCCTGGGTCGACACGCTCGTCGCGCTTTCCTGGCCCGCGGACTTCACGACCGCTTCCATCTCGGTGAGCGTTTCGTCGAACTCGCTGGTTGCCAGGGCCTGGAAGACGATCGCGGCAACGCCCGTCGGGTCGATCGCGTGGGCGCTCTGGAGCGTCACGTAGGCGGTGGTGATCGCGAACAGCCGGTCGGGGGCCGGACCCTTGAGCTCGTGGCGGCCGGTGAGGATGTCGCGCAGGCCCACGGCTTGCGCGCGCTAGATGGTTGACGCGACGGTCGTGTGCCCTGTCCTGGGGGCGCGCAGATCAGCCATCTAAGCGGCCGCCGGCTGCTGCAGCTGGGCCTCCAGGCGCTGGAGCGCGGCCAGTCGCTGCTCGAGCGGCGGGTGGTCGGCGAAGATGTTCATGAGCGATTGCTTGGTGCGCGCCGGGACGATGAAGAAGGCGCTCATCCCTTCGGCGCGGCGCAGGTCTTCGCTTGGCACGCGCTCCATCGTCCCGCTGATCTTCAGCAGCGCCGACGCGAGCGCGCTCGGGCGCCCGGTGAGGACGGCCGAGCCGCGATCGGCCGCGAACTCGCGATAGCGCGACAGCGCGCGCAACAGCAGGAAGGAGACCGCGTACACGAGCACCGACACGACGATCACGAGCAGGATGCCCTCCTCCTCTTCGCGGTTGCGCCCGTAGCCGCCGCCGAACCCGCCGCCGAAGAAGATCGCGAACTGGAGGATCATCGCCGCCAGCGTCGCGAAGAAGCTCGCAGCGGTCATCACCATCACGTCGCGGTTGATCACGTGCGTGAGCTCGTGGCCGAGCACGCCTTCGAGCTCGCTCGTGGAGAGTAGGTCGAGGATCCCGCGCGTCGCGCACACGGTTGCCGCCTTCTGCGAGCGGCCCATCGCGAACGCATTGGGCATCTGCGTCTCCATCACGCACACGCGCGGCTTGGGCAGGTCCGCCTGCACGCACAGGCGCTCGATGATCCCGTGCAGCTCGGGCTCCTGCTCGGGGCTGACCTCTTTGACCCCGAGCGTGGCCATCGCGATCTTGTCCGAAGTGAACAGCTGCAGCAGCAGGAACACGAGCGCGATCGGCACGATCGCGGCCGCCGAGGCGCCGGCGGCGAACAGCGCGCCGATGAACACGACGTAGACCGCGCCGAGCAGAAAGATCGTCAGCGCCATCCGCGCCTGCAGGCGGGAGTCCTTGCCGAACTTGGAACGTCGTGATGCCATCAGGGCCATTGTCGCAGACCCACTAAACGTCGCCCTACGAGCGACCGCGTGCGCCGGGCGGCGATAATCACACCCATGGCCGCTGAGATGACCGCACAGCCGACGACCGGCGATCGCCTGGGAGCGTTCCCGCTCGGGAGCGCGATCAACGAGCACGGACGCCTGGAGGTGGGCGGCTGCGACGTGATCGAGCTCGCGCGCGAGCACGGCACGCCCGCATACGTCGTGGCCGAGGACGACCTGCGCGCGCGCGCGCGGGCGTTCATGGCCGCGGGCCCCGCCGCCGGCCACGACGACACGCACGTGACGTTCGCCTCCAAGGCCTTTCCCTGCAGCGCGGTGCTCGAGCTGTTCGCCGGCGAGGGGCTGTGGTGCGACGTGGCCTCCGGTGGCGAGCTGCACCTCGCCCTCAATGCCGGCTTTCAGACGGAGCGGATCGTGCTGCATGGCAACGCGAAGTCCGAGGCCGAGCTCGCGCTCGCGCTGCAGCGAGGCGTGGGGCTGATCGTGATCGACGGGCCGGACGAGATCGAGAGGCTGGCGCGGCTGATCGAGCAGGGCGCCCGGCGGGGAGGCCGGGCCGGGCGCGAGCAGCAGGTGCTCGTGCGCGTCACGCCCGATGTGCGTGGCGACACGCACGCGAAGATCTCAACCGGGCAGGCGGACTCGAAGTTCGGCTTTGCGATGTCCCAGGCGCCCGCTGCGATCGAGCGTGCGCGCGCGACCGCGGGCATGTCGCTCGTGGGTCTGCACGCGCACATCGGCTCCCAGCTGCTCGAGCTCGAGCCGTTTCGCCGCGAGGTCGCACAGCTCGCCTCGCTCGGCGACTTCGCCGTGTGGGACCTCGGTGGCGGGCTGGGGGTGCGCTACACGGCCGATCAGCCCGAGCCGCCCTCGATCGAGCAGTACGTGACCGCGCTGATCGAGACTGCGCACGCCAGCGGGATCGGGCCCGACCGGCGCATCCTGATCGAGCCGGGCCGCGCGCTCGTGGCCAACGCCTGCGTGACGCTCTACACCGTTGAGAGCGTCAAGCAGAACGTTTCGCGCTGGGTGGCCGTTGACGGGGGCATGTCCGACAACCTGCGCCCGATGCTCTACGGCGCGCGCTATGAAGCCCAGGTCGCCGACCGCTTCGGCGGCGAGGATCGCTGCGTGCTCGCCGGCAAGCACTGCGAGTCGGGCGACGTGATCGTGGCCGACGCGCTGCTGGCCGACCCACGCCCGGGCGACGTGATCGTGACCCCCGGCACCGGCGCCTACGGCTACGCGATGGCCAACAACTACAACGGCGCACCCCGGGCGCCGGTCGTGTTCTGTCGTGACGGCGACGCGCGCGTCGTGGTCAGGCGCGAGAGCTTCGACGATCTGACCGCGCGCGATGTCGCCTAGCGCGCCGAGCGCGCCCGGCGGGGCGCCGCCCCCGTTCGCTGTCGGCCTGCTCGGCCATGGCACGGTCGGCTCGGCGTTCGACGAGCTGCTGGCGCAGCGCGCGCAGGAGATCGAGCGCTTCAACGGGCGCCGCCCGGTCGTCTCGGGCGTGCTCACGCGCTCGCGCGGGAGCTTTCAGGAGGTCCTCGCCGGCGCCGACCTGATCGTCGAGCTGATGGGCGGGATCGAGCCCGCGCGCGAGTACCTGCTGACCGCGATGCGCGCCGGCAAGGACGTCGTCAGCGCCAACAAGCAGCTGCTCTCCCAGCATGGCGAGGAGCTGTTCGAGACCGCGCGCCAGCACGGCGTGCGCCTGCGCTTCGAGGCCGCGGTCGCCGGCGCGGTGCCGGTCGTGCGCGTGCTCGAGGAATCGCTCTCGGCCACCCCGATCGAGCGCATCCACGGGATCGTCAACGGCACGACCAACTTCATCCTCAGCGAGATGGGGCACGGGCGCACCTACGACGAGGCGCTGGCCGAGGCCCAGGCCCGCGGCTTCGCCGAGGCCGATCCCAGCGACGACGTGAGCGGGCGCGACGCCGCGGCCAAGATGGCGATCCTCGCCCGCCTGGCGTTCGGTACGCCCGTGCACCTGGAGCAGGTGCGCTACGAAGGCATCGAGCACCTGCAGCTCGACGACCTCGCCTACGCGCGCGAGCTCGGTCTCGGGCTGAAGCTCGTGGGGAGCGCCGAACGTCGCGACGGCGGGCTGTCGGTTCACGTCTATCCGACCTTCCTCTACTCCGGCCACCCGCTCGCCTCGGTCGCCGGTCCGTTCAACGCGATCACCGTCGAGTCCGAGACGATCACCGAGATCACGCTGTCGGGGCCGGGAGCCGGCGGCCGCCAGACGGCAAGCGCGGTGCTCGGCGACGTCGTGAGCGTGATGACGGGGGGCGCCCGCCCGCCGGCGCCGCCGCTTGCGCTCGAGATGATCACCGACGTCCACAGCGCCTTCTACCTGCACTTCGACGTCGCCGACCGGCCCGGTGTGCTCGCCAAGATCACCCAGGTGCTCGGCGACCACGAGGTGTCGATCGGCTCGGTCGTGCAGCGTGGCAGCGGAGAGGGGGCGCGCCTGGTGATGGTGACCCACCCGGTGCTCGAGTCGGGCATCCGCGCCGCGATCGCGCGGGTGGCCGAGTTCGACTTTGTACGATCGCCACCCCGCATGATCAGGGTGATCGCAGAGGAGTTCATGTGAGCCTCCGACCGGTGCCGCTGCCGCGCATAGAGGGCCACGCGTTCACGGGGACCCACGTGCCCCTGATCGAGCGCTACCTCGATCGCCTGCCGTTCGAGCCCGGCGACAAGCTCGTGAGCCTGCAGGAGGGCTCGACCCCGCTGCTGCGCGCGCCGGTCCTCTCACAGCTCGTCGGCGCCAGCGTGCGCCTGAAGCTCGAGGGGGCCAACCCGACCGGGTCGTTCAAGGATCGCGGCATGACCTGCGCGGTGTCGGCTGCGGTGCGCGACGGCGCCAAGGCGGTGATCTGCGCCTCGACGGGCAACACGGCGGCGAGCACGGCGGCGTATGCGGCGCGCGCCGGGATCACGTGCGCTGTGATCGTGCCCGAGGGCAAGATCGCGCAGGGCAAGATGGCCCAGACGCTCGTGCACGGCGCGCGCGTGATCTCTCTACAGGGCAACTTCGACCAGGCGCTCACGCTCGTGCGCGAGCTCACCGACACGCACCAGATCGTGCTGGTCAACTCGGTCAACAACTACCGCATCGAAGGTCAGAAGACGGCCGCGTTCGAGATCCACGAGGCGCTCGACGGCGAGCTGGAAGCGCTCTGCATCCCGGTCGGCAACGCGGGCAACATCACCTCCTACTGGCGCGGGTTCAAGGAGCTGGGCGCGGCCCCGAGGATGCTCGGCTTCCAGGCCGAGGGCGCGGCCCCGATCGTGGAGGGGCGGGTGATCGAGCACCCCGAAACGGTGGCCAGCGCGATTCGCATCGGCAACCCGGTGCGCTAGGAGGACGCGATGGCCGCCGCGACCGACTCGCGCGGGGCGATCCGCGTCGTCAGCGACGCCGAGATCCTCGCCGCCTACCGCCTGCTGGCCGCCAGGGAAGGGATGTTCTGCGAGCCGGCCTCGGCCGCCTCGGTTGCGGGGCTGCTCAAGTATGGCGCGGACGGCGCCAAGCAGGTTGTGTGCGTGCTCACCGGACGTGGCCTCAAGGACCCCGAGACGGCGATTGCCAACAACGATGGGAAGGTCATCCAGTGCGTTGCCGAGAGAGAGGCGATCGAGGAAGCGGTGTTG
>DASPVR010000130.1:0-13222 GCA_035622255.1 Solirubrobacteraceae bacterium | reverse complement strand
GGCGCCGCCGGGGCTACAGGCGCCGCCGGGGCTACAGGGACGGCTGGCGCCACGGGCGCAGCCGGAGCCACTGGCACACCCGGCGCGACCGGCGCGACGGGAAGCGCCGGCGTGACCGGAGCCACAGGGGCAAGCGGCGCGACCGGGGTAACAGGCGCAGCCGGCGCGACGGGGGCGGCCGGCGCTACGGGCGCCGCCGGGGTGACCGGTGCGACGGGAGCCACGGGACCGGGCGGAAGCACCGGGGTTGACGGAAGCACGGGCGCCAGCGGAAGTACAGGTGCCACCGGAGCGACCGGCTCCAACGGGACAGAAGGAGCGAAGGGGATAACAGGGACAACTGGTCCAACGGGAACCACCGGGCCTACTGGCGCGACTGGAGCGACCGGAACAGGAATGACCGGGGCGACCGGGGCGACCGGCATCGCGGGTGCGACCGGGTCCAAGGGCAGCACCGGTCCCACCGGACCCGCTGGATCGGACCCGATCGGCGGCCACGAGGCGATATTCGGCAGCGAGCGACTGGTACTCAGCGGTGAGTGCCTGGGCAATGTCGCCAATATGAGCTACGCGAGCGTCTGCCCGAACACAGCTGGGCGCGACTTCCTGTTCACCGAAGGCCCAGTCTCAGCAGGCGGCGGGTTGATCTCCGATCTGCAAGCCGAAGCCGCAACGGCCCCACTTGCCAAAACGAGCTCGGCGGTGAACGTCATCGACGAGACGCCGAGCGGACAGCAGACGGTCGTGATGACGTGTACGGTCGCGGCAGGCGCGACGAGCTGCTCCAATATCGGGACGGTCTCGATCGCTGCGGGTCACTACGTCATGGTCCAAGTCAACACCACCGCGTTTCCGACGACCTGGCGGGTGAGCTTCCGCTACTGACCAGAGCTGACACGGGCAGCGGCGAGGGGGTCCGTCTGAGATCCCCTCGCTCAGCTGCCTGCGCTGTGCGCCCCGCCCAGTGTGCGCCCCCCGCCCAGCGTGCGCCCCGCGCAGCGCGTGCGCCCTTCGAGCTAGCTGATCGTGCGCGCTCGGAACGGTGCGGTCGATCGTAACGATGCACCCGGCTCCCCAGGGCACACCCGGCTGCTTTTGACGCGGCGGATCGGCGCATTTGCGCGAGATCGCTGGAACAAACGTCCGATCGGCCCTGGACGCCTTCACATCGCGCGTGCGCGTGTCGAACCCGGCAACGCCCCCGTCATAGGGTCCAGCCGATGCCCGGATCGCATCTCCACAGCACCCTCGCACGCCCTGTCCTCAAAGTCCTTGCGCTGGTCGGCCTGCTGGCGCTCGCGATCGTGCCGGCCACGGCGCTTGCCGCAAGCGCGCGCGGTCGCCATACAAAGGGCGGACACCACAGCGCTCCGACCCAGTGCAAGGGCAAGAAAGGCAAGTCGGAGTCCCGGCACTGCAACGGCGGAGGCTCGAACAGCGGCCTCGTTACGCTGACAGACCACGCGACCGGATTCACCGTCCGCGCGCCGCGCGACTTCTCGCTCACGCGCACGTCCAAAGGGGTCGAGAAAGTGTTCTCGAAGTCCCGCGGTGCGTTCGTCAACTACCTGCTCGTCGCTACCGCCGAAGCCCCCGCGAAGGTTGCCGCAACGCTGATCGCGCAGAGCAAGAGCACCGTGACATCGTCAACGCAGACCCCGACGTCCTACACGGCGAACGTCGTCCACGCCGGCCACCGGGAGCGCTTCCAGGTCCGACAGGTGAGCTCGGGCAAACTGGCGCTCATCGCCTGGGGCGTGCACAAGGTGGTCAGCAAGCGCACCGGCAAGTCGAAGGGCAAGCCGTCACACGGCAAGGGGCCCAAGCAGGGCGGGCATCGCGCGCTGAAGGCGAGCACGGCCAATGCCGCCGCCGCGTCATCGCTCGAACCGTTGCTCGAACAGATCGCCGGCACGGCGCGCGGGGGCAAGGCTATAAGCACTCCGATCGAAAAGAAGGCAAACCCTGTCGCCCCCGTGGCGCTGCAGCCGTTCACCAACTCCGACCACTCTGCGACGGCGCAGGTGCCGGTCGGGTTCAACTGCGGCGGCGCCAAAGGCATCATCGAATGCCTCGACACAGCCCACGGCGGGATCGAATTCGGTGTTGGCATGCCCGTGTGCGTGCCCGGGTCCACGAAGGCCTACTACGCAGAACACGTTCCGGGCGAGACCGCCCTGTGTCCGGCGATCGCCGGCTATCAGGAAAGCACCGCCGCGGCCACGACACTGTGGGGCCCCGCGCTCGACAGGCTGGTCAACGCGGGTATAGCGGGTGTGACACTCGTGACGAGCAAACCGGTCTCCTTCGCGGGCTGGAACGCCTCCTTCGACCTGCTGCGCTTCACGCGCAACGGCGTGCCTTGGGAAGCGGCGATGATCGCGGCTACGACTACCGCCACCGGCAGCGCCGAAGAATGGCTCTTCTACTACTCCGACGTGTCGGCGCCGCAGAGCGGCGACTCCGCCTACGGACAGGCGCTTGCCCAGTCGTGGGCGAGCTTCAACCCCTCGGCGGCCGAGAGTCAGCGCCTGACCGAATCCGAGAACGCCCAGAAGGAGACGACCCAGATCATCGACGAAGCCGACGCCTTCCGACAGGAAGTCTCCGAGGAAGCCGACGAAAACTGGGACGCCTACATCCGTGGCACATACGAACTGCCCGGTGAACGGGTCACAGGCGAACTAGAAGAAAAGACGCGCGAAGCAATCGGCAAAGCCAAGGAAGAAATCGAGGAACAGCTTCCTTGATCGCGCGCGCCCGCCGAGCAGCTCGGGTCTTGTCAGCCCAGCGGCTCGGGCTCGCGGACGACCTCGCTGGCGGGATGCTCGACGAGCGCGACCACCCGTTTGGCCATGAAGCGGGCGGTTCGCACCGGCTGCCCGCTGCGTGTCACCTCGGTGACCTCGACGATCCCACGCACCGTCGCGACCTCCACGCGGCGCCCAGCTCGCGTTGCCTTGACCTCGTAGGCGCGCGAACCGTCATCCAGCGCCACGACGATCTCAACGCGATCGCCCTTCATGACGCCAGACTAGCGCCAGCCGCGGTGGTTGGCACGTTCCGTCCCGAGCTCTGGCGACGCCGCTCTATGCCGCGCAGTCCCGGCATGCGCCGTGCAGCACGATCTCGTGCTCTGAGACGGCCAGCGGCACCCGCCGGCTGAGCGTCTGGATCGCCTGCTCCAGGCCGGGGTCTGAGAAAGGCATGACGGCGCCGCACTCGTCGCACACGAGGTGGTGGTGGTGCTCGGCGCGCTCGGGTACGCGCTCATAGCGGACCATCGTCTGGCCTATCTCCACGCGCTGGACGAGTCCCAGCCGCTCGAGCTCATCGAGGTTGCGGTAGACGCTCGCGCGGCTAACGCAGCGCGCGGCGCGCTTGGCGCGCAGGGCGTCCTCGATCTCCTGCGCGCTGAGCGCGCACTGCTGCTGGTTGAGCAGCTCCAGCAGCGCTGTGCGGGCCCCGCCGCGCCGATGTCCGGCCGCGGCCAGCCTGGCCTGGGCGCGCTGGATCCAGGCGTCATCAGGGGACCGACCCGCCGCGCGCCGGACGTCACCCTCGTTCGGTCGCTGGGGGTCAGTGTCAGCTCGCCGGCTCATGTGAGGATGGTATGGCGTTCGGGTGGATGTGACGGGGGTTGTGTTCCCGATGTGACCGCGCCGTCGACGTCCAGGCGGCGCCTCGGCGCTGCCCACACACGCCCCAGCGCGTACAGCGCCGCACCGATGCTGCCGACGAAGAAGCCGATCGGGTAATCGGTCGTATAGGAGAGGGCGATCGCGGCCCACACGGTCGCAAGCGCGAGCGCCACCGAAAGCCACAGCGCGAGCGCCGGCTTGGCGGTGAAGGAGCGCGCCGCTGCGGGCGCGCCGATCATGAGGCTGAAGACCAAAAACGTGCCCACGACTGGCACCGTCATCGTCGTCGCCAGCGCGACCACGAACAGAAACACGATCTCCATGCGCCAGGGATCGATCCCCCGCGCCTGACCGGCCTCGGCGAACACCGAGGAGAGCATCAGCGGCCTGTAGAGCAACGCGACCACGAGCACGCACACCGCGGCCAGGCTGGCCGTGGGAGCCAGCTCGTTGGAGCTGATCCCGAGCACCTCGCCGAACAGCAGCGAGTAAACGGCCGGCTCGTACTCCGAGCTGAGACTGAGAAATAGCGCACCGAGCCCGAGCATCGTCACGAGCGCGAGCGCAGTGACCGCGTCGTGGCGCCCGCGACGGCCAAGGACGCCGATCACGAGCGCCCCGAGCAGCGAGAACACGGCCAGCCCGACGAGCGTGTCAACGCCGATGAGCACCGCTCCCGCAGCGCCGGCGAAGGCGCCGTTGGGAATCGCGTGGGCTACGAACGCAGAGCCACGCAGGACCACGAAGAACCCGACGACGCCTGCCACCACCGCGACGACGCTCGCGACGACCCAGGCGTTGACCATGAAGCCGGAGAACATCTGCCTACCCCCTCCCTCCGCGTGCTCGCCGGCGCTCTCTCCACCCGGGCACGCCCGAGAGCAGGTAGATCACGAACACGATCGTGACGACGAAGAAGCTCACCGGCCAGCCCGTGCCCTTCGGCGGCCAGTAGTAGCTGTCGTACGCGAGCACTATGCCCAACCACATCGACGCCGCACCGAGCAGCGCCGCAGCGAGAATCGCCCGTCCGGGCCGTTTGCTCACCCGCAGCGCCGCGGCGGCGGGGCCGACCAGCAACGCCGTCGAGAGGATCGAGCCGATCGTCAGCGCGCACAGCGCGACCGCAAAGGCGAGCGCGAGCAGGTACGCGACGCCGAGCAGGCGCACGGGCACGCCCCTGGCTGTGGCGATCTCGGGGCTGACCGTGCTCAACAGCAGCGGTCGGTGAATGACGAGCATGATCGCGACGACCACGAACGCGAGCACGGCCACGAGCGGGATCGTCGAGCCGGTGATCGTGAAGATCGATCCGAACAGCACCGTCTGGGCTGCGCCGGTCGTGTCGTGGACGGTCGTGTCGAAGTAGAGGAACAGCGCGGCGAGCCCGAGCGCGGCGGCGAGCACGATCCCAGTCGCGAGGTCGCGCCCGCGCGTACGCTGGATGCCGACCAGCTCCATCGCCCCCGCCGCGAGGACCCCGGACGCGAGGAATCCCCACAGCGGCCCGGCGCCGACCAGAAACGCGCCTGAGCCGCCCGTGGTGTCCACGTCACCCAGCGCCTCGGCGGCAAAGGACTGCCTGCGCATCACCGTGAACACCCCCAGTCCCCCCGACAGGAGCGCGACGACGGCCCCCACGATCACCGCGGTGCGCACCGCGTCGCTGTCGAAGAAGCCCGTCTCGAAGACCGGCGCCAGGAAGTGACTCACGCGTCGACCTCGTGTGTCTCGGCATCGGGAAAGCGCAGCTCGTGGCCGCCGAGGTCCTGGCCGGCGCCCGCCACAACGATCACTCGGCCGTGCACGTGCAGGACGTCGACGTGATGGCCGTAGAGTCGGCTGAGCACGTCGCTGCGCACGACGTCCTGCGCGCGTCCGCTGACCGCCCGGCCGGCCGCGAGGTACACGACGCGGTCCATCACGGGCAGCAGCGGGTTGATCTCGTGCGCGGAGATGAAGACCGAGATCGACTGCTCGCGCGCGATTCGTGCCAGCAGTGCCACGACTTCGTCGGCGCTGCGCAGATCCAGGTTCGCGAGCGGCTCGTCGGCCAGCAGAAGTCGTGGTCTGCCCACGAGCGCGTGGGCAATCAGCGCGCGCTGCTGCTCGCCGCCGGAGAGCAGGCCGACTCGCGTGTCGGCGAACTCGAGTGCGTCTACGGCCGCGAGCATCTCCTCGGCGCGCTCGCGCCGCGCGCGCGAAGGGCGGGCGATCCCGAACCGGTGCGCGTCGATGCCGAGCGCGACGAGGTCGCGCGCGCGCAGCGGCATGTCGGGATCGAGCAAGAACTTCTGCGGCACGTATCCGATCAGCGGATTGCGGCGAGACCGCGCTCTCCCCTCCACGAGTACGCGCCCGTGGCTGAGTGGCTGCATCCCGAGGATGACCCGAAACAGCGTCGTCTTGCCCGCGCCGTTGGAGCCGATCAGGCCCGTGAAATCGCCCGCGCCGATCTGAAAAGAGACCTCGTCGAGCACCGTGCGGCCACCAAGCCGCGCGGTCACCTCCTCCACCGACAGGACCGGCCCTTCGTTGCGGCTCGCCTGGCCGCCATCACCGCTCGCGCCGCTCACAGCTTCTGGGTGGATGCCCTGTCCGCGACCGCCCTTTCCAGCGCCGTCAGCTCGGCGAGCATCCACGACTGGTAGTCGTATCCCGGCGTGGGCATCGTCTCGTATACGCCGACGACCGGCACCCCGGCGTGCGCAGCCTGTTTGAGGAAGCCTTCAGTCACCGAGTCGGTGACCTGCTGGTTGTAGACGAACACCTTGACCGTGTGGTCCGCGAACAGGCGGTCCTGCAGCGACACGTCCTGGGGTGAGACGTCGGTGCCGTTCATGATGTCCGCCTGCATGCCGAACGGGGTGAGGTTCTTGATGCCCGCCGCTTCCAGCATGTAGTCGCCGACCGGCTCGGTCGTCGCGGCGGTCGTATTCGGGTAGCGCGCGCTGAACTGGCGCAGCGCCGTCAGCCACGGCTGCAGCGAAGCTTCGAACGTCCGCGCGTTGGCCTGGAAGTACGCCGCGTGCGTCGGCTGCAGTGCCGACAGATCGGCCGCGAGCGCCCTCGCCACGGCTGGCATCGTCGTCGGCTTGTACCAGAGGTGGGGGTTGGGGGTCGATTCGGGCAGGCCGAGGAGCTTCTGGACATCGATGACCTTGCGCGAGGAGCTCGGCGTGGCGGACTCGATCTTTTCCATGTACGTGTCGTAGCCGACGCCGTTCTGGACGATCAGCTTGGCCTGGCTGACCTCCTGTGCGACGCTGGGACTCGCCTCGAAGGTGTGCGGGTCGGTGTTGGGGTTGCTCTCGATCGCGCTGACCTGCACGTAACGACCTCCGATCTGTTCGATCACGTTGGCGTACTCGTTCTCTGCTCCGACCGCGGCGATCGCGCCAGGGGTGGCGGCGCCCGACCCCGACGCCGAAGCGGAGCCTGACGAGGAGCTGCCGCAGCCGGTCAGGGCCGCGATAGCGAGCAGCGACAGCAGGGCCGCGACAGCGAAGAAAGCGCGGCCGGGAGCGCGAGCGGGGCGATGCATGGCGTGCATTGGGTTCAGTTCGTGTCGTGGCTGGCCGACTCCAGCTGCACGAGCATACGCTATTTAGGACTGCATCTTATTCTCATCTTGGTCCGCGATAGGGCCGCCTGCTGCCCGCTGAAGCGGCCCAGGACGACCTCGTGCTCGCGGCCGCAACGCGCCGGAGATCCTCTGGCTACACGGCGGGCTGGTCGATTCGAATCAGGTTGCCCGACGGGTCACGCACGGCGAAGTCGGGTGTCCCCCACGGCTGGTTGGTCGGCTCCTGCACGATCTCGGCCCCCGCGTCGCGCACCCGCTCGAAGGCGGCGTCGAGGTCGTCGGCGTGGAAGTGCACGCCGTTGAGAGCGCCCTTGGCTATCAGGGCCGCGAGCGCGTCGCTGTCGGCGGGGGTGCCGTTGAGGTAGTTGGTGAGCACGATCCCGACGCCGGGCTGGGAGGCGGCACCGACGGTGATCCAGCGGAAGTCCTGGCGGGCGACGTCGTTGCGCAGCTCGAGCCCGAGCGTGTCTCGGTAGAAGGCCAGCGCGGCGTCGGGCTCGTGGACCAGCACGAAGCAGGTGGAGAGGGTGAGATCCATGCCCGCCACGCTATAGAGCCAGCGATCCCTGCGCTTCTCCGATCCTGCTCGACTTGCGATTCGGGCGGGTGAGGTCCTTTGCGATGCATCCCGGCACGCGCGCGAGCGCACCGTGATTACGGGCCCTGTAGACCGCGGGCGTCTCGCCCACCAGCTGGGTGAAGCGTGCGCTGAACGAACCCAGCGACGAACACCCGATGGCCGTGCAGACCTCGGTGACAGATAGGTCGCCGCGGCGCAGCAGCGCCTTCGCCCGCTCGATTCGCCGGGTCATCAGATAGGCATAAGGGTCTCCCCGTATGTGACGTGGAACTGCCGTGAGAAGTGTGCGGTCGACATCAGCCCGGCGCGCGCGATAGCGGCGACGTCGAGCGGGCGCGCGTACTCCCGATCCATGAGATCGCGGGCGCGGCGCAGGTGTGCGAGGTTGGCGCGCTCCTCGGGGGTCACGAGGCGAGCGTCGCGGCGTCCCGGGTGCGCAGATCGACGAGGCTGCGGTAGCGCGTGGCGCGGAAAGCCGCGCTGACATCCAGACCGGCGTTGGCGGCCAGCAGCTCGAGGTCGCCCAGCGTGCGCTCGCGGCCACCCGTGTAGGCGAGCATGCGCAGGTCCATCTCGGTGCGCAGCCCGGACGCGGCGACGTCTTCGAGCAGGCCATCCTCGATCACAAGCACCCGGCCCGTTGGGCCGGCCGCCGCGGCGCAGCGGCGCAGGATCTGAAGGGCGTGTGCGTCGTCCCAGTCGTGCAGCACGCCGGAGAGGAGGTAGGCATCCGCGCCCTCCGGCAGCTGCTCGAAGAAGCTGCCCGCCACGATCTCGCAGCGCTCGGCGACGCCGGCATCGGCGAGCGTGCGACCAGCAGTCCCGGCCGGGCCGGCGAGCTCCACCAGCGTGCCGCGCAAGCCGGGATGGGCGGTGAGGATAGCGGCGAGCAGCGTCCCATTGCCGCCGCCGACGTCGATCACGTGGCCGAGCGTACCCCAGTCATAGCCCGCCGCGATCAGCGACAGCTCGTTGCGAAGCCGGGAGGCCATCAACGTGTCGAAGGCCTCCGCGAGCGCCGGCTGGGCGGCGAGGTCCTCCCAGAACCCGCGCCCGTAGATCAGCGGGTAGGCGGGGCGTCCTGTGCGCACCGTGTCGAGTAGGTGCAGCGCCGAGAGCTCGGCGCGGCCGACGGGGCCTTCGATGTCAAGCCACGCCCGCCCGTCGCCCGGATGCCCCTCGCGTAGCTGCTCGCCCAGATCGGTGAGCGAGAGGGTGCCGGTGCCCCGGCGCTGCAATGCCCCGACGCTGACCAGGTGATCAACCAGCCGGCCAAGCGCGTCGGGATCGCTGTCGGTGCGCTGCGCCAGCGCAGCCAAAGAATCGGCCCCCTCGGCGATGTGATCGGCCAGACGCAGCGTAGCCGCCACCCGCACCGCCATCGGCGTGAACAGGTCGGCGATCGCCCACAGCCGCGCTGGAAACCCCTCGTCTGCCACGGCCAGCCACCATAGCCAGGTCGGGATGGAGCTTGCTACTCGTCGTCGGCTTCCAGCTCTTCGTCGATCGCGCCGCGCCGCGCTCGGATGGCCGCTTGGCGTGTGCGGATTGCCTCCCGGCGCTCCTGCAGCTTGGCGCGCAGGGCCTCGTATGCGACCTGCTGCGCCAGCTCGCGTGCCGCGTGCCCGAGCTCACTCGCATCGCGTCGCAGCTCCGCGCCCATGCATCTGGCGTCCTCCCTGGCGCGCCTGCCATCGCGGCGACGCTCGCGTGCGTCGCTGCGCGCGCGGCGCTCGGCGAGGCGATCGGTGCGTGTCAGCTCGTGCCAGGCGGCGCGAGCCTGCTTGAGCGCCTGCTGGACCTGGCGACGTGCATCTTCAGCGGCGATCGCCGCTTCGCGCAGCTGGCCGCGAGTCCGCCGACCCTGCGCGAGCAGGTTGAAGGACCACAAGCCAGCGTCCAACAGGCGCGCCGCGCGCTCGAGGTCTTCGACGACCACGGAGCGCAACTCGACGCCGCGCAAGCCCGCTTCGATGTGGCGAATCCGCGCGGCGAAGGAGAGGTCGCTGAGCGCCACGATCGCGCGCGCCGCCACCATCGGCTCGGGATCACGCGGATCGACGTCGGCGAGCTGGGCAAGCTCGGCAGTGGCGACCTCGACGAGCCGGCTCTGCAGGTCCAGCCACGCGGCGCGCAGCGCCGGCGTGGCGGCGATCATCTCGTTGAACAGGGGAAAGAAGGCATAGAGCTCATCGGGCAGGTCTTCGAGGTCGTCCATGTCGTCGGCCAGAGCGCGCAGCACCGCTTTCGTCGGAGACTCGCCCGGGCTGCGTCCGCGCAGCGCCGTCACCAGCCGATCGACCGTCTCGTCGGCGCGGTCGAAGACGAGCGACTCCTTGGTGGGGAAGTAGTTGTAGACGGTCTTCTCCGAGACCCCGACGATCTCCGCGATCTCAGAGACCTTCACGTTGTCGAAGCCGCGCACGACGAAAAGCGTCGTCGCGACATCGGAGATCTGCTGACGGGTACGGCGCTTCTTGCGCTCGCGCAGCCCGTCGTCAGGATGGCGCCGGCGCGCCCAACGCTCCTGTGTCTCGCGCGCGACCAGGAAGGCTGCGGCGAGCTCCTCGCCGAGTTCATCCTCGAGCACACGCCTGATGCGCGCGTCATCGAAGAGCTCGTCGATCATCCCCCCGTCGTCTCGTGCGCTCGCAGCGGCTGCCGCTGGGAAGGTCTCGCCGTTCATGTGCGCATCGTAGCAATATTTCCAGTTGCATAATTTTTTCAGTTACTGTATTATATCCACATGACCGAGTCGATGATCGAAGCTGAGGCCCTGCGCAAGCGCTTTGGGTCGACCGTGGCGCTCGACGGCGTCGACCTAGAGGTACCGGCGGGCTCGATCCTCGGCCTGCTCGGACCCAACGGAGCCGGCAAGACCACCGCGGTGCGCATCCTCACGACGCTCTCGCTGCCTGACGGGGGCCGGGCGCGCGTGGCCGGCCACGACGTGGTCACCGAAGCTGACGCGGTGCGGCACGGGATCGGCGTGACCGCTCAGGAAGCGACGCTCGACGAGCTCCTGACAGGTCGCGAAAACCTCGAGTTGGTCGGTCGCCTGGGTGGGCTGCGTCGGCGTCAGGCCGTGGTGCGCGCGAAGGAGCTGCTCGCCCAGTTCGACCTGCTCGACGCGGCCGATCGGCTGCTGAAGACCTACTCAGGTGGGATGCGAAGACGCCTCGACCTTGCGGCCGGGCTGGTCGCGCACCCGCCGGTGCTGTTCTTGGATGAGCCAACCACCGGCCTTGACCCGACCAGCCGGGTCCGCATGTGGGCGATCATCCGCGGCCTCGTGGCGGAGGGCGTGACGCTGCTGTTGACCACGCAGTATCTGGACGAGGCTGATGAGCTGGCAGACGGCATCGTCGTGATCGATCATGGGCGCGTGATCGCGAGCGGCACCGCCGCCGAGCTGAAGGCGAAGACCGGTGGCGCGCGGCTCGAGGTCACGCTCAGCGAGCCGCGCCCAGACGCCGGTGAGGCGCTCGAGGAGTTTGCGGCCGGCCCCGTGCACGTGAGCCGCGACGGTCGGGAGCTGAGCGCACCCGTGCGCAGCGTCCCGGGGCTGGCCACCACGATCGTGCGCGCGCTCGACGAGGCCGCGATCACGGTGGACCACGTCGTGGTCCACCAGCCCTCGCTCGACGACGTGTTCTTCGCCCTCACCGGGCACCCCAGCGAGGTGACCCCCGAACGGCAGGAGGTGCCCGCATGAAGGGGCTTCGTGACCTGCTCGTGCTGACCAGGCGCAACCTCGTGCACATCGCACGTGAGCCGCTGCAGCTCTCCGACGTGACCGTGCAGCCGGTGCTCTTCACGCTGCTGTTCGTGTACGTGTTCGGCGCCGGCGTGGTCCTGCCCGGAGGCGGCAGCTATACGAGCTTCGCGATCGCCGGCCTGCTCGCGATCAACCTCACAACCTCCGCGATGGGGACCGCCGTGGGCCTGAGCGCGGATCTGGGCAACGGCGTGATCGAACGCTTTCGCACGCTCGCGATGTGGCGGCCGGCGGTGCTCATCGGGCGCACGTTCGCCGATGTGCTCACGGCCATGATCTGCTCGGCGTTCGTCGCCGTTACGGGCCTGATAGTGGGTTGGCGTCCGGAGGGGGGCGTGCTCGCCGCCCTCGGCGGCTTCGGCATCTTTCTGCTTTTCAGCTACGCGCTGTCGTGGGGATGCGCCTGTCTGGGGATGATCAGCAAGGGTCCCGAGTCCGCCCAGAGCGTCGGGCTGGTGCTCCTGTTTCCGCTGGCGATCGTCTCAAACGCGCTCGTGCCGACCGAGCACATGCCCGCAGCGCTGAGGACGGTCGCCGACTGGAACCCGATCAGCGCCGTCACCTCGAGCGCGCGCAACCTGTTCTCCAACCCGAACCCATCGGCGAGCATCCACACCTGGCCGATGCAGCACCCGCTGCTGGCGTCGCTGCTGTGGTCGCTCGCGCTGATCGCGCTCTTCGCCCCGCTGGCAACGCACCTCTACCGCCGTCGCACGACCGGCTGAGCGCGCCCGCCCGGCTTTCCGAGCGTTTGACGCCAGCGCCGTCGGTCGGGACGGCGCGGCTTCTCCTTCGTCGCAGGAGTGACCGCGCAGCAGAAATCTAGCTGCGATCGCCCGCGCTGTGGTGCCTCCAGCCCTGGCCATACTCGGCGTCGTGAAGTCGGTGCAGCTGGTGGGCATAGTGATCCAGACGATCGGCGGCCTCCTGGGCTTGGTGGTAGTCCTTGCCGTGGTCGCGGGCCGGCGTCTTCTCCTCAGCACGCTTGCGAACAACGTGCAGCTCCTCGTGGGCGTTCTCCACGAGCTTTTCCAGGGTCTGTTGAAGATCCATTCCTTCGCTCCCATCCGTCAACTCATCGGTCTCGGCGCGACGGTCCGAACTGGATCTGACCTACGCCGGCTCGTAGTACGTCGGGTGATATTGCCTGATCGCGACACGGTCGGTTTCGATGACGATGGATCTAGATGCGGATCGACTCGCCTGTTACAGGCCGGCCGGCTCCCGTAGCGTCGATCTCCGGCAACGATCGCCTGTAGCCGTCGCGTCCGACAGCGCATACAGCGGCCGAAGCTGCGAGCTGGATGGCGAGCAGCCGGATGTTATCGGTGGCACGGTCTTGGCCGCGCCGGCAATTGCCGGCTCGGCCAGCGCTGGAGCCGCTCCGGGCAGCAGCAGCTCACCGTCGCGCGTCGCATTTTCCCCCGCAGGATCGGGGCGCGCCAGGATCTGAATCGAGAACCTCACCGACCGAATGACG
Organism: Solirubrobacteraceae bacterium; assembly: GCA_035622255.1. Taxonomy (GTDB): domain Bacteria; phylum Actinomycetota; class Thermoleophilia; order Solirubrobacterales; family Solirubrobacteraceae; genus Palsa-744. Next base: position 157 of record DASPVR010000130.1, on the reverse strand, counting down.
CAGTTTTGTGACCCGAGTGGCTGTCGGGAAAAGGGTGCCGTCTGGTGGGTTCAAGAGACTTGCGGCATGCCTCAGAACTTCATCGAGTGTGACCGCGAGCAGGTGCTGTTGATGCCACCGAGCCTCGGAGAATGGCTGCCCGAGGACCACCTGGCAT
>DASPVR010000129.1:0-10515 GCA_035622255.1 Solirubrobacteraceae bacterium | reverse complement strand
GCACCGGGGCAGCGCCTCCCCGGGACTGGGGGCCGGCGACCTTGCCCGACACACCACGGCTTCTCTTCGCCACGGTGGTCCCGCGAGCGCGCCGGTTGGCGTCGCTGGAGGATCGTTCGGTCGACTTCTGGGCGGCCTTGGGCGCCCTCGGCGCGGCTGGCTTGCTGGCCGTGGGGGTCTTCGTGGCGCGCTGTTTTGGCTTTCGTGCTGTTGCCGGCATGCGGTCGGACACCCGCGCGGGCTAGCCCCCGCTGGGTAGATGGCGCTGTCTCGGTGTCCTATCGGCAGCGCCGGCGCAACAGTTGAGAGCCTGGGATCAGTCTGGCGTGAGCGCGCGGTCAATCCGCGCGAGCGTCTGCTCGCGTCCGAGCAGCGCCACGCTCTCGAAGATCCCGGGCGAGACGGTCGTCCCGCAGATCGCCACGCGCAACGGCTGATAGACCTGGCGTGGCTTGAGCGCGAGCCGTACGACGACCCCTTCGAGGGCATCCGCGACGCTCGCCTGGTCGAAGCTCTGCAGTGCCGCCAGCGCCGCGCGGGCCGCGCGCAGGGTGTCGCGGCCATCGGGGCCCAGCCAGCGCTCGCGGGCGGCGGGATCGTCGACAGGGCCGTCGAGCAGCGTCCCGCTCAGCGGCCAGAAGTCGGCCATCGTGTGGATCTTCTCCTGGCTGATCGCCACCAACCGCTCGATGTCCCGCCGTCCGGTGAACGCTTCCAGGCTGCGCGTGAGCTCGGGCAGCGGCAGGCTGCGGAGGTACACGCCGTTCAGCCACTTCAGCTTGGTCTCGTCGAAGCGCGCCGGGTTGCGGCTGACACGCGCAAGCGTGAAGCGCTCGACAAGCTCGTCGGTCGACAGCACTGTCGCGTCGTCGCCAGAGCCCCAGCCGAGCAGCGCGAGGTAGTTGCGCACGGCCGCCGGGATGTAGCCCGCGTCGCGCAGCTCCTGCACCGACGCCGCGCCGTGGCGCTTTGAGAGCTTCTTGCCGTCGGGGCCGTGCAGCAGGGGCAGGTGCGCATACACCGGCAGCGGCCCGTCGCCGCCGAGCGCGACCGCCCTGGCCGCCTCGAGCACGAGCAGCTGCTTGGGCGTGTTGGAAAGGTGGTCCTCGCCACGCACGACGTGCGTGATGGCAGCGTCGAGGTCGTCGATCGCGACCGCGAAGTTGTAGAGGACCGATCCGTCGGCGCGGGCGATCACGGGCTCGTCGAGATGCACGTTCTCGAAGCTCGTGTCGCCGCGGATCGCGTCGTGCACGACCGTAGCCCCCTCATCGGGCACGTGCAGGCGCACGGCCCCGTGGGACTCTGGCTCGCCGCGAAAGCCGTGGTCGGCGCCGTGGAGCTGCTTGAAGGCGCGCACGTCCTCGGCTGTCGCGTTGGAACGGTAGGCGTGGCCGCTGTCGAGCAGCGCCGCGAGCGCCTGCGCGTGGCGCTCGGCGCGCTCGCTCTGAAAGACAGGTCCCTCGTCCCAGTCGAGCTCCAGCCAACGCAGGGCGTCGAGGATCTGCTCGACGTTCCCGCGCGTGGAGCGCTCGCGGTCGGTGTCCTCGATCCGCAGGACCAGCCGGCCGCCCTCGTGGCGCGCCAGCAACCAGTTGAACAGCGCAGTGCGCGCGCCGCCGATGTGCAGCGTACCCGTCGGCGATGGCGCGAAGCGGACCCTCATAGGATGGCGCGCATGCTATTCGCCCGCTTCGCCGTCCCAGTCCCGCGCCGGCGGACGGCGCAATGCTGATCGGCGCCCACGTCTCGCCCGCGGGCGGGCTGTCCAAGGCAATCGAGCGCGGCGAGCAGCGGGGCTGTCGGGCGATCCAGATCTTCAACCAGTCGCCGCGCACGTGGCGGGCCTCGACCTACCCCGATGAGGACGTCGCGGCCTTTCGCGAGGCGCTACGCGAGAGTTCGATCGATGCCGTCCTGATCCACGCCGTCTACCTGCTCAACTGCGCAAGCGACGACGCGAACGTGCGACGCAAATCGCTCGCGTCACTGACGAACTCGCTGCGCATCGGGCACACGATCGGGGCGAGCGCGGTCGTCCTGCACCCCGGCTCGGCCAAGTCCGGCGACGTGCCCGCCGCGATCGCGCGCGCAGGCGAGACGATGCGCACCGCGCTGGGCGACAGCGAGGGCTGCGGGCTTCACCTGGAGAACACGGCGGGCGCCGGTGGCACGCTCGGGCGCTCGATCGAGGAGCTCGCCCAGCTGCTGGGCGCCGCCGGCGCGGGCCGGCGCCTGGGGGTGTGCCTGGACTCCTGCCACCTGCTGGCCTCGGGCTACGACGTACGCACCGTCGCGGGGATGGCCGGCGTACTGCGTCAGTGCACGCGTGAGCTCGGTCGCGGGCGCGTGCGCTCGCTGCACCTCAACGACTCCGCGACGCCGCTTGGCTCAAACCGCGACCGCCACGCCAACATCGGCACGGGCGAGCTCGGAGAGGCCGGCTGCGCCGCGTTCCTGTCCCCCGCCGCGCTGCAGAAGCTTCCCTGCGTGCTCGAGACGCCCGGGCAGAAACGCTCGGGGGCGTCGCGCGAGGAAGTCGCGCTGGCGATGAGGCTCAACCAGCGCGGGGTCGCCGCGCGCCGACGCGCGTCCGCGCACTGAGCGCCGGCCCGGCCTAGGCGACCGCGAGGTGCGCGGGTGCGACGGCGCGTTCGAGCTCCGCGCGCACCGTCGCGGTGTTCTGCACGCGGTATGCCTCGCCCAGGCGCAGGCGGCTCACGCCCGCGGGCGTGTGCACGTCGAGCAGCACCTCGGCCGGGCCGGGGTAGTCCTCGATCACGTGCTTGATGTCGTCGATCACGCTCGGCGACAGGGTGGACGCGTCAACTTGCAGGTGCACAGGCGCGGTGACCGCGGCGGCCGTGCGCGCTGCGGCCTCGGCGTCGCTGCGGGCCTGATCGATCTCCTGCTCGCTGGGCGCGAAGCGCTCCACCGTCTGCGCCACCACGCAGGTCTTGCCCGCTTCCTTGTGATCGACCCGACCGCGGACGAGCACGATCTCGTCCACCGACAATGCCGCCTCGTGCTCGGCGAGAGCCTTGCCGAACACCAGCACCTCGACGGCGCCTTCGAGGTCATCGAGCGCGGCGAACATCATCGGGTCACCATTGCGCGTGCGGATGCGCTTGGCCTCGACGATGATCCCCCCGACCGTCACCCAGTCCTTGTCGCGGCGCTCGGCGAGCGCGCTCAGCGGACAGTCCACGCGCGCTCGCAGGACGTCGCGCAGCGGCTTGAGCGGGTGGGCCGACACGAACAGGCCGATCGCCTCCTTCTCGGCCGCCAGCAGCTGAGCCTGGTCGAACTCCTCGGGGGGGATCGCGGGGCGGATCGGACGCGCGAGCGCGTCCCCCGGCGAAGCTCCGGCGATCACCGACCCCGTGCCGCCGTCGAGCTCGGTGCCCATCCCGGCGAGGTCGAAGATCGAACCCTGCCCGACGAGCGCGTCCTGCTGGGCCTGCTGTCCGGCGCCCTGGGCCTGCTCGAGCACCGCGAGCATCCCCTTGCGGCTGGCGCCGGTGGAACCGAGCGCGCCGCACTTGATCAGCGCCTCGATCGCCTTCCTGTTCACGGCTCGGCTGTCGACACGCTCGCAGAAGTCCCACAGCGAGGTGAACTCTCCGCCCTCGTGGCGGGCGTGCTTGATCGCCTCGACGGCCTGGTAGCCCACTCCCTTGACCGCGTCGAGACCGAAGCGAATGCTCCCCACTGGACGCTCGGAGCTCGATGGACCGACCGTGAACTCGTGGTCTGAGAGGTTGACGTCGGGCGGCAGGATCTCGATGCCCATCTCCTCGCAGCGCGCCACGAAGAACGGCACCTTGTCCTTGGTCGACATCACCGAGGAGATCAGCGCGGCCATGTACTCGGCGGTGTAGTTGGCCTTCAGCCATGCCGTCCGATAGGCGATCAGCGCATAGCAGGCGGCGTGGGACTTGTTGAACGAGTAGTCGGCCGACTTCTCGTTGGTCTGCCACAGGAACTCGATCACGTCGGGGCGCGTGCCCGACGCGCGACACCCCTCCACGAACTCGCTCTTCAGCGCCGCCATCGCCGCGCGGTTCTTCTTGCCGATCGCCTTGCGCAGGTCGTCGGCCTTGGCGCCGGAGAAGCCCGCGAGCTCCTTGGCGATCTGCATCGCCTGCTCCTGATAGAGGATCACGCCCTTGGAGGACTCGAGGATCGGGCGCAGGCGCTCGTCGGCGTACGTGATCGCCTCGGGCTGATGCTTGTTCTTGGCGTAAACCGGGATCTGGTCGATCGCGCCTGGGCGGTAGAGAGCGTTGAGCGCAACGAGATCGTTGAACTCGTCCGGGCGCACCTTCTTGAGCGCCTCTCGCATTCCCTCGGACTCGAACTGGAACACGCCCGTCGACTCGCCGCGCGCGAGCATCTGAAACGTCCGCTGGTCGTCGAGGTCGAGCTTGGTCATGTCCAGGCGCGGGGCGGGCTCGCCGTCTGGACCGGCGTTGCTGCGCTGGATGAGGTCGAGCGCATCCTCGATCACGTCGAGGTTGCGCAGGCCGAGGAAGTCCATCTTCAGCAGGCCGATGTCCTCGATCGGCTTCATCGAGAACTGCGTCACCGTGCGAAAGGCGCGCTCGCCGTCCCCGCCCGTGCCCGCGTCGGCCAGCTGCAGCGGCACGACATCGGTCAGCGCACCCTCGGCGATCACGACCGCGGCGGCATGGATCGAGGAGTTGCGCACGATGCCCTCGAGCCCCTGAGCCACATCGATGATCTGTCGCGCCTCGGCCTCGGCGTCATAGGCCTGGCGCAGGGGCTGTCCCTCCCGCAGACAGTCCTCGAACGAGGGGGCGCGGCCCATGATCGGGTCGGGGATCAGCTTGGCCAGGCGGTCCCCGGTCCCGTAGTCGAACCCGAGCACGCGTGCGGCGTCCCGCGTGGCAGCACGCGGAAACATCTTGCCGAACGTGACGATCTGGGCGACCGACTCACGGCCGTACTTGTCGGTCACGTAGCGCATCACCCGCTCACGCCCGCGCACGGAGAAGTCGATGTCGATGTCGGGCATCGACACCCGCTCGGGGTTTAGAAAGCGCTCGAACAGCAGGTCGTAGTGCAGGGGGTCCACGTCGGTTATCGCGAGCGCATAGGCGACGATCGAGCCTGCTGCCGAGCCGCGGCCGGGGCCAACGGCGATCCCGTTCTCCTTGGCAAACTTGACGAAGTCCCACACGATCAGGAAGTAGGCGTTGAAGCCCATGCGGTCGATCACCTCAAGCTCCATCTGTGCGCGCTCGAGCGCCTGCGCCGGTGGTGGATCTCCGTAGCGCAGGCACAGGCCTTCGCGCACGCGCTCACCGAGGAACTCGCGCTCGCCGACGCCCGCGGGCGTCTGAAAGCTTGGGATCAGCTGCTTGCCGAGCTCCATCTGCACCGTGCAGCGCTCGGCGATCTCGAGCGTGCTGGCGATCGCCTCGGGCCACTCCGCGAAGGCTGCGCCCATCTCGGCGCTGTCGCGCAAATAGAACTCGTTGGTCTCGAACGTCATCTTCGGGGCCGCCAGCGTGCTCTTCGTCTGCACGCACAACAGCGCCCGGTGGTGGTCGTAGTCGTCGCGGCGCAGGTAGTGCACGTCGCCGGTCCCCACGAGGCTGCCGCCGAGCTCGCGCGCGATCGCGACGATGCCCTCGTTGCACTTGTCCTGTGCAGCCAGGCCGTTCTTCTGCACCTCGAAGTAGACGTTCTCGGCGCCGAAGATCTGGCGCAGCTGCTCGGCGTGGGCACGCGCCTCGCGGCGGCGGTTGTCCGCCAGCAGCCGGCAGAAGCGCGAAGCCAGGCAGCCGCTGAGGGCGATCACCCCGTCGCTGTGACGGTCGAGCAGCGCGAGGTCGACGGTCGGCTTGCCGCGCTGCAGCCCCTCCAGAAAACCGGCCGACGAGAGCTTTACGAGGTTGCGATAACCGGCGTCGTCGGCAGCCAGCAGCGTGAGGTGGCTGCGCTCGACCTTCCCCGAGCTCTTCGCCGCGGCACGATCCTCTACGAGGTAGATCTCACAGCCGATGATCGGCTTGACGTCGTGCTTGACACACGACTTGTACAGCTCGACCGCGCCGTTCATCACGCCGTGGTCGGTCAGGCCGAGCGCTGGCTGGCCAAACTCGGCCGCGCGCGCCGCGAGCGCCTCGATTTTGCACGCTCCGTCGAGCAACGAGTACTCGGAATGCACGTGCAGGTGCGCACACGTCCCAGGCGGCATCAGAGGCTGATCCTAGGCGGCCGTCGCCGTGCCTGTCGCCTGCGGCGCAGCGCAGCACGCCAGCGCCCGATCAACGACATGCTGTGGTGGTGGGGCTTGCGTGGCTCGACCCGCTCGCCGCCGCCAGTCGCCGTCTCGTCTGCGCGCGCACGCAGGCGCGCCACCGCGGCCGCCAGCGCCTCGGCCATATCCTCGCCGGCGGGCAGCGTCGCCGCGAGCTCCTCGCGCGCTGAGCCCGCCTGGCGCGAAGCGCCGCTCTGCGCGCCCGGCGATGGCGCGGGGGGTTCGCCCGCGTCAGCCGGCGCGGCGGGCCGCACCTCGGCATCGGCCGCGAACGCCGCCGTCAGGCGCGCGAGCAGATCGCGCAGCTCGCCGACGACGCCCTGCATTAGGCGGTGTCCGCGGGCGATGCTCTGCAGCATCCGCTCGGAGCGTTCGCGCGCGCCGCGCTCGGCGTGCAGCTCACGGTCGACGGTCCTCTTGCGGCGCTCGACCTCCGCCAGACGCCCATGGAGATCGCGCTCCACGCGCCGCAGCGCTGCGTGCTCCGTCGCGGCGGCCTGCTCGGCCTCGGCCAGCTCGCGGCGCACGCCGTCGAGCTCGCGCGCGAGCGTCTGGGCCTCGCGCTCGCGGATCGCCAGCAGGCGCCTGACCCGCTGCACCTCGGCGCGGGCGGCGGCTTCGACGTCGCGCAGGCGTTCCTCGGCGTCGGCACGCAGCTGCTGCTCGGCGTACTCGCGCTGCTTGACGTGGCGAAGCTCGCGCTCGCCCGCTGCCTCAGCCGCCCACGCCTCGGACGGGCGCCCCCTCGCGAGCAGCTCTTTCAGACGCTCCCGCTCCTCCTCGGTCTCGCGCAGGCGCCCCTGCAGGCTCACCACGTGCGCCTGCAGCGTCTGCATCGTCGCCTCGGCCGCTTCGGCGCGATGGAGCAGCGCATCCTTGCCCGATTCGGCGGCACGGCGCGCGCGCCGTTCAGCCAGCAGGTCGCCCTCGCCGCGTCGGCCCAGGCCGCCGAAGCCGATTCCCTCCGAGGAACCCCGCCCCGGCTCGCCGCCGGGCGTCTCGCTGTCCTCCGCCACCACGATGGCCCCAAGCTACGCACCACGCCGGACGGCTCATCGGCGGCGGTGCCGGCGTCGCTCAGCCCGCCAGGCGCCTGACGAGCACGAGGCTCGCGACCAGCACCGACAGCGCGCCGGCGGCCCCGAGCAGCGTCGCGCGTCGCGACGGCATGCGGCGTCGGGCCGCCGTGCGCCGCGAGCGGATCTGCTGCCTCACGTACCACTTGGCGCCGTGCCACACGAGACGTCCGACGATCGCATTTCGCCGCGAGCTCACGGCCTCAATGCTACCCGCGCTCGGCGCGGTTACGCAGGCGCCAGGCCATCCGCGACTGCAGCGACCACAGCTCGATGAAGCCGGGCGAGGCCGCCTGGGAGAACAGGCCGCCCGACTGCGCGAACGAAGCAAGGCCCGCGTCGTAGACGGCGTTGGGCGAGGAGCGCGTCACGACGCGTGCCCGGCCCTTGTAGAGCTTGATGCCGATCGTGCCGGTCACCTGCTCGTTGACGCTCTCCATGTAGGCGTCGAGGTCCGCGCGCAGCGGCTCCCACCACAGCCCCGCGTACACGAGGTAGGCCCACTGGCGGTCGAGCTGGGGCTTGAACTGGTTCTGGTGGATGGTGCACACGAGCCGCTCGAGCTCCTGGTGTGCGGGCAGGACGATCGCCGCCGCCGGGACCTCGTAGATGTCGCGCACCTTCAGCCCGACGATCCGGTCCTCGATCTGGTCGACGATCCCCACGCCATGGCGCGCGCCGACCTCCCCGACCGCTTCCAGCAGCGCTACGAGCTCCATGCGCTTGCCGGCGAGCCCTACTGGCAGGCCGCGCTCGAACTCCAGCTCGACCAGCTCGGGGTCGTCGGGTGCCTGCTCGGGCCGCGTCACGAGCTGGAAGAGATCGTCCTCGGGCGCCTGGGCGAGGTCCTCAATCCAGCGCCCCTCAGAGGACCGGCCCCATAGGTTGTCGTCGATCGAGTACGGCGGTGCGGCCTCGCTGCCCTCGCCGGGGTTGGACTTGACCGGGATGCCGTGCTCGCGTGCGTAGGCGATCTCCTCCTCGCGGCCCATTTGCCAGCTGCGCACCGGCGCGATCACCCCCAGCTCGGGGGCGAGCGTGGCGATCGTCGCCTCTATGCGCACCTGGTCGTTTCCCTTGCCCGTGCAGCCGTGGGCGATCGTGTCACAGCCCTCGCTGCGCGCATGCTGCACGGCGAGCTCGGCTATCAGCGGCCTGCCGAGCGCGGTGAACAGCGGGTAGCCCTCGCCGTAGAGGGCGTTGGCTCGGATCGCGCGGCTGACGTACTCGCTTGCGAAGCGCTCGCGCGCGTCGACCACGTGGCTCGCCAGCGCCCCCAGGCGCAGCGCCTTGTCCCTGATCACCTCGTAGTCCTCGCCGGGCTGGCCGAGGTTGACCGTCAGGCACACGACCTCGGCGTCGTAGCGGTCCTGGATCCACTTGAGCATCACGCTCGTGTCCAGGCCGCCCGAGTAGAGCAGCAGCACGCGCCGGACGTGCTCGGGGTCGGCCTCGTAGGAGGCTGTGCGCGGGCTCAGCGCCTGCCGCGGCCGTGCTTGGTCTTCTTGCCCACCTTGTGCTTGGGGGGCTGGTGCAGCGTCACCGCCCGCACCGGCGCGCTCGTCGGGCGCAGGCCGGCGGCGTTGGTGACCACGGCTCGGAGCACCACCAGCTGGCCGTAGGGCAGGCCGCTGAGCGTCGCGCGGTAGGTCGTCGTACCGGCGCTCGTCGACACCGGTGTGGCCGTGACGGTTGCGTTGACCGCCTTCTCGCACACGGGCTGCTTGCCCGTCGTGTGCTTGTGTCCTTTCTTTGCCGGGCACTTCGTCGTGACCTTATAGATCGCCGTGCCCTGAACGGTGAGCGCGACGTTGTAGGGGTCGTGAGCCGCGATGCCGAGCGTGCACGCCTGGTCGTGGCAGCTGAGGGCCGAGATCGAGCCCCGCGGCTGGGTCGCGTCGCTGCCGAGCGTGGGCACGGTCCCGCTGCGCGCGGTCGACACCCCGCCGGCGTTGGCGGCCTGGATGATGCAAACGATCGAGGAGCCGCTGGCGCTCGCCGGGGGTGTGAACACGCTGCTCGAGCCGCTCTGGAACACCTGCGGCGCGGCCGCTTCGCTCTCGAACGTGTAGGTGAACGAGGGTGAGCCCGTCCATCCACCCGGTTCGCAGGTCTCCGGGCTGAACGTCACCTCGGGCGGCCCGGTGGCTTTGATCACGGCGGGCGATGTTTGGCGCGGCGCGATCGGGGGCGCTTCGCTGCCTTCGATGAACGCGCGCACCTCGGGCGCGGCGACGTTGGCGAACGCGGCCGAGTTGCCGGTCGGACAGCCCGAGAGCCCGTAGTCGACCGTGCCGACCTCGACCGCCGGGCTGCCCTCGGTCAGCGGGCCGCCGCTGTCCCCCTGGCAGGGAGATGAGGTCGCGCCGCTGGCGCACAGCGTGACGGCCGATTCAGACCCCACCAGTTCACGACAGGCATCGCTGCCGACTGCCGTCAGGGTGGTCGAGTACAGGCGCCAGTCCGGCTGTGCCGTGGGCGCACCGTTTTGTTTGCCGAACCCGCTCAGGCTGAGGGCGGTGCCCGCCGCGGGCGTCGCCCCGACCGGCACGAGCGAGATCGCTTTCGCCGCGGGGCCGGAGAGGTTGAGTTCTTCGTGCAGCGTTAGCACCGCCACGTCGTCGCGGATCGGCGCGACGCTGTAGTAGGGGTGCGTGCGCACGCTCGCGACGTTCATCGTCTGCGAGCCGAGCGGCACCTGGAGCTTTTCGACCGCTTCGGCAACGTTGGAGACTCCAGCCACGATGACGATGTCGCTCGCCGGGTACTTGGTCGTCGTTCCCTCGTGGGTGACGCAATGAGCGGCGGTGAGCACCTCGTCGGCGCTGAGGATCGACCCGCCGCAAGCGGCCTCGGTGATCTGCCCGCCTTCCGATGCCACGACGAGCACGAACACCTGCCAGGGAAATTGTTCGATCGAGGCTTCCTGCCCGCCGACGATCTGTGGCGTCACCTGCTCGCCGCTGAGCGCGATCCCCGCCGCCAGCGCAAGGCGTTCCTTGGCGCTGGGCGCCGCCACAGCCGGCGCGGCGCGCGCCAGCGCGAGCGCAGCAAGCGCGGCAAGCGCGGCCAGCGCGATGCGCGTGATCGATGTCCCCAGGCGAGCGCTCATACGATCAGACCGCCACATGTATCGGCCGGGCGCGCGCC
>DASPVR010000128.1:0-3655 GCA_035622255.1 Solirubrobacteraceae bacterium | reverse complement strand
CGATTTCAAGCTGCCCCAGTACGTCGTCGTCAGCGGCGATCGGCTCCCGCGTAACGCCGCGGGCAAGATCCTCAAGACAGCCCTGAGGACGCGGACTCGGTGGGGCAAGCCGATCGGCTAGCGTCGACCGGGCGCGATGACGCGCCGCGAGCCGGCGTGGCGAGCGGTGGGACGCCGCCGGAGGGCATCCGGCGGCGTCCTGCGTCCGCGGACCTCTCGGCCTTTATTTGCGCCAGCCGGCGCGCGCCGTGACGCGTTTCGTGCGCGCGCCGACCCGTTTGGTCCTGCGCGCCGCGGTGCGTTTGACCGACCGTTTGGTCGCTCGTTTGACCGTACGTTTGGCCGTGCGTTTGGCCGGGCGTTTGGTCGCCGCTTTGGCGGTCGTCCTCGCTTTGACTTTGCGTTTGGCCGGTTTTTTGACCGTCCGTTTGATCGCTTTTTTGGCCGTGCGTTTGGTCGCCGCTTTGGCGGTCGTCCTCCGTTTCGTTTTCAGCGTGCTTTTGGCGCGCGTTTTGGTTGACCGGGTTTTGGCTGCCGAGCGTGCTTTCGCCGGCCGCGCTTTTTTCGCCGCGGAGCGGCTGCGTTTCGCTGTCCTCGATTTCGTTTTTACGGGCACGAATCGTTCCTCCAACTCCGGGGCGTTGGGCGACTTGGCCCGGCCCCTATCGGTGGCACTTGAACGCTCATGATGCTTGCGCTACCGGCGGACGACACCGCGGCGGCGCGCAGAACGGGCGTCACGGCACCTCAAGTTCCCCGAAAAGCCCCGTTGAAACCTAGCTAGAACGGATTTCGAGGCGTACGCTCGAGATCGCTCCAACATTCGCCGAGCGTCGCGCTCTCGGCGCCGTTTGCGATCGCTACGCCGCGCGCGCGCACGCCGGCGACGCCGGCAACGTCGCGAGCTCTGCGAGCAGAGACTCGCCGTACCTGGCACAGAACGCCGGACCGATCCCGCGCACCTCAATCAGCTCCGCGGCCGTGCGCGGGCGGCGGCGCAGAACCTCCTCGAGCACCGCGTTGGCCGCCACGGTGTAGGCCGGCCTGCCTTCGGCACGTGCCCAGCGCCAAGCCCGCAGACGCTCGAAGGCCGCCTCGTCGACCGGCTCGCGCTGCGGCGCACGCCCGGGCCCGGGCGCCGACGCCGGCCGCGAGCCGGATCGCGCGTCAGGGCCGGCGGCGGCAGGCCCGCGGCGGCGCGGCGGTGGCGCGCTCACGGCGCGCTCGAGTGCCCCGTCGGGCTCGCACACGTCACAGCAGCGCACGCTCGCGCATGCCGGCGTGCGGTCACCGAAGTGGTCGAGGATCTGGCGGCGGCGGCAGCGCTCGCCGTCTGACATGTAGCGCTCGATCGACCGGTAGGACTCCCACGCGCGGTCCCTGGCGACCTTGATCGCCTCCCAGGCCCGCCGCGGGCTCCCCGCCCCGGTCAGCGTCACGAGCAGCCCGCGCGTGCCGCCGGGCGCAAGCCGCAGCGCTCCCGCCCGCTCGGCGATCGAGATGAGCACCCGCTCGCGCTCGTCGAGCTCGTCGTGGCCGACCTCCGCGACACCGTCCTGCGCCCGCGCACGCAGCCCGGCCACGAACGCGCGCACGTCGTCGACGCTCGTGCGCCGCTCGGTGATGAAGCGGATCAGGCGTCCCAGGTCCACACGCGCCGCCAGCAGCAGCGCCCGCGCCGGCGCACCGTCGCGACCGGCCCGCCCCGCCTCCTGGTAGTAGGCCTCCAGGCTCGTCGGCAGCGCCCAGTGGGCCACCGTCCGCACGTCGGCCTTGTCGACGCCCATGCCGAAGGCGTTGGTCGCGACCACCACCTCCGCGCGGCCCTCCATGAACGCCGCCTGGCTGTCGGCGCGCGCATCCGGCGCCATGCCCGCGTGGTAGGGCACGCTCGCGATGCCCTCGCCCGCCAGCCGCTGGGTGAGCCGATCGGCGTCCCTGCGCGTCCCGCAGTACACGATCGCCGGGAGCGCGCCGGCGTCCCCGAGCACACACTGCAGCGCGGCCCACTTGCGCTCGAGCGCCCCCCTCCCCTCCACGCTCACGACGTCGAAAGAGAGGTTTGGGCGGTCGAAGCCCGAGCGGACCGACACCCAATCGCGCAGTCCCAGGCGCTGCGCGATCTCGCGCGCCACGCGCGGCGTCGCCGTGGCCGTCGTGGCCATCACGGGCGGGCGCCCCAGCGAGGCGATCGCGTCGCCCAGGCGCAGGTAGTCGGGGCGGAAGTCGTGCCCCCACTCGGCCACGCAGTGGGCCTCGTCGACGACGAACAACGCGACCTCGCGGCGCCCCAGCGCCGCACGGAAGGCGCCCGAAGCGAAACGCTCCGGCGCCGCCAGCACGAGCTCCGTCGCGCCCGACTCGATCTCGCCCAGCGCGCGGGCGTTGTGGCCCTCGGCCATACCCGAGGCGAGCATGTGCGCGCGCACGCCCGCGCGCTCAAGCCGGCCCAGCTGATCGGACATCAACGCGATCAGCGGGCTCACCACGACCACCAGGCCGCGCCCGGCCAGCGCCGGGAGCTGGTAGCACAGCGACTTCCCGCCGCCTGTGGGCATCACCACGAGGCTGTCACGCCCGCCCAGCGCCGCCGCCACGGCCTCGCGCTGCCCGGGGCGAAACGCGTGCAGGCCAAAGCGCTGCAGCAGCCGCTCGGGCGCCTCGGGCCCGAGCTCGCCCACGATCGATCGATGCGCGCTCGCGTGCACGGCGCAGACGCTACCCCCGCCCGCGGCCGGGACCCCGCGGGGACCACCGTCGCGCGCGCTGAGCTCACTGCGAACGCCCGCCGGGCCGCCCTTGGCGGCCCCTTCTCTCCCCTCCTCCGGCCTCTGCACCCGCGCGCTCAGCCCAAGCGCCTGCGCTCCCACACGACGCGCGCGCCCTGTGCCGGGGTGAGCGTGACCGCGCGGCGGCGCGTCCACTCGCCCTCTCGCCACAGCCGCCCATCGGGCAGCCTCGGGCGCAGCTCGCGCAGGATCGTTTGCAGCATCAGCCGCATCTCAAGCTGGGCGAACGCCGCCCCGATGCAGCGGCGGATGCCCCCGCCGAACGGGATCCAGGCGAACGTATCCGGCGAGCGCCCGAGGTAGCGCTCGGGGCGAAACTGCTCCGGCGCGTCGTACACGCGCGGGTTGCGACACGTGAGGTAGATGCACGGAGCCACGAACGTGCCCGCCTGCAGCAGGTGCCTGCCGACCTGCATGTCCTGCTGCAGCACGCGCACGACGATCGGCACCACCGGGCGCACGCGCAGGGTCTCGTTGACCACCGCCGTCATGTACTCGCCCGGGCCGCCCTCGCGCTCGGCGTCGACCTCGGCGATCAGCCGGGCGAGCTCGTCGGGGTGGCGCACCAGCCGCTCGATCGCCCACGCGACCGAGGTCGCGGTCGTCTCGTGACCCGCCAGCAGGAGCGTAACGAGCTCGTCGCGCAGCTCGGGGTCGGTCATCGGGTTACCCGCGTCGTCTGTGGCCTGCAATAGTCGCGAGAGGATGTCGTTGCGCTGCGCGAGGTCGCCCTCACCGCGGCGGCGCGCGATCTCGTCATAGATGAGGGCGTCGAGCTCCATCAGGGCGCGCCCGGCCGCTCCGGGCGGTCGTTGCGGGCCAGGCCGCGACAACAGCGCCCGCAGGACCGTCACGGCGTGCATCGG
>DASPVR010000127.1:0-3348 GCA_035622255.1 Solirubrobacteraceae bacterium | reverse complement strand
GCCGCGACAGCAGCGCGCGCAGGACGGTCACCGCGTGCATCGGCTCGATCAGGGCGCCGATCGCCGCCCGCAGCTCACGCATGCGCTCGGCCTCCACCCCGAACACCGCCCGCAGGATCACCTCGAGCGTGATCTTGCGCGTGCGCTCCTGCATGCGCATCGGACGCCCGATCGGCCAGCCGGCCATGTCGCTCTCGGTCGCGGCGACGATCACGTCCTCGTACTCGCGCATCCGCTCGCCGTGAAAGGGCGGCAGCAGCAGCTTGCGCTGGCGCATGTGCTCGGGCCCGGTCAGCACGAGCACCGAGCTCGGCCCGAGAACGCCTGCGATCGGGGAGTTCTCGGCTCCCGAGGGAGCGATGTCCGGCGGCGCCGTGAACACCGTCTTGACGGCTTCGGGGTCGGAGATCATCACGAGGCTGCGCCCGCTCGGCGCGAACGTGATCCTGAACGTGTCGCCCAGCCGCCTGGCGCAGTGGCGCATCAGCCATGTCGGCGCGACCGCCCAGGCGAGCGTCTGCGCCACCGCCGGCATCGCCGGCCGCGGCACGTCAGGCCGGCCGCCCTGCGCGCTCGCCCGTGCACCCTCGCGCTCGATCCCCGCGGCGATCTCGGGCGTGGTCGCGGGCGTGGTCGCGCTCATCGCCCCACAGCCTACCCCCGACTGCGTCCCGTGCCCAGCCGGTCGAGCTCAGCGAAGCGTCGCGCGCCCGCCCGTGCGCGACGAGCCCGCGCCCGGACGCCCGACGACCGCGCCGCCGCGCTGGGCGCTCGCATGCTCGGCGAGCGCCGTGCCGATGCGCGCACTCACGAACTCGATCCCCTGCGCCGGCAGCATCGGCTGGCGTTTGCTCAGATAGCCGACGAGCATCCGCGCCGGCACGATCCGCACTCCCTTGCGCGTCGCCAGCGGCCGGTCGACCCACGCCCGACTGAACACGACCAGCGGCTCCACACGCACCCCTGCTACCTGTTCGATCGCCCTCCGCTGGGCGTGCGCCTGGCGCAGGATCGCGCCGTGCACGTTGCGCACCTGCACCGGCTCGGGCCGGCTCTTGGTCTCGATCGTGAAGACCCCCGGCGGGCCGATCACGATGTGATCGACGTTGCCCCGTCCCAGGGTCGCGTCGTGGATCACGCGCCAGCGCTCGCGCGGAAGCTCCTCGAGCAGGGTCCCAACCTCCTCCTCGCCGGTCGCGCCGCGGTCGCGCCGCGCCAGCAGCGGCAGCACGTAACGCCAGACGACGAAGATCGTCGCCAGCAGCGCCACCTCCGAGCCCAGGAAGCGGACGTCTTTCAGCCCGAACGTGCGCCCCAGCAGCGCTGTGGCGACCGCGAGCACCCCCAGCGCCGCGAGCGTGCGCAGCCGCAGGCGCTCGACCACGGCCCGCGCGTGCTGGCCGGCCGTTCGTCGGGCGGGGTCGCTGCCGCCGGCTATGTCCATCTCGGCGCCCTCATCGCTTCGCTCCCGCGCTGCATGGTCTTTCTTGCTCATCGGTCGATCGCTGGCGACTGTTGAGCGCAGGACAGGAATGAGGCGGAAATTCCCGCAAAAAGCGTGGAGGAGCGAGCGGCCTCCTAAAGGCGCCAGCGGGGCCCGTCGAAGTCAACAGCAGTCGACGATCGCCCCCGATCATCGATCGAGCAAGGACGCTCAATGACCGATCACCCTCCCGAGCCCCCGCCGAACGAGGTCTGCCTGCTCCTGCGTGCCCACGCAGAGCACCGCTGGCTGACGCGCGAGGTGGAGCCGCTGCTGCGCGACCTGGAGGACGGCAGCCGGCCGCCCGACCACGAGCGCGCCACCGCGCTCGCCTACCTGGAGGCGCTCTGGATCGAGGCCTGCCGGCGCGCGCTTCAGAGCGACCGCGCGCTCGCCGCGCTGCCGGGCCGTGGCGCGGACGCGGGAGGGCTCGACGAGCAGGCGCGCCGCTACCACGGCGCCGTGCGCGCGCTGCGCCTGAGCCTCGTCGAGCGCGTGGCCGCGCTGATCGCCGCCGCCGACGACCGCTTCACGGGCGAGGTGACGGGGGACGTGCTCTCACGCGAAGCCGCCCGCCACGAGGCCGATTGCATACGCTCGGGCCGGTGGCGTCCAGGTTTGACCTACAGTCGCATTCGACGCACTCCGACGGCACGCTGAGCGCCGCCGAGGTCGTGGCGCGCGCCGCCGAGGCCGGCGTGGAGCTGCTCGCGCTCACCGACCACGACACGGTCGACGGCGTCGACGAGGCGCTCGCGGCCGGCGTGCGGCACGGCCTCCAAGTGGTCCCCGCCGTCGAGATCTCGGTCGTCGACGACGGCACGCCCGAGCCGCGCGAACTGCACGTCGTGGGCTACCGCATCGACCACCACGATGCCGGCTTCGCGAACACCCTGGCCGCGTTCCTCGCCGACCGCGAGCGACGCACGCTGCGCATGGCCGCCGCGCTCGCAGAGCTCGGCTTCGAGCTCGACGAAAGCGAGATCTCGGCACGCATCGCCGACGGCCAGCCGATCGGCCGCCCCCATCTGGCCAATGCCGTGCTCGCCGCGCCCCCCAACGCCGAGCGCCTCGCCGCCGAGCAGATCGACGACGTCGGCGCTCTCATCAGGGCCTACCTGATCGAGGGCCGTCCCGCGTATCGCCTGCGCGAGACGCCCACCGTCGCGCAGGCCCTCGACGCGATCCACGCGACCGGCGGTCTGGCCGTGTGGGCACACCCCTTCTGGGACATCGACGAGGACGACGAGGTGCTCGCGAACATCGACCGCTTCCGCGCGCTCGGCCTCGACGGCGTCGAGGCCTTCTACGTCACCCACACGCGCGCCCAGACACAGCTGCTCACACGCCGCTGCGAGGAGCTCGAGCTGCTATCGACCGGCTCCTCGGACTTCCACGGGCCCGACAACCGCCTATTCTCGCGCTTCCTCGCGTTTCACACCTACGGCCTGCGGCCGAACCTCGGGGCGATCGCTCAGCTGCCGAGCAGCTCCGCCAGCCGGTAGGCGAGCGCCTCCAGGGCGAGCTCTTCGCCCACGTTGAGCGCGAGGCTCAGACGCGCGTCGGACGCCAGCTCGACCGCCGCTCGCACGCGCACGCCGTCGCGTCCCTGCGCGTCGCGCTCGATCTCCCCGCGCCGGTCGACCGCATGGATCAGCTCCCCCGCGCCGGTGATCGCGCACAGCATGTCGCGCAGCCACAGCTCGACCAGGCGCAGTGCGAGGTCGAGCGCCTCGGTGCGCGCCCGCCGTTCGGCGCGCCGCCGGGCATCCTGGCCCTCGCGCTCCAGACGCCTGCGCTCGCCGCGCCCGGCCAGCTCGAGGTCGCGCTCGGTGAGCTCCTGCACGCGCTCGCCCGCGCGCGCG
>DASPVR010000126.1:0-3143 GCA_035622255.1 Solirubrobacteraceae bacterium | reverse complement strand
CGTCGGTCCCGAGCAGGAGTACTTCCTGATCGACGAGCAGTACTTCTTCGAACGCCCCGATCTCGTAACGACCGGGCGCACCCTCTTCGGGGCCAAGCCGCCGAAGGGCCACGAGCTCGACGACCACTACTTCGGCTCGATGCCCGAGCGCATCCTCGCCTGCATGCTCGAGACCGAGCAGGAGCTCGCGAAGCTCGGAGTGCCGGTCAAGACACGCCACAACGAGGTCGCTCCGAACCAGTACGAGATCGCGCCGATATTCGAGAACTCCAACGTCGGCTCAGACCACCAGCAGCTGACGATGCAGGTGATGCAGAACGTCGGGCGCCGCTACGGCCTCGTGTGCCTGCTGCACGAGAAGCCGTACGCCGGAGTGAACGGCTCGGGCAAGCACAACAACTGGTCGATGAGCACCGACACCGGGGTCAACCTGCTCGATCCCGGCGACACGCCGTCGGAAAACCTCCAGTTCCTATTCTTCTGCACCGCCGTCATCCAGGCCGTCAACGTCCACCAGGCGCTGCTGCGCGCCTCGATCGCCTCGCCCGGCCAGGACCACCGCCTGGGGGCCAACGAGGCGCCGCCGGCGATCATCTCTATCTTCCTCGGCGCCGAGCTCGAAAAGGTGTTCTCGGCAATCGCGTCGGGAAAAACCGAGCGCTCGAAGCCCGGCTCGTTCCTCGGTCTCGGCACACCCGTTCTGCCGCCCATGCCGCTGCACGGCGGTGACCGCAACCGCACGAGCCCCTTTGCCTTCACCGGCAACAAGTTCGAGTTCCGCGCGCTGGGCTCCTCGCAGTCGCTGGCGCTGCCCAATACCGTGCTCAACACGATCGCGGCCGAGGCGATCGACGATCTCGCGGGCAAGCTGAAGACCGCGCTGAAAGCGTCGGGCGCCACGCTCGAGAAGGCCGTGACGAAAGTCGTCAAGGACAGCTGGAACGCGAACAAGCGAATCGTGTTCGACGGCGACAACTATTCGCCGGCCTGGCACGCCGAGGCCGAGAAGCGCGGTCTCCACAACCTGCGCTCGACACCCGAAGCGCTGCCGTGGCTGATCGACAAGAGCACCGTGGCGCTGTTCAAAAAGTACAAGGTGCTCTCCAAGCGCGAGCTCGAGTCGCGCTATGAGGTGTTCCTCGAGCAGTACGCGGTCAAGATCAACATCGAGTCCGAGACGGCGGCCTCGATCGCGCGCACGCAGATCATGCCCGCTGCCGTCCGCTACCTGAGCGAGCTCCAGGCCACGGGCATGGAAGAGCTGATCGGCGAGCTGGAGCCACTGGTCAAGGAGTTCCACTTCGCGCTGCGGGGACTCGAGGACGCCAACCTCGAGGACAACCAGGACGACTCGTCTGCCGCCAAGTGGGCGAAGTACATGTGCGACCGGGTGATCCCGGCGATGGACGACACGCGCGATGTCGCGGATCGCCTCGAGGGCCTGGTGGCCGACGACCTGTGGCCGCTGCCGAAGTACTCGGAGATGCTGTTCATCAAGTAGGGCCCAGGGCGCACGTCGGCCGATCGTCTCCGAGCGGTCGAGGCGTCGCCTGCTTTCGTGTTACGGCGCGGCACGCGGGGTGACATCGAGCCGCGGTCTGACGGCTAGCATGGCCTGCAAATGGCGCGCGACTATCTGCAAGCGGTCAGGGAGCGTGTCGTGGTCTACGACGGCGGCATGGGTGCGACCCTGGAGCAGTTCGACCTGACCCAGGAGGACTACGGCGGCCTTGCCGGGAAGTGCCACGAGGCGCTCGTGCTCAACCGCCCGGACGTGATCGAAGGCGTCCACGAGTCGATGCTCGAGGCCGGCGCGGAGGTCGTCGAGACCGACACGTTCCAGGCCTCGCGGATCAAGCTGAACGAGTGGGGTCTGGGCGAGTACACCGTCGAGATCAACACCAAGGCGGCAGAACTCGCGCGCAAGGCCGCGGGCGAGGCGCGGTACGTGGCGGGTTCGATCGGGCCGACCGGCCACCTCCCCGCCTCCGAGGACCCGTCGCTGGGCCAAATCCGCTTCGGCGAGCTGCGCGAGGTCTTCTCAGAGCAGGCGGCGGGCCTGATCGACGGCGGCGCTGACCTGCTGATCATCGAGACCGCGCAGGACATCCTGGAGGTGAAGGCGGCGGTGTTCGGCGCGCGCGAGGCGTTCAAGTCGACGGGCCGCGCGCTGCCCGTCCACGCCTCGGTCTCGCTGCTGCCCAACGGCGGCAAGATGCTGCTGGGAACCGACATCTCCTCGGTGCTGACCACGCTCGAGGCGCTCGCGGTCGACGTGATCGGGCTCAACTGCTCGACCGGGCCCGAGGACATGCGTGACGCGATCCGCTTCCTCGGCGAGCTCTGCCCGGTGCCTGTCGCTTGCATCCCCAACGCCGGCCTGCCGCTGCAGGGACCCGACGGCGAAACCATCTTCCCCGAGCAGCCCGAGCCGCTCGCCGACGCGCTGAAGGACTTCGTCGAGCGCTACGGGGTCGGCGTGGTCGGCGGCTGCTGCGGGACCACCCCGGCGCACATCGCGGCGATCGTCGAGCGCGTCGGCGGGCGGGCGGCGGCGTCACGTCCCGCCCCCCGGCCACCGCAGCTTTCCTCGATGATCGCCTCGACGCCGCTCGCCCAGGAGCCGCCCCCCACGATGGTGGGCGAGCGGGTCAACTCACAGGGCTCGCGCAAGGCCAAGGAGCTGCTGCTAGCCGACGACTACGACGGGCTCGTGCAGATCGCCGAAGACCAGGTCAACGGCGGCGCGCACGTGCTCGACCTGTGCGTGGCGCTGACCGAGCGCACCGACGAGGACGAGCAGATGCGCCTGCTCGCCAAGAAGGTCTCGCTGACCCAGCCGGCGCCGATCCAGGTCGACTCGACCGAGCCCGAGGTGATCGAACGCGCGCTCGAGCAGATCCCCGGCCGCGCGATCGTCAACTCCGTCAACCTCGAGGCCGGGCGCGCGAAGCTCGACCGCGTGGCGCCGCTCGCGCGCGCGCACGGCGCGGCGCTGATTGCGCTGACGATCGACGAGGTGGGGATGGCCAAGACGGCCGAGCGCAAGGTCGAGGTCGCCAAGCGCATCCGCGACCTGTGTTGCGAGGAGCATGGGTTGGACCCGGAGCTGCTGATCTTCGACTGCCTCACGTTCACGCTTA
>DASPVR010000125.1:0-2948 GCA_035622255.1 Solirubrobacteraceae bacterium | reverse complement strand
GCCGCTCCTCATCGATCGCCCCATATGTGCTGGGGGCTGCTCCTCGACCGCTCGCAAGCGAGGCTCTCGCGGCGAGCTCGGCGTCTTCCAGTCCCGCGGCCATCCGGGACGCCTCGAGCAGCGTCTCGCGGTAGGCGCCATCGCCGGTCTGGCGCTGTGCCTCGCCGAGCCCGATCAACGCCTGGCAGCGCTCGCGGCTGTCTGTCTCGCCGAGCAGCTCGACGGCGTCGGCGAACAGCTTCACCGCCTCGGCCGGCGCGAGCTTCTCAAGCGCCTGCTGCCCGGCCCTCATCGCGTAGTCGGCCGCCCTGGCCTTATCCACGGACACAGCGGCGAGACGCCAGTGCAGCGCAAGCTCCGCCAGATGATCGCCCGGGTTCGCAGCGTAGAGTTCCTCGAGCGCCTCGGCCACCCTCTGGTGCATACGCGCGCGGCGGGTGGCGCTGATGCCCTCATACAGCGTCTGGTTGATAAGCCCGTGGACGAAGCGGAAGCGCCCGACCTCTTCAGATGACTCGGCCAATACCGAGGCGGCCATCGCTGCCTCCACCCGATCCAGCAGGCCCGCCTCATCGACATCCAGCGCGACGCAGAGCAGCCGCAGATCAAACTCGCGGCCGATCACGGCAGCGAGCCTGAGCGCTTCCATCGACTCCCCGCCGAGACGCTCGATGCGGCGCTCGATCACCTCGCGAATGCTCTCCGGCAGCGCGATGCCCGCCGAGCGGTCGATGCTCCATCGACCCGTCTCCTCGTCGAAGACGAGCGCGCCGGACTCATCCAGACCCCGCAGGATCTCGGCTACGAAGAAGGGGTTGCCGTCGGTCTCCCGTGCGATCTGCGCGGCGAGCTCGAGACCGTCCTTGTCCAGCTCGTGCCCGGCTACTGCGGTCATGATCTGTGCCACCTCGTCGGCGCCCAAGCCGTGCAGGACGATGCGCTGGATGCCATGCGCCCTGCGCAGGTCGGCGAGCACGCCCGTGAGCGGGTGGTCCTTGCCGAGGTCCGACTCGCGGTAGCTGGCGATCACCTGCAGCGAGCCCTGCTCGATGGTGCGTAGCAGGTGCTTGAGGAGCGCCAGCGACTGCGCGTCGGCCCAGTGCAGGTCATCGAGCACCACGCACAGCGGCACGGCTTCGGCGATTTGGCCCAACAGCCCAGCCACCGCGCTGAAGAGCAGGTAGCGCTCGGTCTCGGGGTCGGAGCTCTGCGGCGCGGGAAGCTCCGGGATTCGGACGACAAGGCTGCGCACGAGGCGCGAGAGCTCACCCCCGTGGCGCTCCATGTGGCGCTGCAGGAGCTCTCGTGGCGCGTGCTCGACCAGCTGCGAGCAGACCTCGATCCACGGCTCGTACGGCGCAGCGAGCTCTTCAGAGCACGCCCCCCAGCACACCGCGAAACCCTCGGCGTGGGCATGGTGGGCGGCGTAGCTTGCCAGGCGTGTCTTGCCGATCCCCGGCTCACCGGAGAGCAACACGACCTGGCGCTGCCCCGAGCGCGCCAGCGCCATCGCTTCCTCGAGCGCCGCACGCTCTTCGGTGCGCCCCACATAGGAGACGGGAGGAACGGAGCGCAGCACAACTGGCAACGGCCAGCGGCTTGAGGCCCCGGTCTCCTGCGCCAGCGGAGCCCACGAGACCGAAAAGGCCTGCACGGGCTCCTCGAAGCCCTTCAGCTCAAGCTCGCCGGCGGAGTGAAAGTCGATCCCCTCGCAGCGTCCGGCGAGCAGCTTCACGGTCGCCGAGATCAGAATCCCGTCCGCCGGCGCTTGCGCACACAGGCGGGCGGCCTCGATCGAGGGCATCCCGAAGTAGTCGCCGTCCTTGACGGTGGACTCGCCGGCGCCGAGGCCGATGCGTATGTGCATTGCCTGCTCCGCGTCGCGGTAACGGCGCTCGAAGGCCTGTTGCATCGCCACCGCGCACTCGATCGCCTCAGAGGCCGACGGGAAGGCCACCATCAGGCCGTCGCCGGTGTTCTTGACCTCCTTGCCGCTGCAGGACGCGAGTGCGTCGCGCAACAGGCCGAAGTGCTCCTCGCGCAGCTGATCGGCGCGCACCGGGCCGACCGAGGTGGCAAGGCGAGTGGAGCCGACCAGATCGGTCAGCAGGATCGTCGCAAGCTCAATTGACTCCGCCACCACAACTCCCGAGCATCTCGCTTCAACAGACGGGGAACGTACCACTCGCCAACTGGCTGGCGCCGGTGGCGCCGGGCTTTCGCTATCGCGTGATAGCGGCACCCACGCCGGTGCTTCCCGTTCTGAGGAATCTCCGAACTCTTGGCCGGCGCGGGCCTCGCTTCCGGTTCGAAGGCAACGGGAGGCTCAAGCGGCCGGTTCAATGACCAACCGCTACACTAGCTCCGTGACCACCGAGGTGCCCACATGAGGGTAGTGACGGTCCGTGACTTCCGCGACCATGCTTCGGAGATGTTCCGCTCCGACGACGTGATCCTGATCACGCGGGAGGGGACCCCCGCGGGGTTCTTCCTCCCGTGGGACACCCCGGAGCTGCCGGTCGAGGTTCGGCGCGAGGTGTTCCTTCGCCTATCCGAGCAGATCGGCGCCGAGCTGGAGGCCAAGGGCGTGAGCGAGCAAGAGGTGCTCAGCGAGTTTGCTGCCTCCCGCAGTCGTCGCTGACGCAAACGTAATCCTCTCGGCTCTCATCGGCGGCCGCGCTCGCTTTGGTCATCGCCTCTGCTCACGGTCCGCGGTGCCTGGCTGCAGACGCGGTCGCTGTGGAGATCGTTCGTCACGTGCCGCGTCTCGCTTCCAAGCGGGACCTGGACGTCACCACGCTGTTCGCGGCGCTCCAGCTCATGCCGATCGACTGGCAGCCGGCCAGCGCATACGAGGAGCTGCGCGAGGAAGCAGAGAAGCGGATCGCCGCGCGCGATCCTGACGACTGGCCGACGATCGCGCTCGCCCTGAAGCTGGAGCTGCCGGT
>DASPVR010000124.1:0-3761 GCA_035622255.1 Solirubrobacteraceae bacterium | reverse complement strand
ATCGGCGACGGCAAGCTGGCGCGCGAGCACAAGCTGAGCGCGCTCGACGCGCAGGCGCGCGTGCTCGCGCGGCTCGCCGAGGGGGACGGCACCGATCCGGTGATCGTCGCGCTCGCCGACGCGCACGCGCACTTCCCGCTCCCGCCCGACGCCCTGCCGGCCCTGATCGAGGGCGTGCGCATGGACGTCGAGGGGGTGCGCTATGAGACCTTCGAGGAGCTCGTTCCCTACTGCCGGCGCGTGGCCGGTGCGATCGGGCGGGCGTGCCTTGCGATCTTCGCGCTGCGCGAGGGGGCACGCACGGAGCGCGCGCACGCCGACGCGCTCGCGGACGACCTCGGCGTGGCGCTGCAGCTGACCAACATCCTGCGGGACATGCGCGAGGACGCCGAGAACGGGCGCGTGTACCTGCCCGCCGAGGATCTGCGCCGCTTCGGTGTGATCGCAGCGGGCCAGGAGGGCGAGGCGGCGCGCGCGATCGTGCAACGCGCCGGCGCGGCGCGTGCGGCCGATCACGCCCCGGTCCCCGGCGACTGGGTACGCGAGCTGGTTGGCTTCGAGGCCCGGCGCGCGCAGCGCTGGTTCGATCGCGGGATCACGCTCGCGCGTCTGCTCGACCGCACGAGCGCGGCCTGCGTGCTCGCGATGGCGGGGATATACCGGCGTCTGCTGGCGCGCATCGCGGCCGATCCGGAGCGGGCTCTGTGCGAGCGCGCACGTCTGCCCGCGGGCGAGAAGGCGCTCGTCGCGGCCGGCAGCGTGCTGGCGGGCGTTGCCCGCAGGGGGTGAGGCGATGGCGGGCGTGATCGTCGTCGGTGGCGGCGTGGCCGGCATCACCGCTGCGCTCGACTGCGCAGACGCCGGCGCACACGTGACGCTCGTCGAGGTCCGGCGCCGGCTCGGGGGAGCGGCCTACTCGGTGCAGCGCGACGGGCTGCACGTCGACAACGGCCAGCACGTCTTCCTGCGCTGCTGCCTGGCCTACCGCGAGCTGCTGGCACGGCTGGGCAGCGAGTCGCGCGTGCATGTGCAGGAGCGCCTGGAGATCCCGGTGCTCAGCCCGGGCGCGCCGGCGGCGGTGCTGCGCCGAGGCTCGCTGCCGGCCCCGGCGCACCTGCTGGGCGCGCTCGCTCGCTATCCCCGCCTGAGCCCGGCCCAGCGGCTGAGCGCCGCGCGCGCCGCGCTGGCGCTGCGGCGCCTGGGGCGCGACACGACCGGCGCGCCTGGACGCGCGCTTGACCGCGAGACGCTTGGCGCCTGGCTCGCGCGCCATGGCCAGGGGGAGGAGGCGGTGCACGCGCTGTGGGACTTGATCGCGCTGCCGACGCTCAACCTGCCGGCTGCGCAGGCCTCGCTTCAGCTCGGCGCGTTCGTCTTTCACGAAGGCCTGTTCTCGCGGGCCGACGCCGCCGACATCGGCTTTCACCGGGCAACGCTCGCCGAGATCATCGGCGAGCCGGCGGGGGCTGCGCTCGCGCGCGCCGGCGTCGCCGTGCGCCTGGGCTGGCGCGCGCATGCGCTCGCCCGCGCGGCGAGCGGGCTCGAGCTGACCGGTCGCGGCGGCGGCGGGGAGGAGACGCTCACAGCCCAGGCGGTCGTCGTTGCGCTGCCGCACACGCGAGCGGCAGCGCTGATCGAGGCGTTGCTCGGCGAGGTCGCCGCCAGGGCGGCGCTGCTTCAGAGCTCGCCGATCGTCAACCTGCACGTCGTCTATGACCGCCCGGTGCTCGACCACGCCTTCGCCGCGGGCGTGCGCACGCCGGTGCAGTATCTGTTCGATCGCAGCGAGGCCGGGGGCGTGCCCCCGGGCAGCCAGTATCTCGCCGTGTCGCTGTCGGGCGCGGCGCAGGAGATGGCGATGAGCGTCGACGCGCTGCGCGAGCGCTATCTGCCGGCGCTGCGCGAGCTGCTTCCACGCGCGCGCTCGGCGCGCGTCGAGCAGTTCCTGGTCACGCGCGAGCACGCCGCCACGTTCCGGGCCGTGCCGGGTGTAGGGGCGCTGCGCCCGGGCGCCCACACGGGGCTGCCCGGCCTCGTGCTGGCCGGAGCCTGGACCGACACCGGCTGGCCGGCGACGCTCGAGGGCGCGGTGCTCAGCGGCCACAGCGCCGCGCGGGCCGCGCTCGCGGCGCTCGAGCTGCCACCGCGCGCACGCGCCGGCGCGGCTGTCGGGAGTTGACGATGGGCGCTGGGCGAGGCGCCGCGGGTCTCGCTGGCGAGCCGCTGCCCGGACAGGCGGCGGGCCCGCCGCTGTTCGCGGCGCCGATGCTCGTCGAGGCCGCGCTCGTGCGCTCGGGCGCGCGCGGGGCGGAGGTGCAGCAGACCGGGATGGGGCCGGGCCGCGCCCGCGCGGCCGCGCGGGCGTTGGCCGCTCGACCGGGGGGTCGGCTGCTCGTCGTGGGGTTCTGCGGCGCGCTCGAGCACGACGCCGTGCCCGGCGAAGTCGTCGTCGCCGACGAGGTGCTCGCCGGCCCCGACGAGGCGCAGCCGCCACCCCGCGTGCGCTGCGCCCAGCCCGAGGCGCTGGCACAGAGGCTCGCCGCCGAGGGTCTGGCCGTGCGCCGCGGAGCGGTCGTGTCCGTGTCGCGCCTGGCGCTCGGCGAGCGGCGCGCCCAGCTGCGCGCCGGCGGGGCGATCGCCGTCGACATGGAGTCGGTGTGGCTGGCCCCCGGCGCCGGCGAGCGGCCGTTCGACGTCGTGCGTGTGGTGCTCGACAGTCCCTCGCACGAGCTCCTTCGTCCGCGCGCGCCGCTAGGCGCTCTGCGCGCCGCGCGTGTGCTGCGCGAAGTCGCCCGGGTGCTGTGGCGCGAAGGGCGCGAAGGGCGCGAGCGCCCATGACGGCGGGTCGCCCGCCGAAGTTCTAAGGTGGTCGGTTGATGGCGGTCGGCCTTCGACAGAGCACCCGCATGGGCTGGTACCTGATGCGCCAGCGGCTGGCGAAACGCGACAAGTTCCCGCTGATCGTCGAGCTCGAGCCCCTGTTTCAGTGCAACCTCGCCTGCTCTGGCTGCGGCAAGATCCAGCACCCCGACCACGTCCTGCGCCGGCGCATGCCGGTGGCGCAGGCGGTCGGCGCGATCGAGGAGAGCGGCGCGCCGATGGTCTCGATCGCCGGCGGCGAGCCGCTGATCCATCCCGAGATTCACGTGATCGCCGCCGAGCTCGTGGCGCGAAAGCGCTTCGTGTACCTGTGCACGAACGCGCTGCTGCTCGAGCGCAAGCTCGACAACTTCAAGCCCAGCCCGTACTTCGCCTGGGCGATCCACCTCGACGGCCTGCGAGAGCGCCACGACGAATCGGTCGAGCGCGCGGGGACGTTCGACAAGGCGGTCGCCGCGATCCGGGCGGCCAAGGCGGCCGGCTTTCGCGTCACGACCAACACTACGTTCTTCACGCACGACTCGCCGCGGACGGTGCGCGAGGTGCTCGACTTCCTCAACGACGACCTGCAGGTCGACGAGATGATGATCTCACCGGCATACGCGTATGAGAAAGCCCCCGACCAGGAGCACTTCCTGGGCGTCACCCAGACTCGCGAGCTGTTCAGCCAGGCGTTCGCCGACGGGCGGCGCAAGCGCTGGCGGCTGAACCACAGCCCGCTGTTCCTGGATTTCCTCGAAGGCAAGGCCGAATTCGGCTGCACCGCCTGGGGGATCCCGAGCTACTCGCTGTTCGGCTGGCAGCGCCCCTGCTACTTGATGGCAGACGGCTATGCGCAGACGTACGACGAGCTGCTGCGGAGCACCGACTGGGACGCCTAC
>DASPVR010000123.1:0-2081 GCA_035622255.1 Solirubrobacteraceae bacterium | reverse complement strand
GACGGCTCGCTGCGCGGTTCCGCGCGCTCGATCGCCGGCCTGCACATACGCGACGTGCTCGATGTCATCGCGGCGCGGCATCCGCAGCTCATCAGCCGCTTCGGCGGCCACGCCATGGCAGCGGGGCTCACGCTCGAACGGTCGCGTCTCGATGACTTCGCGCGCGCCTTCGACGCCGAGGTCGAGCGCTGGCTCGCGCAGGCACCGCCCGCCGACGTGGTCGAGACCGACGGCGAGCTCGCGCACGCCGAGATCGCGCTCGACACGGCGCACGCCCTGCGTGCCGGCGGGCCCTGGGGCCAGGCCTTCCCCGAGCCGAGCTTCGACGGCGTGTTCAGCGTACGCAGCGCGCGCCTGGTGGGTGAACGGCACGTGAAGCTCTGGGTCGAAGTCCCGCAGAGCGGGCGCTCCTACGACGCCATCGCCTTCAACCACTGCGAGCCGGGCGCCGAGTTCGTGCCGCCGCAGGGTCTCATGCGGCTCGTCTACCGGCTGGATGTCAACGAGTACCAGGGCGAGCGGCGCCTGCAGCTCCTGATCGAGCACCTGCTGCCGGTGACTCGCTAAGCTTCGCGCGCCGATGCTAGCATCGGCGCATGGAAGTCAATCAGCTCAAGCGCCAGCTCAAAGACCTCGCCGACCGTATCAGCTCGCTACGGGGGTTTCTTTGAGTACGACCGCAAGTCCGAGCGCCTCGAAGAGGTCGGCCGGGAGCTCGAGGATCCGACGATCTGGTCGAACCCGGCGCGGGCCCAGGAGCTCGGCCGCGAGCGCGCGCGCTTAAGCGCCGACGTCAGCGAGCTCGACCGCACCACCAAGGGCATCGGCGACGCGAGCGAGCTCCTCGAGCTCGCCGAAGCGGAAGGCGACGAGGGCGCGGCGCGCGACATCGAGCGCGACACGCAGCGCCTCGAGAGCGAGGTCCGCCACCTCGAGCTCAAGCGCATGTTCGGCGGCGAGATGGATGCGCACAATGCTTTCCTCGACATCCAGGCGGGCGCCGGCGGCACCGAGGCCCAGGACTGGGCGCAGATGCTCCTGCGCATGTACCTGCGCTGGGCCGCGGCACGAGGTTTTACGGCGGAAGTGATCGACTCCAATCCCGGCGAAGTCGCCGGCATGAAGAGCGCGACGGTGGAAGTGAAGGGTGAGTACGCCTACGGGTGGCTGCGGACCGAGACCGGCGTGCACCGCCTGGTGCGCAAGTCGCCGTTCGACTCGGGCAACCGCCGCCACACCTCGTTCGCATCCGTCTTCGTGTCCCCGGAGGTCGATGACGACATCGAGGTCGAGATCAACCCAGCCGACCTCAAGGTCGACGTGTACCGCTCCTCGGGCGCCGGCGGCCAGCACGTCAACAAGACCGAATCCGCGGTGCGCATCACGCACCTGCCGTCGGGCATCGTGGTCGCCTGCCAGAACGAGCGCAGCCAGCACAAGAACCGCTCCACTGCCATGAAGATGCTGAAGGCCAAGCTCTACGAGCTCGAGGTCAACAAGCGCAACGCCGCGGCCAAGGTGCTCGAGGACTCGAAGTCGGACGTGAGCTGGGGCAACCAGATACGCTCCTACGTGCTCGACCAGTCGCGCATCAAGGATCTGCGGACCGGCGTCGAGGTCGGCAACACGACGGCGGTGCTCGACGGGGATCTCGATCAGTTCATGGAGGCGTCTCTCAAGGCGGGCGTGTGACGATGAAGCCGGGTAACGACAAGAGCAGCACACCGCCGGCCGACGACGGCGGCGACGAGAACAAGCTGATCGCCGAGCGCCGCACGAAGCTCAGCGCGCTGCGCGAGCAGGGCGTCGCCTTTCCCAACGACTTCCGCCGCGACGCGCTCGCCGGCCAGCTGCACGCCTCGTACGGCGAGCGCGATGCGGCCTGGCTCGAAGAGCACGCGACCCGGGTGCGGGTCGGCGGCCGCCTTCTCTTCAAGCGCCTCATGGGCAAGGCGAGCTTCGCCAAGATCGGCGACCGCACCGGCCAGATCCAGCTGTACCTGCAGCAGGAGACCCTCGGGCCGGCGTACGAGGCCTTCAAGGCCTACGATGTCGGCGACATCTTAGGCGCCGCGGGCGTG
>DASPVR010000122.1:0-3272 GCA_035622255.1 Solirubrobacteraceae bacterium | reverse complement strand
ATCGCGCTCGGCGCTGTCAACCAGAACCTCAGCCGGGCAGTGGGTCCCGCCATCGGCGGTGCGCTGTACGCCGCGAGTAGCGCCGCAGCGCTGTTCTTCGTCAACGCGCTGAGCTTCGTCCCGGTCATCGGAGCGGTCGCGCGCTGGCGAGGGCGCGACCGGCGCGAGAGCGCTGCAGGACGCGAGCAGGTCCGTGGGGCGGTCCGCGCCGGAGCACGCTACGTGGCCGAGAGCCCGGTTCTGCGTAGGATCCTGCTGCGCGCTGGGTCGTTCACGCTGTTCTCCAGCTCGCTCTGGGCCCTGCTTCCGCTCGTCGCGCGATCCCGCCTGCATCTCGGATCGGGTGGCTACGGTCTGCTGCTCGGCGGCGTCGGGATCGGCGCCGTGGCTGGTGCCGCCGCGCTGCCGCGCCTTCGTCGCCGCACCTCGGCAAACGTGCTGATGACCTGCGGCACGCTGACCTTCGCGGCGGTCGCACTCGCGCTCGCGTACGTGCGCGTGACCGGCCTCGCCGCCCTCGTCGTTCTGATCGGCGGCATCGCCTGGATCCTCGTGCTCTCCACCCTGAACTCCGTCTACCAGTCGGCCCTTCCCGGCTGGGCGAAGGCGCGCGGGATGTCCTACTACCTCGTGATCTTCCAGGGTGGAGCCGCGCTCGGAAGCGCCGCGCTGGGCGCCCTCGCGCAGAGGGCTGGCCTGACGACCGCGCTCGTCACCTCCGCGGCCGGGCTGGCGCTCGTGTCCGCCGTGGGCCTGCGCCTGCCGTTCAGGGCCATCTCAGCGGACGAACTGCTGCCGGCGGGTGATTGGCCCGACCCGCGGCTCGTCGCCGACGACCCGCCACAGGGACCCGTGCTCGTGACGATCGAATACCGCGCACTGCCGGGGCGTGGGCGAGATGTCGTCGACGCGCTCCACGGCCTGCGCCGAGCGCGCCGGCGGACCGGTGCGGTGATGTGGAACGTGTGGCGGGATGCGTCCGACCCGCAGCGCGTCCTCGAGCAGTTCGTGGTCGGCTCGTGGGAGGAACACGTTCGACAGCACGAGCGGGTGACCCGCCGCGATCAACAACGCATCGACGAGGTGCGGGTGATGACCGATCCCAGCCGCCCGCCGACCGTCACGCATTGGCTGACGCCCGGGGCGCCCCGCTCCCCTTGACGGCGACGAAAGCCTCGCGGGACCCGGCGAGATCAAGCCCTCGCGGGACCTGGCGAGATCCTTACTGGCGCCCCCAGGCGGGTGGCCTCGAGCACGGCGGCCTCGAGCCCCTCGCTGCGAAGGGGCAGGATCGCCTGGTAGCCGGGGTCCTCGGCCATCTCGCGAAACGCCGTGCGGCTCGGATAGCCGACGACGAGCACCGCATCCCAGTCGTGGCTGTCGGGCCCGACGAGCATCGTCGAGCAATCCCGGGCATAGAGCACGTGCGCTCCTACGCGCTCGCGAGCTTCGAACACGCCGAGAAGATCACGCGAGGCGAGGGAGCGTCGGCGTCGACGTGCTCGATCTCCGCTACGTTTCCGGCCAAGTACCCCACGAGCTGGCTCGGGCCGCTCGTGGACCAGGTGATCGAGACGGGCCTGCTGATCGCGTGCATCTTCGCCGTAATCGACGAGTACAACGAGCCGGCCGAGGCCAACGTCGCGCCGCTAATCATCGGGGCTGACGATGGCCGACTACGTGGCCGCGATCGACCAGGGCACGACCTCGAGCCGCGTCATCGTGTTCGACAGGGACGGAAGGGCTGTGAGCATCGATCGGCGCGAGCACGAGCAGATCACGCCGAGGGCCGGCTGGGTCGAGCACGACGCGAGCGAGATCTGGCGGCGCGTGCGCGAGGTGATCGGCGGGGCGATGGCGAAGTCGGACATCGCGGCCGGGGACGTGGCCGCCATCGGTATCACAAACCAGCGCGAGACGACGGTCGTCTGGGACCGCGAGACGGGCGAGCCGGTCCACAACGCGATCGTCTGGCAGGACACGCGCACCGAAGACGTGGTCCGCGAGCTCGCCGGCGAGGAGGGCGTCGATCGGCTGCGCCGCGACGTCGGCCTGCCGCTGTCGACCTACTTCTCCGGTCCGAAGGTGAAGTGGATTCTCGACAACGTCGAGCACGCGCGCGAGCGCGCCGAGAACGGCGAGCTGGCGTTCGGCAACATGGACACGTGGGTGCTGTGGAACCTCACCGGGGGCAAGGACGGCGGGGTGCACGCGACCGACGTCACCAACGCCAGCCGCACGATGCTCATGAGCCTGGAGTCGCTCGACTGGCACGAGCCGAGCCTGGAGCTGATGGGAATCCCGCGCTCGATGCTGCCCGAGATCCGCTCATCGAGCGAGATCTACGGCGAGGCGCGCGGCACCGCGCTCGGAGGCCGCCCGGTCGCCGGGATCCTCGGCGACCAGCAGGCGGCGCTCTTCGGCCAGACCTGCTTCCAGCGCGGGGACGCGAAGAACACGTACGGGACGGGCTCGTTCCTGCTCGTCCACACGGGCGATGAGATCGTGCACACGGACAAGCTGCTCACCACCGTCGGCGCAAAGCTCGGCGACGGCGAGCCGAGCTACGTGCTCGAGGGTTCGATCGCGGTCACCGGCGCCGCCGTGCAATGGCTGCGCGATCGGCTCGGGCTGATCAAGGAGGCGCCCGAGGTCGAGCGGCTCGCGCGGACCGTCGAGGACAACGGCGGCGTCTACTTCGTGCCCGCGTTCTCGGGGCTGTTCGCGCCCTACTGGCGTGAAGACGCGCGGGGGGTGATCGTCGGCCTAACCGCCTACGCCAACTCGGGCCACCTCGCGCGCGCGTGCTTGGAGGCGACCGCGTGGCAGAGCCGCGAGGTGGTCGATGCGGCCAACGACGTCGCCGGAGTGCCGCTCACCGAGCTGAAGGTCGACGGCGGCATGACCTCGGACGAGCTGCTCATGCAGTTCCAGGCCGACGTTCTGGGTGTGCCCGTGATCCGTCCGGCGGTCACCGAGACGACCGCGCTCGGCGCCGCCTTCGCGGCCGGCCTGGGCACGGACTTCTGGGCCGGCCAGGATGAGCTGCGTGAGCGCTGGTCTGAGGACAGGCGCTGGGAGCCCGAGATGGAAGAGGCCGAGCGCGAGCGTCAGTACACGCAGTGGAAGAAGGCCGTGCAGCGTACCTTCGACTGGGTCCAGGAGGGCTAGTCGGTCGGCGGCCGACCGCTGCCCCGTTCCAGGTAGTGGAGCTCGTTCACTCGCGAGATGCGCGCGGCTGCGCCACGTTCCGTCGCGCCTGTAGGCATCCT
>DASPVR010000121.1:0-2363 GCA_035622255.1 Solirubrobacteraceae bacterium | reverse complement strand
CCGTCCGGCGCCGATTACAGTGGCGTGCCGGGCGTCATGCCCGTTCCATGTTGCCTTCGCCGAAACGAACACTCTGCTCGCGCGGCTCCGGATCGTTCTCGCTGTCGCCCGGCTGCCGGGCAGGGCGCGGCGAGACGCACGCATGACGCGGCTCGTGATCCTCGTGATCGCGGTCCTGTTCCTCTTCGGCTTCGCGGGGCTGACGATCTCGACCATCGCCGAAGAGGGGCTCACGCTCGGCGGCCTCGTGGCAGTGTTCGTGATCGTGCTCATGGTCGTTGGCATCGTCGGCGCGTTGCGCAATCCTCCCGAGTGAGGCCGGCAGGCGCCGGGCCACCGGGACAGCGAGCCGCGGGCCCGCAAGGAGGTGCAGCGCAGCAGTGGACAAGTCGCCGTTCATGACGCCCGACCAGAGCCGCGCGCGGCGGGCGCGTGCGCGTGCGCGTAGGCGCCGCCGGCGGATCGCGATCGCATCCGTGCTCGCGCTGGCGATCGCGATCGCGGCGCTCATCGTCACCATGGCTCCCGCCAGGTCACACAACGGCCGAGCCCACGCGGCCACGGGCGCCGCCGCTCGGGCGCGCCGCTCGGGCGCGAGCGCGCCGACGGGGCGCCTGTCCCAGGACCGCCTGCCGCTGGCGGCGCCGGCGCTCGCGCTCACCGGGATCGCGGCGCCCGCCGAGCAGCCGATCCAGGCCACGTTCAGCGAACCGCCACGCGCGGGAATCCTCTTCAACCTCGACACCGGCCAGGTGCTGTGGTCGCGCAACGCCTACACGCGCCTGCGCATCGCGAGCCTCACGAAGATGATGACCGCGCTGCTCGTCGTCAAATCGGCGCCGCCCGACACGCCCGTGCTCGTCACGCGCGAAGCCGTCGACACGGCCGGCTCCAAGGTGGGCGTGCTCCCGCTCGGCCGCCACGTCAAGCTCGAGAGCATGCTCTACGGCCTGCTCCTGCCGTCTGGCAACGACGCCGCCGTGGCGCTCGCCCAGCACGTGGCCGGCAGCGTCAACGCGTTCGTGCGCCGGATGAACATCGAGGCGGCCAGGCTCGGCCTGGGCTGCACGCGCTACTCCTCGCCCTCGGGCTACTACGACCAGGGCAACTACTCGTGCGCCGCCGACCTCGCCGTGCTCGCCCACGTCGACCTAGAGCAGCCGCGCATCGCGACCATCACCCGCACCTACACCGCCGAGCTGCCCTTCCCGATCGAGGGCGGACGGCTCTACCTGTACAACAACAACCCGCTGCTCATCTACCACTACCCTGGCACGACCGGCCTGAAGACCGGCCAGACCGAAGCCGCCGGGCGCTGCCTCGTGGCGACCGCCGAGCGCCACGGCGTGCGCCTGGGTGTCGTGCTCCTGCACTCGCCCGCGCCGGGTAACCAGGCCGCGTACCTGCTCGACAGCGCCTTCACGCAGGTCTACCACCAGCCGCCCGTGGCGGCGCCCGTGATGCCGCCGAGCGCCTAGCGATCGGCTCGACAAGCGGCGGGAGAAGGTGTAGCCTGCTCTACACTGATTGACTAGTCAGTCAACGCTGGTGGGCACGCGAGACGCGCGCCGGCCGCGGTCAACAGCCTGAAGACGGCAGACACTGAGGAGCAGCCGTGGATCTCGAGGACACACCCGACCAAGCGGCATACCGCACGCGGGTGCGCGCCTGGCTCGACGAGCACAAGGCGCAAGCGCCTCCGTTGCAGAGCGCAGCGACCGACACCCGCAGCGAGGAGCAGTACATCGAGGCGCGCCGCGCCTGGCAGGGCAAGCTCGCCGAGGGCGGCCTCGCCGGCGTCACCTGGCCCAAGCAGTACGGCGGCCAGGGGCTCGGCCCGATCGAGCAGGTCATCTGCAACCAGGAGATCGCGCGCGCGCGGGTCCCGGGCATCCTCGACGTGATCGGCGTCGGCATGCTCGGCCCGACGATCATCGCCCACGGCTCAGAGGAGCAGAAGGAGCGCTACCTCGGCCCGATGCTCCACGGCGACGAGGTGTGGTGTCAGCTGTTCTCCGAGCCGGCCGCCGGCTCGGACCTCGCGGCCGTGCAGACGCGCGCGCGCCAGCAGGACGACGGCAGCTGGCGCATGAGCGGACAGAAGGTGTGGACGACCAACGCGCAGTTCGCCTCCTTCGGGCTGCTGCTCGCCCGCACCGACCCGGATGTGCCGAAGCACAACGGCCTGACGATGTTCATCGTGCCGATTGACGCCGAGGGCGTGACCGTGCGCGGGCTGCGCCAGATCTCCGGCGAGGCGGAGTTCAACGAGGTGTTCCTCGACGACGTCGCGCTCGGCGCCGACGCGGTCGTGGGTGGCGTCGGCAACGGCTGGGGAACCGCGCTCACCACGCTGATGTTCG
>DASPVR010000120.1:0-8697 GCA_035622255.1 Solirubrobacteraceae bacterium | reverse complement strand
GAGGTACTCGACGCCGGCGCGCGTGCGGTGTGCGTGCTGCGCGCCATCTCCGACGCCGACGACCCCCACGCCGCGGCGCGCGTGCTGCGCGAGCGCATCGACGCGCACACCGCAGCCGAGGCCTGCTGACGTGGCCCGGTCCACGCGCGGACAGCAGCGCGACGAGCAGGCGCGCGCCGCGCTGGAGCCGCTGGCCGAGGGCGAGCGCCCGGCGGCGCTGCTCGTCGCCGTGGCCGTGGCCGCGCTGCTCGCCGTCGCGGTCGTCGTCGGAGCCCTCACCGTGCATGGCCTGCGCCGGCACGGCGGCTCGCTGCCCGGCGGACTGTTCCTCGGCGCCGTGCTCGCGCTGCTCGCGGTGGGGATGTACCAGCGCCGCTACTGGGCGGTGCTCTCCTTCGAGGCGCTGCTGGCCTTCCAGATCCTCGTCACCTCGCTCGCGCTCGTGGTCGCCTCGACCGTCTTCGCCGCAGCCCTCTGCCTCGCGAGCATCGGCCTGGCGGGCTGGCTGTTCTGGAAGCTCGTGCGCGTGATGGGGCGCATCCAGGCCGGCAGCGAGCGAGCGCGCTTTCGATAGGCTCGCAACCCGATGGCCCAGGCCAGCTACGACTGCCTCGTGATCGGCTCCGGGCCGGGCGGCTACGTGGCCGCGATCCGCTCGGCGCAGCTGGGAAAAAGCACGGCGGTCGTGGAGAAGGACAGGCTCGGCGGGCGCTGCCTCAACTACGCGTGCATTCCCGCCAAGGCGGTGCTGCGCTCGGCCGACCTGCTGTCGGAGATCCGCGAGGCGGGCGACTACGGCCTGGAGGTGAGCGGCGTGGAGGTCGACTACGCCGGCGTGCAGGCGCGGCGCGAGAAGGTCGTCGGCACGCTCACCTCGGGGGTGGCGGGGCTGATGAAGAAGAACTCGATCGACGTGATCGAGGGTGAGGCATCGCTGGCGCCGCGCTCAGACGACGGCCAGGGCTCGGTGGCGGTCCGCGTCGGCGACCAGTCGCTGTCCGCTGCCACGGTCATCCTCGCCTGCGGCTCGATCCCGCGCGCGATCGGAGGCGTGGAGCTGGGCGGACGCGTGCTCGGCACCGAGGAGGCGTGGGCGCTGGCCGAGCTGCCCGGGCGACTGGCGGTCGTGGGCGCGGGCGCGTCGGGCACCGAGATCGCCTCGGCCTTCGCCCGCCTGGGCAGCGAGGTGCTGCTGCTCGAGGCCGTCGAGCGGCTGCTCCCGGCCGAGGACGCCGACATCTCGCGCCTGGTCGAGCGCGGCCTGAAGCGCCAGGGCATCGACGTGCACACGGGCACGCCGATCGGCTCGGTTGAAGTGGGCAAGCGCAGCGTGAGCTTCGCCTACGGCGAGCAGACAGCCGAGGTCGACTACCTGGTGATCTGCGCCGGTCGCGGCGCGGACGTGCACGCGCTCGGGATCGACGCCGCGGGTGTCGAGCTCGACGCGAGCGGCCTCGTGGGGGTCGACGGCGCGCAGCGCACGTCGCGCGCCGGCGTGTACGCGATCGGCGACCTCGTGCACGGCCCGGCACTCGCGCACAAGGCTTCGGACGAGGGCATCATCGCCGCCGAGGACTCGGCCGGGCTGCCCACGCACCCGATCGCCTACGAGGACATCCCGCGCGCGACGTTCTGCACGCCCAACGTGGGCTCGTTCGGCCTCACCGAGGAGCAGGCGCGCGAGCAGGGTTACGACGTGGTCGTCGGCAAGGTCCCCTACGGCGCGGTCGGCGGGGGGATCGTGTACGGCGATCGCACAGGCCTGATCAAGGTGGTCGGCGACGCGCGCTACGGCGAGCTGCTCGGCGGGCACATCGTGGGGTCGCGTGCGACCGATCTCATCCAGGAGCTCGTCAACGTGCGCGCGCTCGAGGGCGGCTACCCCGAGCTGGCGCGCATCATCCACGGCCACCCGACGCTCTCGGAGGCGGTGATGGAGGCCGGGCGCGCAGCCGACGGCTGGCTCATCCACGGCTAGATGATCGATTTCACTCCACGCGCCTCCGGAGCAGGGCACGCAGCCGTGGGATCGATCATCTGAGCGCGTGCGCGCGGAGGCCGTCTTCTACTTCGACCTGGCCAGCCCGCTGGCCTATCTGGCCTCCGAGCAGGTCGTTCAGCTCGTCCGCGGCCCGCTGCGCTGGCAGCCGGTGCTCGCCGGCGATCTGCCCGGTGTGCGCGCGGACGACGGCTTTCGCTGCCGGGCCGAGGAGGAGGCGTTTCGCGAGGACGTCGCCCGCCGTGCCCGGGCGCTCGGGCTGCAGCCGCTGCGCTGGCCGCCGCGCTTCCCGTTCGACAGCACGCTCGCGATGCGCGCGGCCACGTACGCGAGCTCGATCGGGCGCGCGGTCCCGTTCGCCCAGGCGGCCTTTCGCCAGGCGTTCGCCGGCGGGCGCGACCTCGAGCAGCTCGACTCCGTGCTGATCGCCGCGGCGGCGTGTGAGATGCACCCCAACGCGGTGCGCCAGAGCACGCGCCGGCCGGCGATCGCCGAGCAGCTGCAGCGCGCCACCGCGCAGGCCGCGCGCGCCGGCGTGAGCGAGGTGCCGGCGCTGCGACTCACAGGCGCGGCGCGATGAAGGCCAACCGGGCGTTCGAGCTGATCGTGACGCGCGCCGGGCGCGCGCCGGCGCTGCTGGCCGACGCGCGGCGCGTGGACCACATCGAGATCGTCGACATCGACGACGGTGAGGTGGTGCTGTTCTGGGACCGTCCGCCGCAGGCGGCCTCGCGCCTGGCGCGCGCCCTGCGCGATGACCTCGCGCTGCTCGACGCCGAGGAGTTCCTCGCGCGCTGGAGTACCGTGGATAGCTGATGGAGAAAGGCCCGCCCGAGCCCGAGCAAGCGCGCGAGTGGCTTTCGATGATGACGCTCATCCGCCGCTTCGAGGAGCGGGCGGGCGAGATGTACGCGCGCGCGAAGGTGGGCGGCTTCTTGCACCTGTCGATCGGCGAGGAGGCGAGCATCGTCGGCAGCGCGCGGGCCCTGCGCGACAGCGACTACCTGATCTCCACGTACCGCTCGCACGGCCACGCGCTCGTGCGGGGAACGCCGCCCGAGAACGTGATGGCCGAGCTGTTCGGCCGCGTCGGCGGGTGCTCGCACGGGCACGGCGGGTCGATGCACATGTTCGACGGCGCGCGGCGCTTCATGGGCGGTTACGGCATCGTCGGCGGCAACCTGCCGATCGCCGCCGGGATCGCGCTCGCGAGCGACTACAAGCAGACCGACGAGGTGACGCTGTGCGTGTTCGGCGACGGCGCCTGTAACCAGGGCACGTTCGGGGAAACGCTCAACCTCGCCGCGCTCTGGCGCCTGCCGGTCGTGTTCATGGTGACCAACAACCAGTTCGGCATGGGCACGGCGCTCAGCCGCCACTCGGCCGTGACCGACCTCGGGCGCAAGGGAGAGAGCCTCGGCGTGGCGGGCATGCGCTGCGACGGCATGAACGTGGTGGACACGCACGCCGTGCTGTGCGAGGCGGTGAGCCGCGTGCGCGCCGAGCGCAGGCCGCTGCTCGTCGAGGCCGTCACCTATCGCTTCCGCGGTCACTCGATGGCCGACCCCGAGGAGTACCGCACCCGCGAGGAGGTCGCGCGCTGGCGCGAGCGCGACCCGATCCCGGCCTTCGGCGAGCTGCTCGTGGCCGAGGGCGTGATCGACGAGCGCGAGCGCGAGCAGATCGACGCGCGCGCGGTCGCTCGCGTCGACGAGGCCGTCGCGTTCGCCGAACGTTCGCCGGCGCCGGGCGCCGAGTCGCTGTACGACGACGTGTACGTGCTCGGCAAGCAGGTCCACGGGTCCTATTCGCTCGACACGACCCACGGCGACGCCAGCACCCCGCA
The DNA here is from genome assembly GCA_035622255.1 of Solirubrobacteraceae bacterium. Lineage (GTDB taxonomy): Bacteria > Actinomycetota > Thermoleophilia > Solirubrobacterales > Solirubrobacteraceae > Palsa-744. The sequence goes on along the minus strand of DASPVR010000120.1, from coordinate 4,852 downwards.
CGAGCCGGGCGCCGGCGAGGAGGCCGCGCAGGGCGAGGTCCCGCGCCAGCTCACCGACGCGCTCGCCGCGGGCGAGGATGGCGGCAGACCGGCGGCGGGCGACGGCGGCGAGCTCGCGGGCGGCGGCGCGGCGGCCGGCTCGCGCCGCGCGCGGGGGTCGGGCTGATGGCCGAGATGCGCTATCGCGAGGCGCTGGGCGCGGCGCTGGCGGAGGAGCTCGAGCGCGACGAGCGCGTGTTGCTCATGGGCGAGGACATCGGCGTGTTCGGCGGCGCGTTCAAGGTGACCGCCGGCCTGCTCGAGCGCTTCGGCGAGCGGCGCGTGCGCGACACGCCGATATCGGAGAACACGATCGTGGGGATGGGCGTGGGTGCCGCGATGACCGGGCTGCGCCCGGTCGTTGAGCTGATGACGATCAACTTCTCGCTGCTCGCCTTCGACCAGATCGTCAACCACGCGGCGGCGATCCACTACATGTTCGGCGGCCAGGCCACCGTGCCACTGGTGGTGCGCATGCCCCAGGGGGCAGGCCACCAGCTCGGGCCGACGCACTCGCACTGCCTGGAGGCGATGTTCATGCACGTGCCGGGGCTGCTCGTGGCGGTGCCCTCGACGCCCGCCGACGCCAAGGGCCTGCTCAAGAGCGCGATCCGCGACGACAACCCGGTGATCTTCATCGAGCACGAGTCGCTCTATGGGGTGCGCGGCGAGGTCGCCGACGACCCCGAGGCGCTCGTGCGCTTCGGCCACGCACGGGTGGCGCGCGAGGGCAGCGACGTGACGATCGTGGGCGTGTCGCGCATGGCCCAGACCGCCGAGCGCGCGGCGCGCACGCTCGCCCACGAGCACGGCGTCGAGGCCGAGGTGATCGACCCGCGCACGCTGCGCCCGCTCGACCTCGACACGATCCTCGCCTCGGTGCGAAGGACCAACCGCTGCGTGATCGTCGAGGAGGGCTGGCCGCACGGGGGCGTCGGCGCGAACCTCGCGGCGCTCATCGGCGAGCAGGCATTCGATCACCTCGATGCCCCTGTCGAGCGCGTGAGCGGGGCCGACGTGCCGATGCCCTACGCCAAGCCGCTCGAGGACCTCGCCTACCCGCACGCGGCCCAGGTCGTGCACGCCGCGCTCGCGACCACCGGCCAGGGCGCCGGAGCGCGCTGATGGCCGAGATCGTCATGCCCCGCCTGTCGGACACGATGGAGGAGGGCACGATCCTGCGCTGGCTCAAGCGCGACGGCGATCACGTCGGCCGCGGCGAGGAGCTCGTCGAGATCGAGACCGACAAGGCCACCATGAGCTACGAGTCGGACCAGAGCGGCGTGCTGCAGACCGTCGCCGGCGAGGGCGACACGCTCGCGGTCGGTGAGCTGATCGCGCGCGTCGGCGACGCCGAGCCGGGCGGCGAAGCCCGCGCACAGGCAGACGACGAGGAGGACAGGCCGGCCTCCCGGCCGGCGGAAGTGCGCGCGCGCGAGGCGGCCGGGCGGCCCGTGCACGCGTCCGCCGGCGCCGGCGCGATCGTCGGCGCCGCGGACGGTGCGACCCGCGGGCGTCACGCGGGCGAGCGCGTCAAGGCCTCTCCGCTCGCGCGGCGGTTGGCGCGCGAGAGCCACGTCGACCTCGCGGCGCTGTCGGGCAGCGGCCCTGGCGGGCGGATCGTGCGCGCGGACGTCGAGGCTGCGGCCGTGGGCGCGCCAGCCGGCGGGGGAGACCGAGCGGCGGACGCCGGCGCCCGCACCGGGGTCGGCGCCGGCCCGGCCGGCCCAGGGGGCGCGACGCCGGGCAGCGAGCTCGCGGGCGTGGCGAGCGCGAAGGGCGAGACGACCAGCGTGGAGCTGTCGCGCTCGCAGCAGACGATCGCGCGGCGGATGGCCGAGTCGAAGGCCACGATCCCCGACTTCGCGCTGGACCGCGAGGTCGACATGGAGGCCTGCGCAGCGCTGCGCGCCGAGCTCAAGCGGCTGTCGGGGCTACAGGCGCCGACGTACAACGACATGATCGTGAAGGCGTGCGCGCTGGCCCTGCGCGAGCACCCGCGCGCGAACAGCAGCTACCGCGACGGGCGCCTGGCGCTGCACGCGCGCGTGAACGTGGGCGTGGCGGTGGCGGTCGCGCCGGGGGAGGGCCTGGCCCCGTCCGGCGCCGGCGCGAGCAGCGACGCGACAGCCGGCGCGGGCATGGCCGCGTCCGGCGCCGGTGCGAGCAGCGACGCGACAGCCGGCGAGGGCGCGACGGCGCGGGCGACCGAGGGTGGCAGCCTCGTGGTGCCGACCGTGTTCGACGCCGACGCCAAGTCGCTCGGCGAGATCGCACGCGAGACGCGCGCGCTGGCGGCGCGCGTGCGCGACGGCACGATCACGCCGCCGGAGCTCGGCGGCGGCACGTTCACCGTCTCGAACCTCGGCATGCTCGGCGTGCGCAGCTTCAGCGCGGTCATCAACCCGCCGCAGGTGGCGATCCTCGCCGTGGGAGCCGTCGAGCCGCGCGCGCTCGTGCGCGACGGCGAGGTCGCCGTGCGTCACGCGCTCAGCGCGACGCTCGTGTGCGACCACCGCGTCCTCTACGGCGCCGACGCGGCGCTGTTCTTCGCGCGCATCTGCGAGCTGCTCGGCGAGCCGGCCGCGCTCACGCTTTGAGCCCGGGCGGCGCTAGGCTGGTTTGGCAGATGACCTCCGCCGGCCCATCCCCCGATGAGCTCCTGGTGTGCGACCTGGGGACGGTCCCGTACGGCGACGCGCTCGCAATCCAGGAGCAGGTGAGGGCCCTGCGCCAGGCCGGCGAGCTGCCCGACACGCTGCTGCTGCTCGAGCACCCGCCCGTGTTCACGCGCGGCCGGCGCTCGGGGGCGGGCGACCTGCCCTTCGACGAGCGCTTCTACCGCGAGCGCGGCGTGGACGTTGTCGACACCGACCGCGGCGGGCGAGCCACCTACCACGGGCCCGGCCAGCTCGTCGGCTATCCGATCATGAGCGTCTGCGACGTCGGCGCGTTCCTGCGCACGATCGAACGCGCAATCGTGGACGCGCTCGCGCGCGAGGGCGTCGCGGCGCGCTCACGCCACGCCGAGGGCATCGACTACACGGGCGTGTGGGTGGAGGAGCGCAAGATCGCCTCGATCGGCCTGCACGTGGCACATGGCGTGGCCACGCACGGCTTCGCGGTAAACGTCGATGGCGAGCTGGAGCCCTTCTCGTGGATCGTCGCGTGCGGGCTGACTGGCGTGCGCATGACCTCGCTCGCGCTGGAGCTCGGAGTCCCGGCCCGGCCGGCGGGCGCGCTCGGGCCCACCCCCCTGTTCGAGCGCTTCCGCGCGCGCATGAGCGACAGCTTCTGCGGCGCCCATGGCCGGCCCCCGCGCCGGGTGTCTGGAGAGCAGCTCGCGGGAGCCACTGCGAACCACACCGGCGCAGCCCCGGCAGGGGCGGAGCCTATAGAGGAGACGTCCGCTCACCCGGCGGGCGAGGCGGTGCCCGCGTGAGCGCCACGCGCGCGCGCTCCAAGCCCGGTGGCGCCGACGTGCTGCGCGTGCTCGGCCCAGACGTGCGACCCCTGCGCGAGCGCAAGCCACCGTGGTTTAGAGTGCGCGCGCCCGGCGGTGATCGCTACCGCGCGCTCAGCGCGCTGATCGACACCGAAGACCTCCACACCGTCTGTCAGGAGGCGGCCTGCCCGAACGTGGGCGAGTGCTGGGAGCGCGGCACGGCCACGTTCATGATCCTCGGCGACACGTGCACGCGGCGCTGCGGCTTCTGCAACGTCAAGACCGGCACGCCCACCTGGAACGATCCGCTCGAGCCCGCGCGCGTGGCCCGCTCGGTCGCGCGCATGGGGCTGCGCCACGCCGTGATCACGTCGGTCGACCGCGACGACCTGCCCGACAAGGGGGCGTCAGCGTTCGTCGGCGTGATCCGCCAGATCCGCCGCCAGGCGCCCGGCTGCCGCGTCGAGGTGCTCACGCCCGACTTCCAGGGCCAGGAGATGCCGCTCGCGAAGGTGATCACCGAGCGCCCCGACGTGTTCAACCACAACGTCGAGGTCGTGCCGCGCCTGTATCCGCTCGCCCGCCGCGGCTCGCAGTTTCAGCGCTCGCTGCGCGTGCTCGCGCTCGCGCGCGAGCTCGGCGAGGACGAGGTCGTCACCAAGTCGGGGCTCATGGTCGGCCTCGGTGAGAGCCACGATGAGATGATCGCGGCGTTCGCCGCGCTGCGCGCCCACGGCGTGCAGGTGCTCACCGTCGGCCAATACCTGCGGCCCTCCGAGCGCCACCTGCCGGTCGTGCGGTACTGGCACCCCGACGAGTTCGCGGCGCTGCAGCGCGCGGCCTATGAGCTCGGCTTCGATCACGTCGCGGCCGGCCCGCTCGTGCGCTCCTCCTACCACGCCGACCAGCACGTCCCCCAGGCGCGCGCCGGCGTCGGCCCGTTGGCCGCGAGCAGCTGAGCGCATGCGCCCGGCCGCGCGGCAGCCGCTGCCGCCGCGCGCTCCGCTCTACTGACGCGATGCGCGCCCGCCCGGAGCGAGGTCCCGAGCGGCGGTTGCGCGCGCGCGGCGGGGCGCGAAGCTGATGCGCACGACGATCTTCGCGATCGCCGTGCTGTTCGTGTTCGGCTTCGCCGGGCTCACGATCTCCACGATCGCCGAAGAGGGGCTCACGCTCGGCGGCCTCGTGGCAGTGTTCGTGATCGTGCTCATGCTCGTTGGCATCGTCGGCGCATTGCGCAATCCTCCCCGGTGACGCCGGCCGCCGGCGCCGGACCACCCGGGCAGCGAGCCGCGAGCCCGCAAGGAGGTGGAGCGCAGCAGTGGACAAGTCGCCCTTCATGACGCCCGACCAGAGCCGCGCGCGGCG
>DASPVR010000119.1:0-5519 GCA_035622255.1 Solirubrobacteraceae bacterium | reverse complement strand
GCCGGCGCATCGGGATGGTCTTTCAGAAGCCCAACCCCTTCCCCAAGACGATCTATGACAACATCGCGTGGGCCCCGCGCAACCTTGGGGCCAAGGCCGGTCTCGACGAACGCGTCGAGCGGGCGCTGCGCGACGCCGTCCTCTGGGACGAGGTCAAGGATCGCCTGCGCGACAGCGCGCTCTCCCTGTCGGGTGGTCAGCAGCAGCGCCTTTGCATCGCGCGTGCGATCGCGATCGAACCCGACGTGCTGCTGCTCGACGAGCCGGCATCGGCGCTCGACCCGATCGCGACCGCCTCGATCGAGGATCTGATGCACTCGCTCAAGCACCGCTACACGATCGTGATCGTCACGCACAACATGCAGCAGGCCGCGCGCGTGGCCGACCTCACCGCCTTCTTCAGCCTCAAGCCGAGCGGCGATCAGCGTGCCGGCACGCTGATCGAGTACGACGACACCGAGCGGATCTTCACGCGCCCGGCAGACCCGCGCACGCGCGACTACGTCACGGGGCGCTTCGGCTGACGCCCGCGCCTCGACGGCGTCCTAAAGGCGGCCGATCGTCTCACTGGAGACGTGCTCAAGCAGGGGGCTGCCGCACTGCCAGCAGTAGACCGCCCCGCCGCTGTGGGGGGCATCACAGGCTTTGCACGTGCCGGCCACGCCGGTCTTCTCCATGCGCAAGATGCGCTCCACCTCTCCGAGCTCGGCATCCACGTCCTGAAGCGCTGCCGCCTTTTTGATCAGGACGTCGACGCGAACCCTGTCGCGGATCGCCATCTCATACACGAGGCCGCCGAGGTCCCACTGCAGTTCGGCCACGCGGGCGGTCAGCTGATCGCGGCGACGCTCGAGGTCGACGACCCACTCGCCCTCGCTCGCGGCCCGGGCCGGTGCGCCAGCATGTCCGGGCGCGGGCGCAGGCACGGGCACGGGTGGGCCGGCGGGGTCATTCTTCGGAGCCGAAGAATTCAGCTGTGAAGTGTCCGTTCTTGTAGCCCTTGCCGCTCCCCTTGCTGCCCACTTTGACCGTCGGGGGGGGAAGCTGCGACTTCTTCGGCGCTTTGATGGCCGCTTTGCTCGAGGCCGCTTTCGCCGCGCTCCCCTTCGCGGCGCCCGCGGCCGCGCCTTCGGCCGTCCCACTCGCGCCAGTCGTCGCGGAGGTGGCGGCTCCCCCGGCAGACCCGACCGTGACGACCTTGACAGCCGAGCCGCCACCGGACGAGCTGTTGCCCGAGCGTCCGATCAGCACGCCCACGCCCATCGCCAGCAGCAGCGTGCCCACACCCGCGATCAGCGTGGTGCTCGAGGACATGCGCGAGCGCCGGCCCTCGGCGGGCGCTGGCGTCGAAGCCGGCGCGGTGGCCGTCGGCTGTAGCGCGGTGGGGAAGCGCCGCTCGCCGCGCCGTTCCCCGCACTCGACGCAATAGCGCTGGTCAGAGGCCATCGGGGCGCCGCACTGCGCGCAGTGCTCGTCGCCCGTGGACACCACCTGCGCCGGGGTCACGGGCGCCTCGGAGCCGTCGGGGTCGGGGCTGCCGGTCAATCGTCTCACGGGCGCCCCCTCGGTCGCGGGAAATGTGGTCACGTCTACCGAATCCATGGGCAGGCCCCTTAAAGGCGTCGCTCAAGCTTACCCCGGCGCACCGATCTGTCGTCTATCAGCGCGGCAGTATCGGCGGGGCGATCCAGCAACTTGTGAACACCTTGTGATCGACACGCTGGGGCAGCTGAGGTGCCGCTGCTCGACTGTAACACTGAGCAGCGCCATGGCCTCCCGCGTGCACGACAGTCGCTTCGCCAAGTGCTCGCAATGTCGCACCGTGCTCGGCCACGACCAGCGCTACTGCGTGTGCTGCGGGGCGCGCAGGGGACCGCTCCCGCGTGCGGTGAGCGCACATCTCGCCGCGATCCTGGCGGGCCAGGCCCCGCATGAGCAGCCGCTCGCGTCTGCCGATGGTCACGACGCAGGGGCGGCGGCGGCGAGAGCGGCAGCGACGGAGGCCGGCGTCGCAGCGAGCCGAGCACCGCTGTGGCCGTCACGGTGGCCGATGCCAAGGCCACAGGCGGCGGCCGTCGCCGTGATGGCGCTGCTCGGGTTCGGCGTCCTCGTCGGCTGGGCGGTGCGTCCGTCAGCGTCGCGCCCGGGTGTCCTGCTAGCCGACACGCCGGCGTCGACCAGCGCGGCACAGCCGCCCCCCCCCGAAGCGCCGCCGGCGGCTCCCGCTGCGGAAAGCACCCCCGAAGCGGGCGGCGAACCCGCGAGTGCCGCGCCCCCCGCCACGCCCGCCGGCCCGACGAGCCACAAGCGACCGTCCGGCGCGCCGAAGAAGCAGGCGTCACCCAGCGAAGGCCCCGTCCCGCCACCCGCGAGCGCCCTGCCCCCGATCAAGCATGTGTTCGTGATCGTCCTGTCAGAACACGGCTACGAAGAAGCGTTCACCGCCAGCTCGTCGGCGACCTACCTCGCCAAGACGCTCGCCTCCCAGGGCGAGGTGCTGGCCAACTACTACGCGGTCGCCCAGGGGGCGCTCGCCAATGAGATCGCGCTGGTCAGCGGGCAGGGCCCGACGACGGCCACGGCCGAAAACTGCCCCACGTACGCCCCGATCGCCCAGAGCACCGTCGCGAGCGACGAACAGGTCGTCGGCAGCGGTTGCGTGTATCCGGCGCAGACGCTCACGATCGCGAACGAGCTGGGCACGGCGGGCAAGACTTGGAAGGCCTACGTGGAAGGCATCGGCAGCGGTGGCCCGGGGGAAGCGGCGACGTGCCGGCATCCGGCGCTCGGCGCGGTCGACCCCGACCACGAAGCCACGCCGCCAGACGCCTACGCGACCTGGCGCAACCCGTTCGTGTACTTCCAGTCGCTGACAGGCGGCCCCAGCTGTGCACAAGACGACGTGGACACCGATCAGCTGACGAGCGATCTCAAGAGCGCCGCGACGACGCCATCGGTCGCCTTCATTTTCCCCGATCGCTGCCACGACGGCAGCGAACAGCCCTGCCGCGCCGGCGCGCCTGCCGGCCTCGCGGCGGCGGACTCGCTGCTGGAAACGCTCGTGCCCGAGATCCAGAAATCAGCCGGCTATGCGCAGGGCGGCTTGATCGCGATCACCTTCGACGAGGCCCCCCAGACCGGCGCGCACGCCGATCAGAGCGCGTGCTGCGAAACGCCCAAGTACCCAAACCTCCCGGCCACGGGCACGACCGGGACGAGCGGGGCCGCGGGGGCGAGCGGGGCGACGGGCTCGGGCTCGCTGAGCGGCGGGCAGGTCGAACCCAGCGGGGGCGGGGGGCGCGTCGGGATGCTCCTGCTATCGCCGTACGTCAAGGCGGGCAGCGTGGACGAACTCGGCTACTACAACCACTTCTCGCTGCTGCGCAGCATCGAGGAACTGTTCGGCCTCAAGCGCCTGGGCTACTCGGCCAACCCGGCGCTTCCCGCCTTCGACAAGGTCGTCTACAACGCCCGTAAGAAGCGCTGACGGCCTCTCCAACGAAGACTACAGCGCGTGATCGGCCGCTCGCCCGAGGCCGTCGTGCCGGACGTTCTCGAGCACGAGCTCGCGCTCGGTGGGAAGCGCAACCGTGTCTGCGGCGCCCTCGTAATGCTCGCTGGCGTCCGCGCTGGGCGCGGGCGCGCCCCAAAGGTAGGCGAGCACGCAGCCGAGCGCCAGCACCGCGACGACCAGCAGCACCGGACCGGAGTCCTCGACGAACGCGCCCACGGCGCCCGCCGTCAGGCCGCCGGCGAGCGTGGCCGCCCAGATCGGATCGCCGTCCACCGGCGCCAGCAGGCGCCTGCGGTAGCGCAGCCCGAGTCCGGCGCACACGAGCGACACGGCGGTGAGGTAGGGCATCGCGTGGTTGCCCAGCTCCCCCCATGCCGCCCGGTAGCGGCGCACGATCACATCGCGCAGGTCGGCTGGTGAGCGCGCGTGCAGGATGCTGCCCGTGAAGTGACCGGCGCCATGCGCCGTGGCGAGGTCGAGCGCGGCCAGCGCAAGCAGCGCGACGAGCGGCGAGGCGAGCACGAGCAGCGCGCGCCGGCGCCACGGCGTGCCTTCCAGGAGCATCGCGCACGCCACGGCGAAGCCGGCGCCCACGAGGATCACGCTGCCGACTCCGGCGCCGATTCGCGCCGAGCCCTCGATGATCCCAAGCGCGATCCCAGCACCGGCGATCGTCGTGACCGCCCGGCGCCGCCAGCGCGCCAGCGCGCCGGGTGTGGCGGCGACGCGCGGCGCGCCTTTTTTGTCCGAGGGGGGCGGGGCCGGATAGAGCAGCGACGCGACCCCGGCGAGCACGAGCACGGCGAGGCCCGACTTGAGCTCGTTGCCGATGCCGTAGAAGCGGGCGCCGAGCGCCGGGTCCGGCCCGAGCAGCGAGCGCATGAGTAGCTGCGTTCCCACCAGCGCGTCGACTGTGAGCGCGACGATCGCGGCCAGCGCCGGTGCAAGCGGCGCGCGCGGCCACCGCAGCAGGCGGTCTGTGAGCGCCCCGAGCGCCAAGCACGCGAGCGCGATCGTCGCGTATTCGATCGCCGCCGGCGGCGACAGCGCCGCGGGGACGAGCGCTACCACGGGGGCCCACAGGACGCCCACGCCTCCGGCGCGGAGCGCCCACGCTCGTGATCGGCGCCCGGTGCACGCGAGCACGAGCAACGCCCAGGCGCCGAGCATCCACAGCACCAGGGCCGTGCGCCGCGCGCCGATCACGCGCAGGCGGGCCATCAGCGCGCGCAGCGTCGCGAGATGCAGCGGTCCGTCGGTGCGGACGGGCTGCCCCCGCATGTCGGCCGGGAGCCGCGCCACGCCGAGCCGGCGCAGGATCGTGGGGCCGAGGTCGATCGCCGAGATCAGCCCCCGCTGCCTCGTCGACTGCGAGCTCAGCGCGCTGGTGGCGCCCGGCAGCCCCGCTGCCGCCGCCCAGAGCAGTTCGTGTCCGTGCGGGGCGCTCGCCAGCTGGACCACGAGCATGAGCTCGCCCGGCCGGCGACCGGCGTTCAGAGCGCGCAGGTCCGCATAGCCTTCGACGCCGCCGGGAAGCTCCGCGACGACCATGCGCGTGCGGGCACGCATCGCGGCGATGCGCCCGCGCAGAGTCTGCGCGCTGCCCAGCGAAAGCGTCGCGATCTGTCCGCGCTGATTGGCGCAGACCAGCGCGCCGAGGGCGTCGATGACGCCCACGTACCCGCAGCCGCCCGGGGTGCTCGCGGCGAGCAGCCCGGGGCGTAGCAGCTGGGGGGCGTCTTCGGCGCGCCGGCGGGCGGTGGCGAAGCCCGGCACGACCGCGCCCCCACCGCGCGGGAGGACCGATAGCTGCGCGAGCGGGCGGGCGTAGGAGGAGGATGCGACGCGCGCCCCCTGGGTGATGTCGAGCAGCAGCTGCGGGCGCGCGTATTGGCCCTGCGCGGCGGACATGATCGCCAGCGACATGCCCGGCAGGCTCGCCAAAGCCTGGGTGAAGGCGTCCTGCTGTGAGCCCCGTGCTCTCCCCGGGGTCGCCGGCGGATGC
>DASPVR010000118.1:0-6006 GCA_035622255.1 Solirubrobacteraceae bacterium | reverse complement strand
AGCGCGACGACCAGCGCCACCGCGTTGACGTGACGCGTGTACGCGGTCGCGATCACGACCAACGCCCCCAGGTCGTCGACGACGGCTAGCGTCAGCAGGAACACGCGCAGGCGGGTCGCCGAGCGCGGGGTCAGCAGCGCGAGCGCGCCGAGCGCGAACGCCGTGTCGGTCGACATCGCCGCTCCCCAGCCTCCGGATCCAGGACCGCCGGCGTTGAAGGCCAGGTAGATCGCGACCGGCACCGTCATCCCGCCGATCGCCGCGAGCACGGGGATCGCCAGCCGCCGGCGCTCGCGCAGCTCGCCCATGTCGAGCTCGCGCTTGGCCTCCAGCCCGACGACCAAGAAGAAGAACGTCATCAGCCCCTCGTTGACCCAGTGGCGCAGGTCGGCCGAGATCTCGCCGCCGCCCAGCTGGATCGACAGCCTGGTCGTCCACAGCTGCTCGTAGGAGTGCGACCACGGCGAGTTGGCCCACAGCAGGGCGGCGACGGCGGCGCCGAGCAGCACGACCGCGCTGCCGGTCTCGGTGCTGAGGAAGTCCCGCACCGGCGTCGCGAGGCTGCGCGCCCAGGCGGTGCGGCTGGCGTAGGGCGTGGCTTGGGCGTCGGCCATGCCCGGCGATTATCGCGGTCGGTCGGTCGCGGCCCCGCTCACGCGGGCGGCGCGATCCCTGCTCGAGCTCGGGCCGGGTGCCCAGGTATGTAGCCGGGTCGCGCAGGCAGGTCGCGGCGGGTAGTCTGCCCGCCGTGACCGACAAGCCGTATGAGGTCGTCCCGGGCGTCTATGAGATGGGGTCGGATTTGGTCAATTGGTACCTGGTCGAGGACGGTGGTTCCTATACGGCTGTCGACGCCGGCCTGCCGGGCTTCGCCTCTGACCTCGAGCGTCAGCTCACCGCACTCGGGCTCTCCGCGCGCGACGTCAAGGCGGTGGTGCTCACCCATTCAGACGCCGACCACGTCGGTCTCGTGCCGCAGCTGCGCGCCGGCGGGGCACGCGTGCTCATCCACGCTGACGATGCGCCGACGCTCGCCCGGCCGCGACCCAAGCAGGGAGACGCGAGCCCGCGCCACCTGCTCGCGCACGCGCTCAACTGGCGTCTGTGGCGCGTGCTGCTGATGCTGGTCAAAGACGGAGCCGCCAAACCGCCCAGAATCGCTGATGCAGAGACGTTCTCCGACGGCGAGGTGCTCGACGTCCCGGGCCGGCCTCGCGCGGTGCACATGCCCGGCCACACGCCAGGGCACTGCGCGCTGCTGTTCGAGGGGCACGGGGCCCTGTTCGTCGGCGATGGGCTGTGCACGGTCAATGTGCTCACGGAGCAGCGCGGCCCGCAGGTGATGCCGTCGCTCATGAACTGGAGCACCGACGAATGCTTCCGATCGCTGGCGGCGATCGAGGGGCTTCCCGCCGAGGTCGTGCTCGTCGGCCACGGCGAGCCCGTCCACGACACGCCCGAGGCCGTCGTGGCGCGCGCTCGCGACGCCGGTCGGACCTGACTAGGGGTCCGTCCCCGCGCGCGAGGCGCCGGGCGTGGGCGTCGCCGCGGCGGCGGCCACGTAGAGGACAGCCAGCGTGCGCGCGACGGCACCGACGGCACCGTCCGGCGGCAGCATCTGCGGGTGGTGAAGCGGCCGCACGAGGAAGCCGTCGGCTCCGTCGAGTCCCACGAACGCCATCGCCAGGGGCGCGAGGCTCGCGAAGAAGGCGAAGTCGTCCGAGCCGCACGAGCGCCACTGCGCGGCGGCTGCGAGCCCCGCCTCGGCGAGCAGCCCGCGCGCGAGCCTGACGATCTGCGGATCGTTCACGAGCGCTGGCTCACCCGGCACGAGCTCGACCCGACCGCGGCAGCCGTTGGCGGTGGCCACACCGGACACAACCTCCTCGACGAGCTCGCGCAACGCCTCGCGGTCCTCGGGGCGGTAGGCGCGCAGCGCACCGCGGGCGCGCGCCTGGGCGGGGATCACGTTCTCGGCGCTGCCGGCCTCGAGCACGCCGACGGTCAGTACCGCGGGGGCGAGGGGATCTATCCTGCGACCAACCTGAGCGTGCAGCGCGACGACGATCTCGGCGAGCGCCAGGACGGGGTCGCGTCCCTCGTGGGGATAGGCGCCGTGGGAGGGCTGTCCGTCGACGACGATCTCGATAGCGTCGCAGGACGCGTTCACCGTCCCGTCGCCTAGCGCGACGCTTCCCCAAGCGAGCTCTGGATGGACGTGTGCGGCCACCACGGCCGTCGGTGAGCTCGCGGTCAGCTCGTCCGTTGCGAGCTGCTCGGCCCCGGACGGGTATGCCTCCTCGCTGGGCTGAAAGACCGCCAGCAGCGGCGCCGGCAGCTCGCGGGCGAGCGCGTTGGCGGCGCGGACGAGCGCGACCAGCGCGGCCATGTGGACATCGTGCCCGCAGGCGTGCATCGTCCCGCCGGTGGCCGCGAACGGAGCCTCGGTCTGCTCCTCGAGCGCCAGGCCGTCGAGCTCGGCGCGCACGGCGATGGCGCCCGTCCCCTCGCCCACGCGTGCGATCAGGCCCGTGCCCGCGGCGCTGGCGGCGGGCACGGGCAGCTCACGGGCGATGGTCGCGGCCGTCTCGTGCTCGGCGTGGGCGAGCTCGGGCTGGGCGTGCAGCCGGCGGCGCAGCTCGGTGGCGGCGGGGAGCTCGAGCTCCAGGCGCGCGAGCAGCGTCGCGAGCATCCAGTCGAGATCAGTAGACCTCGGCATAGCGCCGGCACGCCTCCGCGATGTCGAGCTCGTCGACGAGCTGCAGCTCGGCCTGCTTGACGGCAACATAGGCCTCATACAGCAGCGGCGCCATCCAGCCGCGCGCGCTGTCGTCGCCGGCGAGCGCGCTGAGCGCCTCCTCCAGCGACCCCGGCAGCGCGCCAACGCCCAAGCGTGCGGCCTCGGCGTCGTCGAGCTCGGCCGGGTCGCCCTCGAGCAGCGGCGGCGCGGGCAGCTTCGCCCGCAGCCCGTCGAGCCCTGCGCGCAAGAGCGCGCCCAGGGCCAGGTAGGGGTTGGCCGTGGCGTCTGCGCCGCGATACTCGAGGTGCAGTTGGGATGCCTCGTCCGCGCCCGACAGCGTGACGAGTTCGGGGATACGCAGCAGCGCTTCGCGGTTGCGCTCGGCCAGGCAGACGGCGCCGGCGCTCCAGCGATGCGGGGCCAGGCGCGCAGAGGAGATGGGGCTCGCGGCGGTGAGGGCGTTCAGGGCCCGCGCGTGGCGCAGGATCCCGGCGGCGAAGCGTGCACCGAGCTCACTCAGCCGGGCGGTCGCGCGCGCGTCGTAGAGCAGCGGAGCACCCCTGCCATCCCGCAGGCTGAAGTGGATGTGCACGCCGTTGCCGGCATCCTCTGGATCGAGCAGCGGCGAGAAGCTCGCGCGCGTCCCATGGCGCCGCGCCACCTCGCGGACCACCTCCTTGAGCAGGACGCTGCGATCGGCGCTCGCGAGGGCCTCGGACGAGTCGACCGGGACCTCGAACTGATGGGCCGCGTACTCGGGGAAGATGCGCTCGGGCTCCAGCCCGGCCTCGGCGAGGGCCCGCAGCGCGTCGGTGGCGAACGGCTCGGCGCGACGCTGCTCCTCGAGCGAGAACGGGAGCGCCGGCGCGGCGTCTGTGCGCAACTGGAACTCGTGCTCGAAGCTCGCGCTGACGTGTACGTCGAACTCCTGCGCCAGCTCGGCCAGGGCCGTGCGCAGGAAGTGTCGCGGGCAGCACTCCCATGGACTCCCGTCGGTCTCGGCGATGTCGCACAGCACGAGCTCGAGCGGCGTCTGACCGCGGCCGGCGGCGACGCGCGTGTGGGTGGCGGGATCCGGTAGCAGGCGCAGGTCGCCGGTCGCGCCGAACGGGTTGGGTTCGGCGAGCGGGCCGAGCGGCGTGAGCGCCTGGTTGGCCGGTACCCAGCCGACGCCGGCCTCGCGATGCTTGTCGAGGTCCCTGCTCGCCAGCGAGCGCCCCCGCACGATCGAGCCGAGGTCACAGCAGACGAGCGCGACCAGATCGGACGCGCTCACGTGAGCGTCGCCCGCGAGATGGTGCCGTTGTCCCAGGGCTGCTCGGCGAGGCCCAGCCTTGCCGCGCCCGCGCGCACCAGCTGCACCTCCGCGGGCGAGGCCACGACGATCATGCCACCCGGCGCCATGCCGGGGCGCTCGAGGGCGAGCGCCAGACGCTCCCGCGGCTGGAGATGCACACCGGCGCTCCCGAGCGAGGGATAGGTGTCGGCGACGGCGTAGAGATGGCCGCCCGGCCCCCGTGCACGCCCGACCACGCAGGCGAAGTGCCCTACGTCCCAGTCGGGCGGCGGACCCGTCTGCTCACCGTCGAGCAGGTAGGCGAGCAGCTGGTCGGGTCGCGGGTGGCTGCCCCACAGGTCGCGCGTGGCGAGGTTGACGACGAGCGTCACCGGGCGCGCGAGCGTCGCGGCGACCTCGAACATGCCGTCGAGCGCCTCTGCGCTCCACGGCCCGCTGTAGGGGATCGCGGCGAGCTGGTCGTCTGACACCCGCTCGATCGCGCCCACCAGCCCCTCCGCTGTCGTGCCCGACAGTCCTGGCTCGTCGATCTGCGGCGGCGGCAGGCGATAGTCGCGCCTGCCCTGCTCGCCGGCCGGCAGGCTGGCGGGGTCGCGCAGTCGTGAGACGACGCTGCCGGCGGCCTGCGCCAGCAGATCCTGGTCGACCGGCTCGCCGCCGCGCGAGTCGATGCCGGCGGCGTGCAGCGCGAGCGCCCCGCAGAAGGCGCCGCACAGGTCGTCGCGCTGTGGCAGCTCGCCGGCGTGGAAGGACAGCAGCTGTCGTGCTCCGGCGAGCATCGTCACGTCGATCGGCCCAAGCCCCGACATGGGACGCAATATACGGGCGCCTGTCCGCGCGGCGGTGACGCTCGGCGTGCTGCGGCTCGGCGCGCTGCCCTTCGCAGCGGCTAGGCTGGCCTGCGATGCGCTTCGCGGTCAAGTTCCTCGGCTGCAAGGTCTCCCAGGCGGACGCGATGCTCGCCCGCCGCGAGCTGCTCGCCGCCGGGCACGAGGAGGTCGCCGAGGCCGAGGCGGAGCTGCACGTGATCAACACATGCTGCATCACTGGCGAGGCGGAGGCCAAGTCTCGCCAGGCCGTTCGCCGCTCACTGCAGAGCGCCAGCCGTGCGTTCGTCGGGGGCTGCGCGGTGAACCTCCGCGCACGGCAGTTCACCGAGATCGGCCTTCCCGTGCAGGCGTTCGCCGGCACGGCCGAGGAGGCGGCGGCCGCGATGGCCACCGCCTCGCTGGCGGGCTCAGCGCCGACGGACGCCGGCGCTGGAGGTGGCGGTGCTTGCGTCGATCTCGAGCACGACGTGCTCGCGCGCGAGCGCCGCGCGCCTTCGGGCACGTGGGCCGGCGCCCGTACGCGCGGCTTCGTCAAGGTGCAGGACGGGTGCGACTGCCGCTGTGCCTATTGCATTATCCCGACGGTGCGCGGCGGCGCGCGCTCGCGGCCCGCTTCGGCCGTGCTGCGCGAGGTCGCGCGCCGGGCCGAGAACGACCAGCCGGAGGTTGTCATGACCGGCATCAGCGTCGGCGACTACCGCGACCCAGAGCGTGGGCTGGAGCTCGGAGAGCTGCTCGTCGCCGCCGCCCAGGTGCCGGGGGTGCAGCGCGTGCGACTGTCCTCGGTCGAGGTGATCCACGTCAAGGACACGCTGATAGCGGCGCTGCGGGAGGAACCGAAGGTGTGCCCGCACCTGCACGTGCCGATGCAGTCCGGCGACGACGGCGTGCTGCGGGCGATGGGGCGCCATTACACCGCGGATGAGTACCTCCAGACGATCCGCGCGCTGCGGGCACAGGTGCCCGAGGTGAACGTCACGACGGACATCATCGTGGGCTTCCCGAGCGAGGACGAGCGGGCGTTCGAACGGACGCTGCGGACGGTCGCCGCCACCGGTCTCAGCCGGATCCACGTCTTCCCCTACTCGCCCCGTCCCGGCACGGGCACCGCCGGGGTCGACCCCGTGCCGCCCCGGGCC
>DASPVR010000117.1:0-21694 GCA_035622255.1 Solirubrobacteraceae bacterium | reverse complement strand
TAGACTCGGCTGACCTGCTCGCCGGACGGGGGTGCACCGGGGAGCAGGCCGTGTCGGCTCGTCGCCAGGTCGCGAGCCCCCGGAGCACCATGTCTCCATCACCGCCTTATCCGATCGCCCATGTCTACGGGTGTCCCCGAGCGGGTAGCTCAAGGCTGTATGCCTGATGGAGAGCGACTGAAAGGCGGCGAGCTGAACGCCGCGATTACGAGCGCGCTGGTGGGAATCCAAACCGAGTACCTAGGCCGCGGGCCGAAGACGGCCTCGACGTCACACCACGGCAACGTGCTCGTCACGCTCATGCACGACGTGCTCACCCCCGCCGAGAAGTCGCTCACGCGCCACGAACACATCGACGCCGTCAGCAACATCCGCCATCTCTTCCAGGGGACGATGGAGGCCGACTTCCGCGCGGCCGTGGAGCGCCTTACGGGCCGCAAGGTCGTGGCGTTCATCAGCGGCAACCAACTCGAACCCGACATCGCCGCCGAGCTGTTCATCCTCGATTGCCCGCTCTAACGATGCGGGTTGTGGGGGTCGAAAACCGCGATCGGGCGGCGCGGCGGCCGGGAAACCGCGACGCGCCTGGTCGGGCACCGACCCGTGGGGTCGGCGTTCTCGTGCTGTTGTTCTTGGTCCATTCGCTCGTGCGGCGGCTGCTGCTCCTGCTCGCCGGACCCTCGACCATGCGAGCACTCGCGGTCGAGAACGCCGTGCTCCGCCACCAGCGATTCAAGCTCGGCTCCCGATAGCGTTAGGACCCGCTTACGGCCTCGCTCGAAGCGCCACGGTCACAGAGCGCGACCGTTCCCGAGCGCCACCCGTAGATAGACTCGAGCACCTCGCCCTCGACATCCTCGCGCAGCAAGGCAGGACGCGCGTGGCTGGGTTTCATCGGCCGGCGCACATGCCGGCCGGTTGTGTAGACACGCCGTCCATGCCGTCCGCATTGCGGACAGCTGTGCACGTTGCTGTGAAAACCGACGCCGCAGGCATCACAGAAGATGTACGCCATATCCGCCGTTTACCTCCCTCTCACCCGGCCACGCCTGCGCTCACCAGGGTCACGCTCGGCGTGGAGCGTCATCGCGCCAGAAAATCAGCAACCAGGCCGAGCGCCCCCGCGGTGCTCGAGGGCCGTGCCTCCTCACCTTGGACCCCTCGGTCCGGCCCCGACCTCGCCCGTCGCGGGCAGCTTAGCCCGACGACCGGGAATCAGGCCGCCTAAGGAGACCCCCGGACGGTCGCTGCTCGCGTCGGGCACAACGACCTCCAGCGCCGCCTCAAAGAGTTGATCCGCGGTGCACGCGAATACCTCAAGCGTCACACAGTCCTCGAGCAGGGCGAACTTGCAGTGCTCGGCCCACTGCAGCGGCGCCACCACGCGATAGAGCGCACGCCCATCGCTTAGATAGACACCAGCCTCATCCGGCTCGTGCGCCCGCGCGACCGCCGCATTCTGCACCATGTCCTTTGCTGCGCTGAAGAACACCGAGAGCAAAGCTAGGGGCGGATCGGGGGAACGGCATCAGGGATCGGGCGCACCATGTTGCGGTTGAATACGGAGCGTTCAGATGATGCCCACCGAGTCGAGCGGGTCGGAGAAGTACCGGCCAGTACCGCCGTGACGACCTCCTCGCGGGCCGTGACCCGGTGCAACTGCCTCCTACGTGGCTGCGCCCTTGGTCTCCGTGGTGGTCGGCGTCGCGCCGGTCGTTGTGCGCCTTCCACGACGCAGTCCTCCGCCAGTGCGCTGTTCTCGCACACGTTCTGCTGACTCCGGCCTCTGCCATCGTGTCTGCTCGGTTGCGTTTCGATGCCTCAAAAAAACGAGAGCGTGAGCGCCGTTTCGGCTACGCAGCTTCTGAGCCGCTGACCGGTTTGGCGGTCGTTCCCTAGCGGAAACACTCACGCTCTCTGGGCAGGCATACTTACGGCTTGCCTAGCAAACGGCGTCGTGGACAATTGCGCAACTGTCTCGTGGATTAACCACATGACGCCGTTGCGCGCTGCCCATGTGTCTACGCGATGCCAGTGCTGCGCACCACCGCAATGGCGCGCCGCTACGCTTGCGCCATTCGCCCACGCATGTCGGGGCGCTGTGTACAGGTCGGGGGAGCGAGACGCCACGTCAAAGGATCGCAGTACACAGCCCCTCCACGGTGGCGTCTCCGGCACTGAGACACATGCTCCCCGCTTTCCGCGTTCGGTTCAGGCACACATGGCGGGTCGAGGTGTTCAGCGCGTGGGTCAGGAGGGCGGAAGCTCGAGGTGCCGCCTCGTACCTCCGAGCTGTGTGTATTGTCGTCTGCGAGTCGGCCCGAGCGAGGTGCTTCCCCTCGTGGGTGGGTTGATCGCCCGCAAGATGACCGCCATCCCGCGCTGAGACCGTTGCGGATCACCAAGGCACCACAGGCCAGATCAGAGTCGGCATCGGTTCTCCTCGAGCGCATGCATAGCCGGGCGCGCGAGCGCGGCGTGAACCGTCGGCTCTACGCGGTCGTGCGCGCCTTGGTGACGCCACCGATGCGGGCTTGGTTTCGCGTGCGCGTATCCGGAGCCGATCAGGTGCCGGCACGAGGGGCAGCGATCGTCGCGCCCAACCACAAGAGCTTCCTCGACGCCTTCTTCGTGGGCATCTCGACTCACCGACACGTGCGCTTCATCGCGAAGGCCGAGCTGATGAAAGGGCCGATCGGCTGGCTATTCGTGCGGCTTGGCGCCTTCCCGGTTCGGCGCGGAGAGTCCGACGCCGAGGCGATCGAGACGGCCCGGGCGGTTCTCCGGCAAGGCGGACTGCTGGTGATGTTCCCCGAGGGCACGCGTGTTGACGATCCAAACGTGCTCGGGTCGCCACACCACGGAGCGGGCAGGCTCGCGCTCGAGACCGGGGCGCCGATCATCCCGACCGCGATCGCAGGCACACACAAGCTGTGGCTCGGTCCGCTGCCCAAGCCGCGCCGCGTGCAGGTGACGTTCTTGCCCCCGATCGACGCTCGGCAGCTCGACGGTCGAGCCGATGCAGTCGACGAGATCATCGACCGTCAGGTGTGGCCGTCGGTCCAGCGCGAGTACGGCCGCCAGCTCAAACGGCCAGGGCTGATTCTCGCCGCCCTTGCGGCGACCGGCCTGGGCGCCGGACTTCTGGCTCGGCGCCGAGCGCGCAGGCCGCCGCGCCTGCTCGGCGTCATCGAGCCCGGGAAGGTGAGGCGTCGCAAGGCGAGGCGACAGCGACGTGAATGGTTCGCGCGAATCCCGCATCGCGCGGCGAAGCTGCTCCGCATCGCGAGGCGCTAAGCGACCATTCCATCGCTGGCGTGGAGCGTAGGTCACTAACGCTGCCAACGATGTGGTCACCCAGCCTGCGTGCGGTCCGTAGTCTTCCTCGCCACAACCCGTTGGTGGGGCGGACGCCGAGCGTTACGCGCCAGCAGCCTGGCCACATGGAGCTTTGGCAACTACCCGTCTTGTGATGGCACGCATCCCTCACGACCTGGCTCGGGCTCGCCGCGGGAACGCGTCCTTGGAGCGCGAGAAACCTCCGGCTGCAGATGCTTTTCAACGAGCCCAGCGAGGACCGCACAGCCGCACACGCGAAGCTCGCTGCCGGTCGGCGTTGAGTTCGTCGCGTGTACCCAGCCAGAGCCGAGCGTGGGCAGACACGGACGCCGTGGCCAACGCACAGGCCGCAGCGCCCCGCTTGCGAGCGGCTCGAACGCGCGGCGAGAGCTCGCAAGTTCCACACCCACCCACGACAGGATGACGCTCACGTTGCCGCGCCGCGCGCGCAGCCGAGGCGTGAGCGGCGAGAGCTGAAGAAGCTACGAAGGAGCTGTCCTTGGCGAGAGGACTTCATCCCGTCCATGTGGGCTGCTCGGGCTGGAACTACGCGAGCTGGCGCGAAACCTTCTACGAGGCCGGCGTTCCCGAGCGACGCTGGCTGGAGAACTACGCGGCGAGCTTCGACACTGTCGAGGTCAATGCGACCTTCTACCGCCTCCCCACACGCGAGTCAGTGGCCAACTGGGTACGGCAGACGCCTGCGCGCTTCCTCTTCGCGGTGAAGGCGAGCCGTTATCTGACGCACGTCAAGCGTCTCGCCGGCATCGAGGGGGGCGTCGAACGCTTCTACGCCCCACTCCGTCCGCTGATCGACGCGGGCCGTCTCGGCGTGGTCCTGTGGCAGCTGCCGGAGAGCTTCCACCGCGACGACGAGCGCCTCGCCGCCGCGCTCTCGCTGTTGCCAAGTGGACGCCACGCGATTGAGCTGCGTCATCCGAGCTGGTTCGTCGAGGACGTCTACTCGATCCTGCGCGAGCACGACGCGACGCTCGTCATCGCCGACCATCCCGAGCGCCGCTTCCAGACATGCGAGCCGACCGCGCTGTGGCGTTATGTGCGCTTCCACCACGGCGCGCGCGGGCGGCGCGGCAACTACTCGCATACAGAGCTCATCGGGTGGGCACTGCGCTTGCACGAGTGGCGCCAACGCGAACCGGTCTTCGCGTACTTCAACAACGACTGGGAGGCCTTCGCGCCGCGCAACGCGCTTGCGCTGTGCGCGGAGCTCGACCGTCTCGCGCGCGCGTGAGGCTCCGATACCGATCCTCGTCGTGGATACCGCGGCTCAGCGTGGGCACCGTACGTGGGTCTTCTCGGCGCTGCGCTCGATGATGCGCAGATCGACATCGGCCCTCGTTCTCCTCTGCGGATCGTTGACTACTTCAGCCGCGAGCGTCGCGGGTCTTGCGGCTGAACACGTCCGTAGTAACCCCGGTCTGCGATAGGGCGCATCCCTGATGGCGCGTACGCTGGGCGCCTTTAGGTTCAAGTGTAATTGGATTGGGTTCACCTCTTGAAGGAGTAGGTCATGCCTGGAGTATCGACGCGATGGGAACCGTTCGCTGAACTGGGCGAGCTGCGCAGCCGCTTCGACCGTCTGTTCGGCGAGCTCGGCGGAATTGGAGGAGGGGAGGGCACCTGGACCCCGGCGATCGACGTTGTGTGCGACAACGGCAACCTGGTGCTCTGTGTCGACGTGCCGGGGATCAAGCCGAAGGAGGTCAGGGTCGAGGTCGAGGACGACATCCTCACGGTCTCCGGCGAGCATGAGGAGCGCGAGAAGGACGAGGACTATCTGTGCCGCGAGCGCCGCTATGGGTCCTTCTCACGCTCGCTGGCGCTGCCAGCGGGCGTTGAGGCGAAGAAGATCAAAGCCAGGACACACGAGGGTGTGATCGAGGTGACGATCCCGCTGCCGAAAGAGCCCGAGAGGAAACGCATCCAGATCAAGCCGAGCACGGCCTGACCCTGGACGCACGGGGGGCCAATCGATCTCGCGGTTGGTGCCCGGGCGATCGTTCCCAGAGGAGAGGAAATGCCAACACGCATCGTCTTTGACAATGGCGGCGAGGTGATTGCGGCCGAGAGCGAGGAGGAGGTCGTCCACGCTATCCGGCGCGACCACCCGAATCCGGTGGCGCTCGAGAGCGACACCGGTGGCCCGCTGCACGTTAACTGGATGCATGTCGCGTTCGTGGCCGAGGTGCTTGCCGTTCCCTCCGAGGAGGCCTGAGCACGATGCCGGCGAGCCATCTCACCCAGCCGCCCAGGGTCGAGCTCGTCAGGGCGGTGGCCCGGCTACGTTGCGTCGACACGCGCGGCAGCCGTGTGCTAAGCCTCTACCTCGGCTTCGACCCATCCCAGATGCCCAACCTGCGCGAACGCCGCATGGAGGCCGACTCGCTGCTGGCGCAGGCGCAGCGGCGCTGGGACGGCGACGGGCATGTCTCGCACGTCGCTCGTATCGCGCTGCGCGAAGACATCCAGATGGTCAGAGAGCGGCTCGCCGACGAGCGTGAGCTGGCACCCGCATCTGCGCGCGGCCTCGCGATCTTCTGCGCGGCCCCCGCCGGGCTGTGCGATGTCGTCAGCTTGCCGGAGCCCGTGGAGCCGCTGGTCGCGCTGGAGGAGCGACCGTTCATCGAGCCGCTGCTCGAGCTGGCCTCTCCCGAACGCTGGTGTGCTTTGCTTGTCAGCCGTCGCGCGAGTCGCATCTTCACCGGTACGCGCGAGCACTTCACCGAGGGCGCCCTCGTGCTCGATGACGTCCACCGCCACCACGCACAGGGCGGCTGGTCGCAGGCCCGCTACCAGCGCGGGGTCGAAACGGAAACGGACCGGCACCTGCAGGGGGCGTGCTCGCTGCTGTTCGACCGTTTCAAGCGCCGGCGGTTCGATGACCTGCTACTCGGAGGGCCGTCGGAGCTGCATCACCGCGTCGAACACGAGCTGCACCCCGAGCTTCGCGGGCGGCTGGCAGGCAGCTTCGAGATAGATGTCGAGCGCACGACCGCGGGCGAAGTTCATCGCCGGGCGATGCCGCTGATCGAGGCGCACGAGCGCAGCCGCGAGGAGGATGCGCTAGAGCGGCTGGAAGAGGGGTTCGCGTCGTCCGGTCACGGCGCCATCGGTTTGGACGAGGTGCTTGAGGCGCTGAACGAGCGCCGTGTCGGGACGCTGCTGGTGGCGCACGGATTCTCGGTGCCTGGCTTCGCGTGTCCTTCCTGCGCGCGTCTGGCCGCAGACGCGCGGGCCTGTCCGCTCGACGGTGCAGGCCCCGAGCGACGAGAGGACATCGTCGAGTGCGCGATCGAGACGGCACGGGAAGAGGCTGCTGACGTGCTGATCGTACGTCACCTTCACGACCGGCTCGCCACGCGGGGCTCGATCGGAGCGCTGCTACGGTTCTAGCACGTGCACGCCGGGGAGGGGTCGCTTGAAGCGGCTCTGCACGGGCGCTTCGAAACCTCGATCTTCGGCTCGGGCGGCACGGCGGTCTCGGATAGCTCCGGCGACACGATCGGACAACGGCGAAATAGCGGTCTCGGTCATCGCGTCCAGTTGGCCCCGTCCACAGGTCACTCCGCTCCGACCCGGGGGATAACACAGTCAGGATCGCGTGAGGTCCGCCACGGCGCAGACGCCCGCCAGGCCGCAACCTCCCGAAGTGCCTCCGTGGGACGCTCCTCGACCACCGCCGGTACGCCTGCGAAGACGAGACCGGACTCCGCGTCAAGAGAGATGATGTCCCCCTCGGCGAGCTCGCGCCCTCCGATGCGTGCGCTGCGCGCCTCGAGGTCCACCTCGAGCTCGCCGCAGCCGACCAGACAGGGCTTGTCGAGCTCGCGCGCGACAACCGCCGCGTGTGACGTACGAGAGCCGGCCTTGGTCAGCAGCCCCGCCGCCTGGCTGAGGGCCGCCACGTCGTCGGTCAGTGCCTCGGCGCGCACGAGCACAGGATGAGCTCCATCGCGCACGATCCGCTCGACCGCGTGATCGTCAAGAGCGAGCGGCCCGCTGGCGACGCCCACGCTCGCAGGCGTCGCATGGCACAGTGCCTCACCGTCGTCCCCCGCGCCTACGTGCATGCGCCTGAGCTCCTCGAGGTCGAGCCCCTCGAGGCGAGCGAGCGCGGTCTCCGGTGAGATCAGGCCCTCATGGACCTGGTCGGTGGCGATGCGCAGTCCTGCCCAGGGTGTCCGCTTGGCCGTGCGCGTCTGAAGCAGGAACAGCTCACCTTCCTGAACGGTCAGCTCGAACTCCTGGGCGTCGCCTAGCTCGGCCTCCAGGCGTGGGCACATCGCCTCGATGGCGACGAGCACCTCGGGCGCCATCGCCGCAAGCTCTCCTGCGCCCTCGACGCTGTGGCGTCCGCCCACCACGTCCTCCCCCTGCGCATCGAGCAGGAAGTCCATGTACAGACCTCGCGTCCCGAGCGCGGGATCGCGCGTGAAGCCAACTCCCGCACCCGAGACGCCGCCTGCGTTGCCAAACACCATCCGCTGCAGAATGACCGCAGTGCCGAGGTCGTCTGAAATCGCGTGCATGCGGCGGTACTCGCGCGCCTTCGGTGCGTCCCACGACGCGAGCACGGCATCCACCGCCGCGCGGAGCTGCTCCAGCGGATCCTGGGGTAGCGTCTCGCCGGTCATCTGCTCCAACCGCGCGAGATGCGAACGCGTCAGATCCTCGAGCGTGCTCGCGCTCAGCTCAGCGGGGCTCTTTGCTGCGGTGGCACGAAGAGCCGCGTCGAGGGCCTGCTCGAATGGCTCGCGTGGACAACCTCGAACGACCGTGGCGAAGGACTCCACGAAGCGCCGGTAGGAGTCCCACGCCAACCGCGGGTTGCCTGTCAGGGCGATCAACCCTCGCACCGACACCTCGGAGGAGCCTACATTCAGCACCGTCTCGAGCATGCCCGGCATCGATACGGGAGCGCCGGAGCGGACGGAGAGCAGCAGCGGCGCCCGCCGATCGCCGATTCGCAGCCCCGTCCGTCGTTCGAGGGTCGCGGTTGCGTCTCTGAGGACGTTGCGAAGTTCGTCATTCGTCGCGTTGGCGCCCGCGCGCGAGTAGCTCGTCTTCAGCACCACGGCCTCCGGTATGCGCAGCCCAGCGCGTGCGAGCAGCGCGAGGCCATGTGCCTTGGCGCCGATCGCCGCGGCATCCGGGACGGGCGTCGAGGAATCCCCGAGCAGGTAGAGGTGCCCGTCTGCCTCTGCTCTCGAGGAAGGCACCACGGCCCTGACGGGACCTCGCGCCGCGCCCTCGGAGCCGACCACTCGCGCGAGGGCGAGTGCTCGCAGAAGGTGCGCGCTGTGCATCAGCGCATCGGCTGTCTCCTCGAAGGCGCGCGTGAGCTCTACAACGACGAACATAGCGGTACCCGCAGGGTCGTCTTCTGCGGCGAGCGCCTTGTGCACCGAGCGCTGGGCATGGTCGGTTTGATGCTCGAGGGCGATCGTCTCGTGCGCTGCCTCGAGGAAGGCGTCCACCTCGCCGCGCGGCCCACCCCTTCTGAGCTCCGAGCTCAGCTCGACAGCGCGCAGGTATTCCCGTGACGCGCCGAGCACGAGCCCCGCGATGCCCCGCACCCGCTCGCGCACGTCTCCGGCTGGCTGTCCGGGCGCAAGGAGCGTCGCGTAGAAGGCGGCCTCCTCGCCGCAGTCTGCGATGTCATCGGCCGCCTCGAGAAGCTCGAGCACCTGAGCGAGCTCCGGCGCCCTCGCCGCGGCCGTACGCGCCTCTGTGAGCAACACATCAGCCTGGTGCTCGGCGCGCCGTGCGCGTGCGGCCGCTACGTTTCGCCGCTCCCCCACCTCGACTATCGACGCCTCGAGCTCGTCACGCGCGGCCTCCACGATCTCGACGGTGAGCTCGGCGTGGTGGAGCGCGAGCGCGAGCATCTCCTGTCTTGCCGAGCGCAGGTAGCCGGTGAGCTCGGCACGGACCTCATCCTGCACGAGCGAGGTTGCCTTTCCGGCCCGAAGGCCCTCAGAGCAGATCCGCAGGACGGCCCGCAGGTACGCCTCAGCCGCCTCCGCGCCCAGCACGTCGCGAAGCGTCTCGCCCGGACGTGCGCCGCGGCCGCCGGCGAACTGGAGGGCGTCGTAGACGAGGCCGTCGCCCCCGGCCCGCAGGAACGCGATGTGCCCGTATCCATGCTCCGCGGCCCAGCGCAGCAATGCAACCGCCGCGCTGCGTCCAACCAGGCGGCGCAGCCGCTTGCGCGCCCGGTTCCAATCGATGATGAACACCAGTCGCGACCCCAGGTGCTCGAGAAAGCGCTCGCACTCAGCCTCGTCGGCGGCCTCGAAGCGCCCGCTCGCGAGGTGATAGAGGCCACCTTCGATCGCCTCGTCGCTGCGTGAGCGGGTGTCCTCCCAGGAGACCGGCCAAGGGGTCAGCAAGGCCTGGAAGAAGAGCAGCCGCTGCAGGTGCACATCGGTGTAGGTGATGCTCACGACCAGATCCGTGACCCTGACGACGACGACGTGGGCGTCGGTGGTGCCGAGGTCGTTCTGGATCAAGAGCGCGCGAGCGCTGCGCGTCGCCGTGGTACCCAGGCCGGGATGGTCGAAGCGCACCCGCTCGGTTCGGTGCACTCCGCGCATGAACGCGCGCAGGAGCGCTCGATCGCTCGCACCGAGTGCATAGGCGCGGGCGCCGTCGACCGATTCCGTCGCGACGCGCACCTGGAGTGCGCCCAGCTCGCGGTGGGCGTCCATCACGACAAGGTGGAGACTGTCGCGGTCTGCCGCGCGCGGTGCGGTAAGGCGTGCGATGTCCTCGGAGGAGATGAGGTCGTCCTTCACGCTCAGCTTGGCCCGTATTGACTCGGCGCGCCTTCCCAGGTTCTTCGCGCCGACGCCCTGAGAGGCGCGCAGCGGTGCGAGCATCTGGCGAGCCGAGTCAAAGGCGTCGCGCACGATCGTCGCTGCACCGGGGATGCGATAGCGACCGTCGGGCTCGCGAGTGCTCCCGGAGACGACGCGATCGAGACGCGTGTCCTCGATGCCGCAAGCCACCCGCTCCTGACGCAGGTCGCCCTGTCCTACCGACCCGTCGCCGGCCGCGCGCGCGGTCTGCAGCAGGGTCAGCAGATACTTGACGCGATCGTTCGCCCCGAGCGCGTCGGCGACCAATCTGGGCAGCAGCAGCGGCGCCTCGCCAAGCGCCTCGATCATTCTGTCCTTCGACATCGCACCCCACTGATCGCGGAGAAGAAGATGCGCGGATCGTCTCGGACCAGCCGCGGCAAGCGCATCCGGGAAGAACCCGGTCTCTGATGCGCGAAGCCCACAGTTCGGGACGGGTTGTGGAAAGCCGCCACGGTGCGAATCAGTAGTTGCCCGCGTCGTTCGCGCGGACTCTCAGCGATGCCGGCGGGACGCAGCCATGGAAGAACATAGGCGGATGGCGGCGGTAGCTCCAACAGAGCTTCAGCAGGTGGAAACGCTGGGCAGCGTGCTGGCGCGCCGTAGATTGGAGCACCGTGCAGTCAGGCTGCGGCTTGTGCTTCTGGCGCTCCAGCAGCGCTCCAAGAGTTACGCGCGATCCGGCGCCGTGCCGGTTAGCCTGCGGCACGCGATCACGGACTTCTCCGCCGAGCTCGCGCGGGTCCAATGCGGGCTGAGTGGGTCAATCACCGATTGGGAAGGCCCCGAGCCGGAATACGGTGGCGTTCATCGACGGAAAGGAACAGCATGAGTCCAACTACAGAGTCGTCTCAAGCACAAACCGGCTCTCCTCGTCTGCTGGGAAGCTTCCGCCTTCCGCGCCTCGCACACGCACGGGTGCTCGACGCAATGCGCCCTGGGGTTATCGGCGTCTCGCCCGAGACTCCGCTTCGCGAGGTCGCTCGCACTCTGGCGAGCAAGCACATCCACTGCGTGGTCGTAAACGACGACGGCGAGGTCGGCGCGCAGCGCTCCCACGCGATGATCTCGGCGCTCGATCTTCTCAGCGCTGCGGCGAACGAGGCGTTCGAGGACCGGACCGCGGCCGATCTCGCCGTCGACGAACCGCCGACGGTCAGCACCGACGACCACCTGGAGCGGGCCGTCAAGCTGATGGCCGACAGGCGCGCCGAGCACGTGCTCGTCTGTGACGCCGAGCACGGAGATCCGGTCGGTATCCTCTCCACGCTCGACGTCGCGGGCGTCATGGCGTGGGGCGAGGCGTAGCCGATGAGGACCTTTAGAACCCCGGGGGTGCATAGCTCGATCGCGCTCACCGCGATCCCGGAACGGGCTCCCCATGGGCGCCGAACCTGGGCACCTATTCAACCGTCGGCCGGCAGGATCCCGAACCACGGCTGGAGTTTTGGACCGTGACACCGCATCGCGGTCCAAAACGCGCCGTATCCGCACAGAACAAGCCCAGCCACGGGTTCTGAGCATCAGCTGAAAATCGTGGTGTCCTGGTTCGATTCCGCGTCTGGCCATTGCTGTGTTTCCCAATGGGCCGCATCCCGCGCCGGAGCCCGCGCTTGCACCGCACGCGCTAGAGTTCCCGCCACCAAGCCTCCGAGAGGTCCGGTCCGCAAATGGCTGTACTAATCGTCGTGATCGTCATCGTCGTGCTCCTCGCTCTCGGCTTGTGGGCCGGGTACAACGGTCTCGTCAAGCGGCGCAACCGGACCCAGGAAGCGTGGTCGCAGATCGACGTCGAGCTCAAGCGCCGCCACGACCTGATCCCCAACCTGGTCTCGACGGTGCAGGGCTACGCCGCCCACGAGAAAGGGACCTTCGAGGCGGTGACCCAGGCCCGGGCCAACGCGATCACCGCCGGCGCGACGGGCGACCCGAGTCAGATCGCCCCCGCGGAGAACGCCCTCTCCGGCGCCCTGCGTTCGCTGTTCGCGGTCGCCGAGAACTACCCGCAGCTACGGGCGGTTGAGAGTTTCCTGCAGCTCCAAGAGACGCTGACTTCCACGGAGGACAAGATCGAGTACGCCCGTCGCTACTACAACACCAGCGCCCGCGACTACAACATCGCGCTGCAGTCATTTCCGCGCAATCTGATCGCCGGGCCGTTCGGCTTCAAAGGCGTCGCGTTCTTTGCCGTCGACGAGCAGGACCGCGCCGTACCCGACGTGAGCTTCGCCGGTTCTGACCCGGGTGCGGCCAGCCCGGCACCCGCAGCTGCCGCAGCTCCAGAGGGCCCTCCGCCTGCCACCGGCACCCAGGGCCCGCCGCCGGCCGGCTGAGACCACAGCGGGTCGGCCGATGGGCCGGTTCAGACGGACTGGCCCGAGGCGATCTTTTCGAGGGCTGCGATCCTCTGCTCGATCGGAGGGTGGGTGTCGTAGAGGTGGTGGTACCAGGCATCGTGGTGCTGCAGCGGGTCATCGATGCACATCGCCGCGGTCGCGTGGTTCATGGTCTTGAACGGTTTGTCGTTCTGCTGCAGCTTCTTGAGCGCGCTCAGCAGCCCCGCCGGATTGCGCGTCAGCTCCACGCCGCTCACATCGGCCAGCGACTCGCGGCGGCGTGAGAGCGCCAGGCGCGCGAGCGGACCGAAGATGAAGCCGACTACCGCGAGCAGCGCGCCGGCGGCGAAGATCACGAGCACGAGTTGGTTGCCCCCCCTACCGCCGCCGCCTCGCCCGAATGAGGCAAAGAATGCGCTGCGCCACAGGATGCTGGCCAGCAGGGCGGCTATGCCGATCATGGTTCCCACCACGAGCAAAAGACGTATGTCGTGGTTCTTTATGTGGCTCATCTCGTGACTGGTAACGCCTTCGAGCTCCTCGCGGTTCATGATGGCAAGCAGCCCCGTAGTGAAGGTGATGGCTGCCTTGTCCGGGCTGACCCCTGTGGCAAAGGCGTTGGGCGAGGGGTCGTCGATCACATAGACAGCGGGCTTGGGGATCCCCTCGCCGATGGCCAGTGCCTCTACCAGGTTGTGCAGCTGCTGGAACTGGGCCGGGTCGGCCGGCACGGCCCCCGAGACCCGAAGCACAAGTCCGGCGCCCGCGTTCAGGGAGTAGAGGATCCCGCCGACGGCAAGGAGCGCACCGATCGCAACGCCGATGATGACCGGGCCCCATCCGTAGCTGGTCTGGTGGGCATTTTCGATAGCGGGGTTGACCGCCGGGTGGGCAACGGCTTTGAAGAGCAGGCCCACGGCGGCTCCGATGGCAAGCCAGATCACGAAGAACATGACGACGACGATGACGCTGCGCCGCTTGTTGGCGGCGATCTGGCTGTACATGCGCCGGATCCTATGTCACGGCGGTCTCCGAACGGGATGTATTCGACCTCGCGTCACAGAAGATCAGCGGGATCCGCTTTAGGCGTTTGAGCTCGCGTGGGGTGCATAAGCCCAGCCGGGTAGGCGAGATCGGAGCATCGGGGGCCTCACCAGCCGATCGGGCGACGAGATCGGCTCGGTGCCTGTTGCACAGGTATTACAGGGCCGCAGCGTGAGCGCCCCGAGTATTGGCACCCTTCACCCACGCCCTGCCACGATCACCTACACTCACTATCGGCGCGTCACGTCGTGTCGCGCCGTAAGCGATCGCGTCCGTTCCCGAACCAGCCCTGCGCCAGGCAGCCCCTACTGGCGAATCGGGGCTAGGGGCCCTGATGTTCTCCGCGTAGAGCCGCGCTGCCCATTCCAAGTAGGTCGGGCAGTCTCCGCGTGTTCTACGTTGGCCTCCACCTCGTACTCAACGTCGGCGGTGGAGACGGACTCGCGGCAGCACTTGCACACCACGACTTGCGCGAGCCTAGCGCGCAGCTGTGATGGTGGATGTCGAGCGTCGGCATCTCGGGATCGATGAGGTACCGTTCTGACCACGCCCTGATCACGAGGATCGCGGGAAAGAGGTCAAAGCCAGCCTGCGTCAGCCGGTACTCATATCAGTCCGGAGCGGCGAGGCGCTCCGGCACTTCCTGCGCGGCCTGACGTGCGGCGCCGAGCCGTCCCGTCGGCTTTGAGCCTCGCACTCCACTTCTCTTCCACGTGGCCAAATCTCCAGAACGCCAGCGCGCTTACCCAGCAGACCACGAACATCCCTACGATTACAAAGCCCGCCTTGTTGATGTCGAAGACTTCCACGTAGTGCCAGAAGGAGCCGTGTAGACCGCCGAGCTCCATCGGCACCAGCCCTAGCACCTCGATCGTGCCGATGAAGAAGCAGATCGCCACCGACAATCCGGTGATCGCGAGGTTGTAGTAGACCTTGCGGACCGGGTTGAATAAGGCCCAAGAGTAGGCAAAGTTCATGAAGATGCCGTCGAGCGTGTCCATCAAGGACATGCCGGCGGTGAACAAGATGGGCAGGCATATGATCGCGTAGAAGGGAAGATGCTGGGTGGCGAGCAGGGCGGTCGTCGCCAGCAGGGCCACCTCGGTCGCGGTATCGAAGCCCATGCCAAACACCACGCCTACCGGGTACATCTTCCATTCGGTGTCGATCGTCTTCATCCACCTGCCGAAGAAGCGGTACATCAAGCCACGGTTGTTCAGCTGGCGCTCGAGCTCAGCCTCGTCGTAGTTGCCTCTGCGCATCGATCGGAACACGCGAAAGATTCCGGCAAGGATGACGATGTTCAGCAGGGCGATCAGGTACAGGAACGAGGCCGACACGACTGTGCCGAAGATCCCGCCGAACTGCTCGAGGTTGGAGCCGCTGTTCGAGACAGCGCCGAAAACCGCTTTCTCGGCCACGACGATGCCGACGCCGATCGCGATGACGATCGTCGAGTGCCCGAGTGAGAACCAGTAGCCGATGCTGAGCGGTCGCTTCCCCTCGTTCATCAGCTTGCGCGTGGTGTTGTCGATCGCCGAGATGTGATCCGCGTCGAACGCATGGCGTAGGCCCAGCGAGTAGGCAAGCCCCGCGACGCCGATACCGAGGCCCTTGTAATGGGAGGGGACCACAAATGCGACGAACACGCCAAATCCGATGATGTGCAGGACCGCAATCGTCACGAACATCAAGCCCACCCGAAGCCGCTCTCTCGGACTGAGCGCTCTTGCCACTTGACCGATATACCCGAGAACCCCGAACCGAGAAGTCGAGCGATCGACCAGGTCGCTCGGTCTGTGCGTCGGACTGTTTCCCAAGTCACTTCCCACGAAGCTCATCGACTGTCCCTTTCTAATTGCATGATTGAGAGAGGGACTGCTGGCCCGTCGCTCCTGAGCGGGATCTCAGCGGGTGACTCCGGGAGTGTGGCGATACCGCTGTGCCACTCGACGGCGGCCCAATTCGTGACGAAGTGCACGGTGCTCACAGTATGGCCCAGCATCCCTCCGCCGCGTAGGTACGCAAACGAGCGTCTCGTGCGTCGGAGCACGGGCGAGGGTTGTCGTCCCCGAGCGGGCCTGAGCGTGGCCCTCCGTCGCGCGCTCACTCGGCCCGCAAAGCACTTGCGTGCCCAGACTGTTGGCCGTCTAACGGCCTAGTGGCGGAACCTCACTGAGGCCCCCGCCGGGTGGTGAGTTGACTGCTTCTCGCTGCGTCTAGAGGCCGACGGGCGGGCCGTGCGCAGCTGCCGGCGGTGAGGCAAGGTCGTGATCGGTCCACTCGCGGCGCGGTGCTGATCCGAGCAGCGCGCCGACGCGGTCCTCGAGCTTCCTCGCGGAGTGTTCGCGCCCGTGCGGGCTGAGGCGAACCGCCGCCTCAAGCAACAGCTCGACCTCGCCGCTTTGCCGCTTGCCAGTCTTCACGACGGCTCTCGGCATGGTGTCTCCCTTCTGCGATTGTCATGGGATCGGATGCACGGACCCGTCCCGCACAAGCAAGCATCCCGGCCCGGGGTGGCGAACGACTGGCGACGGCGGCCTATGCGGCCGTCATCACGTCTCGCCAGTTAGAGGCGTCTACATCGCCCGGCGGCCAGGGCCGGAACAGTCGGTGGGAGCGTCGCGTGGTTCACCGCATGCCCCTCGGTCTCGCTGGCAATTGTGCAGAAAGTCTATCGAGATTCTGACGATTATCAGGTGCTCCTGGCTGTCCCCGCCGTCGGTGGACGGAAAGCGGCCCTCGTGGAAGAGCTCACCGGAGCTTCACGTCCGCGTGGCGACCCCGGTCGCCAATCGCCTCGCTCAAGATCGGCTTGCCAACGAACCGAGCAGCCATATGTGGCGACCCGAGGTTCGCAGCTGGCGTAGCCTGCCTGGGATACTGGGGTTCGGATTCGTGAGCTCGTTGAGCATGTTCCGCAGCGCCGAGCGACGCGACCCACTGGACGTGAGCGCCACGCTGATGCGCTAGAACCCGACGGGATGCGCGCCGGCAACATCCTTCGCCAGGCGTCGTGGCCGGCTATCTGCCTGCTGCTGGCCGCGTGCGGGAGCAGCGCGCCGTCCGAGACCTCCGAGCCAATGACGTCAGGGGCCGCAATCCCCGCCCCTGCGAGGGCGGCGAGCTCCCCCGCCAAGGAGCTGCTCGACTGGCCGGAGTTCGGCA
Source organism: Solirubrobacteraceae bacterium (assembly GCA_035622255.1). Taxonomy (GTDB): domain Bacteria; phylum Actinomycetota; class Thermoleophilia; order Solirubrobacterales; family Solirubrobacteraceae; genus Palsa-744. Next base: position 4,926 of record DASPVR010000117.1, on the reverse strand, counting down.
TCGACCCGCAGCGCACCGATGTAAGCGAAGACGAAACCGGCATCACCAGCGCGAACGTGGGCCATCTGCGCCACATCACGGTCACGCTTGCGGGCACCGTCGATTCCTCGCCCATCTACCTGCACGATGTGCTCGTCGACGGCGCGGTGCACAACACGATCATCGTCACCACCACATACGGGAGGACGATCGCGCTGGATGCGCAAAGCGGCAGGATCCTGTGGGTGTTCACGCCGCCCGGCATCGACCGCTGGGCCGGCACGCCGCAGATCACCACCGCCTCGCCGCTGGCCGACCCGGACCGGCGCTACGTCTACGCGACCTCGCCGAACGGTCTGATCCACAAGCTGTCGATCGCCGACGGCGCCGAGGCCGCCGGTTGGCCGGTGAGCATCACGCTCGAACCGCTGCACGAGAAGATCGCGCCCGCGCTCAACATCGACGGGCCCGACCTGCTGGCCACGACGGGCGGCTACCTGGGCGATATCCCGCCCTACCAGGGCCACGTCGTCGTGATCGAACGCGCCACAGGACGGCTGCTGAACGTGTTCAACACTCTTTGCTCCAACCGCCGCCGCCTGATCCTTCCCAGCAGCTGCCCCGCCAGCGACTCGGCGATCTGGGCACGCAGCGGCGCGGTCGTAGAGCCGGGCGGAGCGCGCATCCTCATCGCCACGGGCAACGGTCCGTGGAACGGCACCACGAACTTCGGCGACAGCGTGCTCGAGCTCAGCTTCCCCGGCCTTAGCCTGCTTCAGTCGTTTACCCCGACCGACCAGGAATACCTCAACGACCACGACCTCGACCTCGGCTCGAGCGCGCCTGTGTTGCTAGGCGAAGATCGCATCGTGCTCGCCGGCAAGGACGCCATCATGCGCGTGCTCGTACTCTCGCGGCTCGACGGCTCCCCCCCGAACAGCGCTCGCGCACGATCGCACCCGCTCGGTGGGGAAGTGCAGCACCTGAAGACGCCGGGCGACGCCAAGCTCTTCAGCGCCCCGGCCGTGTGGCGCCGCGACGGCCGCACGACCGTCTTCGTCGCCGACGAAAACGCCACGGCGGCCTATGTCCTGCGCAACGGCCTGCTGCAGCGCGCGTGGGAAAACAGCAACCCGGGGACGAGCCCGGTGATGGCCGGCGGCCTGCTCTACGTGTACGACCTCAGCGCCGGCGGCATCTTCGTCTACCTGCCCGACTCCGGCCGCCCGATCGCCAAGCTTCCCGGCGAACCCGGACACTGGAACAGCCCGATCGTCGTCGACGGACACGTGATCGAGCCAGAGGGCAACGCCAACAACCACCAACTGAGCGGTCGGCTCGAGATCTTCTCGATCGGCTAGAGGCCGTAGCCCTCGCCCAGGCGCCTAACCGCGGCCACGTGTACGTCACGCTGAACCGGCCTCGAGAAGGCCGGCTGTCAGTGATTCAACCCGATGGACCTCAGCGGCGCGTCGGTGCGCGCCCGCATCGAGCAACCGGCACTGTCGATGACGCATAGCATTGCGGCCATGGCCGATGGGGCACGGATCGGACCGGAGGAGCCGACAGCTCCGGCTCAGCGTGGGGCGCCCGCCCCACCGGAACGTGATTCAGAGCGCGGCACGGGCGCGAATGAGTGCTCGAGTTTTGGCGGCGTATCGCACTACTTCCACGCGGCGGCCGAGCGCCTGCGGATCCCGGACGGTCTGCGACACGTGGTGAGCACGCCCGAGCGAGAAGTCCAGGTCCAGATCCCGATCCGCCTGCACGACCGCCAGATTCACGTCTTCTCCGGCTATCGCGTGCAGCACAACTCGGCGCGTGGCCCCTACAAGGGCGGCATCCGCTACCACGAGCGCGTGGACCTCGATGAGGTGCGCGCGCTGGCGGCCCTGATGACGTGGAAGACGGCGATCGTAGATCTGCCATTCGGTGGCGCGAAGGGCGGCGTCGACTGCGCTGCGGCCGAGCTGCATGAGCTCGAGCTCGAGCAGCTGACGCGCGTGTTCGTCGACAGGATCGGCGACGTGCTGGGCCCAAATCGGGACATCTGCGCGCCGGACGTCGACACCGACGCCCAGGTGATGGCGTGGATAATGGACGAGTACGGCAAGCTCCACGGCGACACCCCCGCCATCGTCACGGGCAAGCCGGTCTCGCTCGGCGGCTCGCTCGGACGAGAGTCCGCGACCGGGCGCGGCGTCGTCCACGTCTATTCCGAGGCGGCGCGCGAACTCCATCTCGAGCCTGCCGCGACGCGCGTGGTCCTGCAGGGCTTCGGGAACGTTGGCTACTGGACCGCGCGGATCATCACCGAGCTCGGATGCAAGCTGATCGCGGTGTCGAACACGAGCGGAGCTATCCACTCCGCGGCGGGGATCGAGCCCGACTCACTGCGTCGTCATCTGCAGGGGGGCGGCAAGCTCGTGGAGTACCCGGGCGCCAAGGACGCGAAGGGCGCGCAGACGATGGCCGCGGAGGATCTGCTGGCCCTCGAGTGCGAGGTGTTGATACCCGCGGCTCTCGGCGGCGTGGTCAATGCGACCAACGCCGGCTCGGTTCGTGCGCGGATGCTGATCGAGGGCGCGAACAACCCGACAACCCCCAAGGCCGACGAGATCCTAAATGAGAATGGCGTCCTCGTGATACCTGACGTGCTCGCCAACGCTGGCGGCGTGATCGTCTCCTACTTCGAGTGGGCGCAGAACCTGCAGCACTTCGGATGGGATGAACGCGAAGTCAACGAGCGCCTCGAGGAGAGGATGAGCCGGGCGTACGGTGAAGTGAGAGAGCGCGTGCGCGCTGGGCGCACATCGATGCGCACCGCGGCGTATGAACTCGGTATCGGGCGCGTCGTCGAAGCCGGTCGCCTTCGTCGGCACCGCGGCTACGTTTAGCGTCGGTATTGCGGCCTCTCGGCCGCCGCTAGAGCGGAAGCGTCGCGCAGCGCGGCTGCAACACACGAGAGCCGCCGAGGGCGCGGCGTGGGCGGGCACTCGGGTCGAGCCCACGTCCTGCCCTGCGACCCAGCGCGACGAGCAGGCGATCGATCTGGTAAACCCACGCTTTCCCGTCGAAGGAGATCGACGAGCGTGTGCCTCGCGATACCCGGTCAGGTCGTTGAAGTGCTCGACGAGGCCCACCAGCTTGCGCGGGTCGATGTCGCAGGGGTCAAGCGCACGGTCAATATCGGGTTGCTTGGTGATGGTGCCGAGGCCATGCCGGGCGAGTGGGTGCTGATACACGTCGGCTTCGCGCTCTCGCGCATCGATGAGCGCGAGGCCCACGCCACGCTGCAACTGCTCCGCGAGGCGAGCGGCGAGTATGAGCAAGCGCTCGAGGAGCTCCGGGCGAGCGCAATCGAATGAGCGCCGAGCCGACCGGGAGCGATCGCGAAGGGGCGGGCCGCCGCCAGATCCGGTGCATCACCTGCAGCGATGACGGCAGGTGGATGCGTGTGCTCGAGGTCGACGTGCGGCGTGCGCTCGCCCTTTGTGTCGATGCCGACGGTGCTGATGAGACCGTGGACACCGGAATCGTCGCGGCAGTGGCACCCGGTGACAGCCTGCTCGTACATGCGGGCACCGCGCTCCAGAGAAGGGAGACCCAGTGAGGTTCGTTCACGAGTTCCGGGACGGAGAGCTCGGGCGCGCCGTCGCTACAGAGCTACCTGCGCTCCTCGCGCCTGGGCGGAGCTACAAGCTGATGGAGGTCTGCGGCGGCCACACGCATGCGATCTATCGCTACGGGATCGAGCAGCTCTTACCGGCGGGCCTGGAACTGGTCCACGGTCCGGGCTGTCCAGTGTGCGTGCTGCCGATGGGACGCGTCGATGATGGCGTGAGAGTGGCGCGGCAGTCAGGCGTGATCCTCACGTGCTTCGGGGACATGATGCGAGTGCCCGGGTCGCTCGGAAGCCTGCTCGAGGCCAAGGCGTTGGGAGCGGACGTGCGGACAGTCTACTCGCCGCTTGACGCCCTTCGCATCGCCAGGGAGAACCCGGAGCGCGAGGTCGTCTTCTTCGCGATTGGCTTCGAGACGACTGCACCCTCTACGGCGCTGACGCTCAAACGGGCTCGCGAAGAGCGCATCGCGAACTTCTCATGCCTCTGCAACCACGTGCTGATCGAGCCGCCCCTGCGGGCACTGCTGGACTCTCCGGATCTTCAGTTGGACGGCTTTGTGGGTCCAGGACACGTTGCGACCGTCATCGGGGCGCGCCCGTTCGCCTTCGTCCCCCGCGAGTACGGCAAGCCAATCGTCGTGTCCGGCTTCGAGCCGCTCGACGTCTTGCAGTCGATCCAGATGCTGCTCGTGCAGTTGGCCGCCGGACGCTGCGAGGTCGAGACCCAGTACAGACGAGTCGTGTCCTGGGAGGGCAACCAGCGCGCGTTGGCCGCGATGGAAGAGGTGTTCTCACCGCGGGAGCACTTCGAGTGGCGCGGGCTCGGCAGCATCGCACGCAGCGCGCTCCGGATCTCCGATGCATACGCCGAGCACGACGCGGAGCGCCGATTCGTCCTTCCCGGCGTGGAGATCGCCGATCCGCGCGAGTGCCAGTGCGGCGAGGTGCTGAGGGGGATCATCAAACCGTGGGAGTGCCGCGTGTTCGGCACCGCGTGTACGCCCGAGCGCGCGATCGGGGCGTGCATGGTCTCACCCGAGGGGGCATGCGCCGCCTACTACAGCTTTGGACGCCACGCGCGCGAGCGCGCGGCAGTGTGAGCGATGACCGTCACCGCGCAGGAGACGCGCAAGCTTCAGATCGTGCAATCGGCCCGTTCCAAGCGGGCACGCTTTCGCGACGAGCACATCACGATGGCCCACGGCGCGGGCGGGAGATCCTCGCAATCGCTGATCGAGGGGCTGCTGGTGCCGACGCTCGCATCGTATGCAGCATCGTCGTCGAAGCGCGGGGCGGATTGGGCTGCTGAACCGCTGGGGGAG
>DASPVR010000116.1:0-2181 GCA_035622255.1 Solirubrobacteraceae bacterium | reverse complement strand
GCGGCGCCAGCGATGCCCTTCTCGCGCAGCCACGTGACGGCGGCCTCGACATCGCCCCCCGTCGCCTGCAACGCCTTCTTGCAGTCCATCATCCCGGCGCCCGTGCGATCGCGCAGCGCCTTGACGTCCTTGGCCGAGATCTGACCCTTGGTGGCGCTCACGACTCACCTCCCTCCGAGACCGCCTCGGCGACGGGCTCGGCCTGCTCGGGCTGCGCCTGCTGCGCATCCTCTGACCCCTCCTGGTCGCCGGCGTCCGCCTGGGCCTCGGGTACCGGCGACGATGCGTCCCCGGCGTCGTCGCTCGGCTGCGGCCCGGCCCCCTCAGCGGGCGTCTCGGCCAGCGCCTGCTCGGCCTCGGCCAGCGCCTGCTCGGCCTCGGCCGGCGCCTGCTCGGCCTCGGGGGGCGCCTGCTCGGCCTCGGCGGGCGCGGGCGCAGCGGGGGTCGGCGTGGGGGGCGCCTGCTCCGTGGCCGGCTCGGCGGTCGCCCCCGCGGCCCGCGACGCGCCCTTCGCCTGGGCCGCCGCCTCCTTGGCCGCGGCCTCTTTGGCCGCCTGCTCCTCGGCCTCGCGCTTGGCCTCCTGCTCGGCTTCGCGTTTGGCTCTCGCCTCGGCCTCGATGCGCGCGCGCTCCTCGGCTTCCTGGCGCGCGCGCTGCTCCTCGGCGCGGAAGACCGAGTACCCCTCGGCCACGACCTGGCCGATCGCCTGGGTGATCAGCGCGCACGAGCGGATCGCGTCGTCGTTCCCGGGGATCACGAAGTCGATCCCGTCGGGATCGCAGTTGGTGTCGACGAGGCCGATGATCGGGATGCGCAGGCGTTGGGCCTCGCGCACCGCGATCAGCTCCGTCTTGAGGTCGATCACGAACATCGCGCTGGGAACGCGTTGCATGTCTTTGACGCCGCCGAGGTTGGCGCGCAGCTTGGCGAGGTCGGCCTGCGCCGACATCCGCTCGCGCGTGGGCAGCAGCTCGAGCTGGCCCTCGGCCTCGTAGCGCTCGAGGTCATGCAGGCGGCGGATCCGCTGGTTGATCGTCTGGAAGTTGGTCAGCAGCCCGCCCAGCCAGCGGTGGTTGACGTAGGGCATGCCGGCCGCTTCGGCGACGTCGCGGATCGTGTCGCGCGCCTGCTTCTTCGTGCCCACGAACAGCACCGTGCCCCCACGGTGGGCGAGGTCTGCCGCGAACCTCTGCACTTGCTCGAGCAGCGCCGCGGTCTTGACCAGGTCGATGATGTAGATGCCGTTGCGCTCGCCGTAGATGAAGCGGCGCATCTTCGGGTTCCAGCGACGTGTCTGGTGGCCGAAGTGAACGCCGGCCTCCAGCAACTCGGGAATGCCAACCTGAGCCACGGATACTCCCTTTTTGGATTTGCCTGTCGGCCGCGCGGACGTAGCGGACCCGGAGGCTCGCTGGCGCGTGCTCCGGGCAGGGCCGCTATCCCTCACCGCACGGGTCGGGGATTACGATCGAGCCAGCAGGATAGCCGAACGCGCCTCACTCGGAGCGCTCGGCGAGCGCGAGCGCTCGCGCCAGATCGCCCGGCAGCGGCGAGCTCACATCGACCCGCTCCCCCGTGAGCGGGTGGTCGAATGCCAGGCGCGCCGCGTGCAGGAACTGGCGCTCCAAACCGAGCATCCCGCGCGCGCCGTACTCGGGGTCGCCGCACACCGGGTGCCCGATCGCCTGGAGGTGCACGCGGATCTGGTGCGTGCGGCCGGTGTCGAGGCGCACGCGCAGAAGCGTCGTGTCGGGCAGCGCCCGCTCGAGCGTGAAGTGGGTCCGCGCCTCGCGGGCGCCGCGTGCCGGCCGGCCGTGCTCTGCGTCGCGAACCGCCATGCGCGTGCGCACCCTGCGATCGCGCCCGATCGGCGCCTCGATCGTGCCCGCGCGCGCCGGCGGACGTCCGCGCACGAGCGTCAGGTACTCGCGCACGATCTCCCTGCGCGCGAGCGCCGCGGCGAGCAGCCGGTGGGCCTCTTCGGTCCGCGACACGACGAGCAGTCCCGACGTGTCACGGTCCAGACGGTGCACGATGCCCGCGCGCGCGGGATCCCCGCCGCCTGCCCGCCCGGCGAGCAGCTGGGCGAGCGTGCCCTCGGGATGACCGCGCGCCGGATGGACAACCACCCCGGCAGCCTTGTCGACGACGAGCAGCTGCTCATCCTCGTAGACGATCTCG
>DASPVR010000115.1:0-7569 GCA_035622255.1 Solirubrobacteraceae bacterium | reverse complement strand
CCGGAAGGCACGCTGTACGTCGCCGATACGCTTGGCAACCGCATCGCGGCCGTTCCCAACTCGGTGCTCCGGGGAACTCCGCTCGGCGGCGCTGGGATCACGGTCGCCGCGGGCGGCAAACTGAACGGCCCACTCGGGATGACGCTGACGCCCAACGGCAACCTCCTAACCGCCAACGGCGGCGATGGCAACATCGTGGAAACAACGCCGTTTGGCGTCGAGCTCGCCGCGGTCAACACGGGCGCTGGAGAAGGCGGGCTGTTCGGGCTGACGGTCACGCCAAACCTCCAAGGCGTCTACTTCGTCAACGACACCGAGAACACACTGGGCCTGCTGCACTGAGGTCAAGCGACGGCGAGCGGGGTCGCCGGCAGCGGCCCCGCTCGCTATCGCCAGCTGCGAATCGCGCGCCCGGCAGGAAGATTTCGCGCGCAACGGAGTCTGCCAGCAGCGAAGGTGTCCTCTCAGCGAGGGGCCTGCGAGCTTTGGGCCTGCTGCACGGCGCCCAAAGCCAGGCGAGCGGGGTCGGTTGGCGCAGCCGGCTCCGCCCGCTGTTCTGCCTGCCGCCGACCCGTTGTTGCCGGCCAGCGGCAGTCGAGCGGCGAGTCGACCGGTTCGGGCTAGCGCCAGTCAACCGGCGCAGGCTAGCGCCAGTCGACCGGCCCGGCGAGCAGCGTGTGGCTGCCGAGAGGGCGCCCGAGCAGCTCTTGGACGCGCCGCGAGCACTCGAGCAGTGCCTCCAGCGAGACCCCGGTCGAGATGCCCATCTCGTGCAGCATCGAGACGAGGTCCTCGCTGGCGATGTTGCCCGTTGCACCCGGTGGGACCGGGCAGCCGCCTAGCTCGCCGAAGCTCGACTCGAAGCTCGCGACACCGACCGTGAGCGCTGCGAGTACGTTGGCGAGGCCCTGGCCGCGGGTGTTGTGGAAGTGGGCCGTCAGCTGCACCTCGGCGTCCGCGCCGGCGCCGGGCAGCTCGGCCTGCGCGGTCTGGAATAGCTCCTGGACCTGCACGGGATTGGCCATCCCGGTCGTGTCCCCGAACGCGATCTCCTGGGCACCGGCGGCGCACAGTCGCGCCGCGATCTCCAGCACGCGCGCGTGCGCCACACGTCCCTCATAGGGGCAGCCGAACGATGTCGAGATGACCCCCTCACAGTGCAGCCCGGCCGCGCGCGCACGGTCGAGCACCACCTCCAGACCCCGCAGCGACTCGGCGATCGAGCGGTTGACGTTGCGCCGGTTGTGGGTCTCGGAGGCCGACAGGAACACGCTGACCTCGTCGAACGCCGGGCGCTGTCCGCCGAGGGACTCGCGCAGTGCCAGGGCGCTGTCGAGCCCGCGCTCGTTGGGCACGAGCACGGAGATGCTCACCTGCTCGGGAACCTCGATTCCCGCGAGCACCTGGGCCGCGTCGGCCAGCTGCGGGATCACCTGCGGGCGGACGAAGCTCGTCACCTCCAGGCGGCGCAGCCCCGTGCGCGCGAGCGCGTCGATCAGCTCGATCTTCTGCTCGGTGGGGATGATCTCCGGCTCGTTCTGAAAGCCGTCGCGGGGACCGACCTCCCTGACGCTGACCGCCTGCGGCAGGCTCACCGGCGGACCGCCCGCGCCAGGCTCACCACATCGACAGGCCGCCGCTCACGTTGAGCGTCTGACCGGTGACATACGAGGCGTCGTCGCTTGCCAGAAAGGTGATCGCGGCGGCTACCTCCTCGGGCTCGCCGGAGCGTCCCAGCGCGGTCGCGTTGACCATGCCCTGCTTCAGCCGTCCGCCGATCTCGCCGAGCATCTGGGGCGCGGCGTTCAGCAGCGGCGTCTCGATCGGCCCCGGCGCGACCGCGTTGCTGCGAACGCGGTAGCGGGCCGACTCACGGGCGATCGCCTTGGTGAACCCGATCACCCCTGCCTTGGCGGCTGAGTAGATGACCGATCCCTGCGACCCGACGCGCCCCGCCTCGCTGGCGACGTTGACGATCGATCCCGTGCGCCGCTGCTGCATGGAGGGCAGAACGGCGTGCGTCACGGCGATCACACCGCGCAGGTTGACCGCGAGCACGAAGTCCCACAGCGCCTCGTCGGTGTTGACGAAGAACGCGAACCGGTCGGTTCCGGCGTTGTTGACGAGCACGTCGATCTCGCCGAGCTTCCCGACCGCCGCGGCCACGCCCGCGCCGACGGAGGCGGTGTCGGTCACGTCGAGCGCGCACCCGAACCCGTCGAGTTCGCCCGCCAGCTCCAGCGCGCCCTGCTCGTTGACGTCGCCGATCGCCACCCGCGCGCCCTCGGCGGCCAGGCGGCGTGCCGTGGCCGCGCCGATTCCCGACGCTCCGCCCGTCACGAGCGCTGTCTTGCCCTCAAGCCTCATCGCTGTCCGCCGTCTCGCGCACCGTCGGCTGAAGCCTATACTCGGCCGCCGTGGCACCCTCCCCAGCCGCGCCCGTCGCGATCATCGGCGCCTCCGGGGCGCTGGGCTTCGGGCTGGCGCTGCGGCTCGCGCGCGCCGGCGTGCCGATCGTGATCGGCTCGCGCTCGCAGGCGCGCGCCGACGAGACCGCCGACCACGCGCGCTCAGAGATCTCGCAGGGCACGTTCAGCGCGCACGAGAACCCGGCCGCCGCGGGCGCAACCGAGACCGTCGTCCTGAGCGTCCCGTTTCGCAGCCAGGCCGACACGCTGGCCGAAATCAGGCACGCGCTCAGGCCGGGGCAGCTGGTGATCGACGCGACCGTCCCGCTCGCGGCGGCGGTCGCCGGCAAGGCGACCCGCACGATCGGGGTGTGGCAGGGCTCGGCAGCCCAGCAGGCGGCCGAGCTCGTTCCCGACGGGGTGGGGGTCGTGTCGGCTCTGCACACGACGAGCGCCGCGTCGCTGCGCGACCTCGCTCACCCGCTGCTGCAGGACGTGCTCGTCTGCGGGGACTCGCGCGAGGACAAGCGCCGCGCGGCCGAGCTGATCGAGCGCATCGAGGGGCTGCGCTGCGTGGACTGCGGGCCGCTGGAGATGGCTCGCATCACCGAGTCGCTGACGGCCCTGCTGATCGCGGTGAACGCCCGCTACAAGGCCCACGCGGGCATCAGGCTCACGGATCTGCCCGACAGCCGCTGGGGGTGAGCCGGCGACGACGGGCTCGGGCGAGAGCGCAGTCGTAGTGCTCGCCGGGGGCACCGGCGGGGCCAAGCTCGCCCGCGGCCTGGCCGATGTGATCGACCCCGCGCGCCTGGCCGTGATCGCCAACACGGGCGACGACATCGAGATCTACGGCACCTACGTCTCACCCGACCCCGACCTCGTGTCCTTCTGGCTGGCGGACCGCATCGACGAGCGCGGCTGGGGGCTGCGCGATGACACGTTCACCGTCATGGACGCGCTGCGCGAGCTCGGCGTGGAGGTCTGGTTCTCGCTCGGTGACCGCGATCTGGCCTGGTGCCAGCGGCGCGCGCAGCTGCTCGCGGACGGCCTCACGGCAACGACCGCGCTTGCAGAGCTGACCGGGGCATTGGACATCGGCACGAGCGTGCTGCCGATGAGCGACGACCCGGTGCGCACGTGGGTGCGCACGAGCGCCGGCTGGGAATCCTTTCAGGAGTTCATGATCCGTCGGGGCGCGCGGGGCGTGATCGAGGGCGTGGAGTTTCGCGGCGCCGAGCAGGCGCGCCCGAGCGAGGCCGCGCTCGTCGCGATCGCGCGCGCCGAGGCGATCATCGTCGGCCCGTCGAACCCGATCGCCTCGATCGGGCCGATCCTCGCCGTGCCCGGAATGCGCGAGGCGCTGAGGAGCGCGCGCGCGCCGATCGTCGCCGTCAGCCCGATCGTCGGCGGCCAGGTGCTCAAGGGGCCGACCGCCTCGTTCATGGCGTTCGCGGCGCTCGCGAGCGATGCGGACGGGGTGGCTGACTTCTACGGCGAGCTGCTCGACGGGATCGTGGCAGACGAGAACGTCGCCCGGCTGCCCACGCTGCAGATCGACACGCGCATGGACGATGCGCCCGCGCGCGCGCGCGTCGCACACCTGACGCTCGACTTCGCCCGGGCGCTCGCGGGCTGAGCACTGTGCCGTCGCTCAGGCCGCGGCCAGTCGTGGGCGCTGGCTGCGCCAGTCCTGGAGCGCGTCGATCGCGCCATCGGTGACGCGCCCGACGAATGTCTCGCGATCGTTGGCATGCGGGAGCGGGTCCACAGGCACCTCGACCCCGAGGAACTCGCACAGCGGCTGCCAGCCTTCGGCGACCTCCCACACGAGCAAACGCTCGGCGGGGATCGAACGCCGGACCTGCTCGTTGTGACGGATCATGCCCTCGATCAGCTCCTGCGGGGAATGGCCATAGGCAAAAGGCGCCTCGCCGCTCCAAAGCATGCGATCGACGAGCTCGAGATAGCGCCGCCAGCGGGGATCGATCTCGCTTCGCGCATCGGATAGCAGGCGCATCAGCGAGTGGCCGTGGCACATCATCCAGATCGTGTCGCGGTAGCTGCGCTCCCAGGCCTCCGGGTCGCGCACGCTGAGAACGATCTTCGCCTCCGGGTAGGTGTCGGCGAGCTCGCGGTAGAAGTATCCGCCAGGCCAGTCGACGCTGGCGCGATGCCCGTCGAAGATCTCATCCCATAGGAGCTCGCCGTCCAGCGCCCGGTGCCAGAGCTCGACCTGATCGAGATCGGCGATCAGGTTGACCCAGTGGTAGCACGGACCAAGCCCCAGCTGCTCGAGCGCGAGCTTCTGCGTGAGCGTGCCGGTCCGCGGCAGCCCTGCGCCTATCACGCGCACGCACCCGGCTCCTCTGTCGCTGTCTTGCTGGCCCACATCGGCTGCTGTCTCGCCAAGCATAGGCTGAAAGCCGCTGCACGAACGCGTGCACACGCCGCGCCGGGGTGAAGAAGTGGGTAAGGAATCGCGCACGCGGTGTACCCCCGGCGGCGGTCGCCGGTTATGCGGTTATCGTCTCGACCGCTCAGCTTGGGACAGTGATCCAAGCCACAACATCGCATGGGGGGCACCTTAAGTGGCAGTGACGCGCCCCGATACGCGCCGGCGCACCAGCGCGCCGTCGCTTGAGCCCGTCCGTGAGCTCGATGCGCGAGCCGCGAGCCCGTGCATCTCCGGGCTGGCGGTCGTCGACCCGCCGACCACGCTGAGCCAGCGCGAGGTGCTCGAGCGCCTCGGTTTGGCGGGTGACGAGTTCGCGGAGGGGGTCTTCGCCCGCTGCGGCGTGCGGCGCCGGCAGCTGGAGCTCGCCGACGACGACTTTCTCGCCGGGACCATGCAGGGAAGGACGGCGCAGGTCGAGGACCAGCTGCTCCGGTGTGCGATCGAGGCGGTTGACCAGCTCGACGTCGATCCGCGGGGGATCGGCACCGTGATCAGCGCGAGCCTCTACTCGACCGGCTGTCCCACGATCGCTCACCGGCTCGTCGACCACTACGAGATGGCATCGACGACCGACAAGTACCACGTCGTCGGGGTGGGTTGCGCGAGCGCCGTGCCGTTGCTGCGACTGGCCGGCCAGGCGCTCCACGGGCGCCTCGGGGGACGGGCGCTCGTCGTCGCCGCCGACAGCATGAGCAGCATTCTGATGCGCGCCGGCGAGCAGGATCCCAAAGCCAAGACGGTCGGCTCGGCGATCTTCGGAGACGGCTGTGCAGCCGCTGTGCTCTCAGCCGACGGCGTCGGCGACGGACCGGCGATCGTCGATTCCGAGGTTCACCAGGTCGCGGGCACGTTGGACGCGGTGAGCCTCGCGCTCGCTCCGACCGACAGCTACCTGCACCTCGCGCGCGACCTGCCCGATCTCGCAGCCGAGGGACTGCCACAGCTCGTCGACCGCTTCCTGGAGCGCAACCGGCTCGATGCTCGCGCGATCGACCACTGGGTCGTCCACCCCGGGGGCAGACGGATCATCGAAGCGGTGCAGGCCGCGCTGTCTTTGAGCGACGAGGACGTCGCACTGAGCTGGCACGTGCTTGCCGAGCGCGGAAACGTAGGCACTCCCTCCATTTTCTACGTGCTCAAGGAGACCGCCGAGCAGCGTGCCCCGCACAGCGGCGAGCACGCGCTGGCGGTCACGATCGGTCCCGGTGTGACCGTCGGGCTGATGCTGCTGCGCTGGTGAGCGCCACTATCGTGCGGTCGGTATGCGCACGGCCGCGATCCTGCCCGTCAAGCGCCTTCAGCAATCAAAGCAGCGCCTGCGCGCGAGCATCGACGAGCGGCTGCGCGTGCAGCTCGTGCAGGCGATGGCCGAAGACGTGCTGAGCGCGCTGGCCGGGTGCGACGCGATCGAGCGCACGATCGTCGTCACCAGCGAGCCGCATATGTCGCGCTTCGCCGCCGCGCAGGGCGCGCTCGTCGTGCCGGACACCGCCGAGGAAGGACAGAGCGCCGCGGTGGCGCTGGGCGTCGCCCAGGCGTGCGCGTGTGGATACGCACGCGCGCTGTGCGTGCCGGGCGACTGCCCGACGCTCGACCCCGACGAGCTCAGCGAGCTGCTCGACGAGGATGGCACTCGGGCGACGGCGGCCCGCCGCCCCCCGCCCCGCGCCGTGATCGTGCCCGACCGGCACGACACGGGCACCAACGGCTTGCTGCTAAGCCCCCCTGACGCGATCTCGCCGAGCTTCGGCCCGGGCAGCTGCGCCCGCCACCGCGCACTGGCCGATGCTGGCGGCGTGGTATGGCGCCTGCGACGCCCGCCGTCGCTTTTGCTCGACGTGGACACCGGCGACGACCTGGACGTGCTGCGCGCCCGGCTGGCAGGATCGGCTCCGCGCGCTGCCTGCACGCGGGTAGCGCTCGGCGCCGGCTGCGACACGGCGCCACACGCGGTGACAGCCTGAGCGATCGCTCATGGCGACGCTTCGCGCACGCGCCCTCGCCGGCCTGCCCGAGGTCCGGCGCGGCGACGACCTCGCCGCGCTGATCGCCGCCGCGGTCCGGCGCCCGGCCCCGCCGGAGCGCACAGCGCCGCCCGACCCACAGCCTCCCGGGCTCGCCGACGGTGCGGTCGTGGTGATCGCGCACAAGGTCGTATCGAAGGCCGAGGGTGCCGTGGTCGCGCTGGCCGACGTCCGTGCCGGCGCGCGCGCGCGCGAGCTCGCGGCGCTCGGGCCCTCGTCCGACGGTCGCGCACAGCGCGACCCGCGCGCGATCCAGGTGGTGCTCGACGAGTCGCGGGAGCTGCTGCGCGCCGAGCGCGGCGTGCTCATCTGCCGCACGCGACACGGCTTCGTGTGCGCCAACGCGGGCGTTGACGGGTCAAACGCGCCGCACCCCGACACGCTCGTGCTGCTGCCGCGCGACCCCGACGCCTCGGCACGGCGCATCCGCGCCCGTCTGCGCGAGCTGACCGGATGCACGCCCGCGGTCCTGATCTGCGACAGCTTCGGGCGCGCGTGGCGCCACGGCCAGTGCGACGTGGCGATCGGGTGCGCCGGCCTGGCGCCGCTGGATGACTGGCGCGGGCGCGCCGACGCCGCGGGCCGCGGGCTGCACGCCACGTGGCCGGCGATCGCCGATGCGGCCGCGGCAGCGGCCGACCTGGCCCGCGCAAAGGACTCCAGGCAGCCGGTGGTCGTC
>DASPVR010000114.1:0-6332 GCA_035622255.1 Solirubrobacteraceae bacterium | reverse complement strand
CGTTCAGCTCGATTCCGCCGCCCGACGTGTAGAAGGGCTGGACGCTGGCCGCCTCGACGACCGCCCGGCCCCCAGCGGGCAGCGCCACCGAGATGGTCCCTGCGGTCCCCGCCGATGACCCGGTCGGACATTTGCGCGGGTCGCGCCGCGGGCCCGCCAGCAGGGCCGGCGGACACGCGTCAAAGCCGCCCGGCCGCACCAGCCAACCCGGCGGAAGCTCGAGCTTCAGTTCGCTCAGCGGCGCGGGGTAACCGTTGTATTCGCTGCCCGCGATCGCGTAGGCCACGCGCACCGCCGCGCCGGCACCGAGCCGATAGCCGCTGGCGTGAAAGCCAGCGATCGGCACGACCGCGGCCGTGAACGTGACGACCGGCATGGCGCGCGAGCGGCGCAGCCGCCAGGGAGCCCGCCGCGAGCAGCCCGGGCGCGATGCCGGCCACGGCACCCGCCGCGCGCTCCCCGGCGAGGTCACGTGCTCGTCCCGGCGAGACCCTGTGCGCCTCGCTATAGGGGCCGCGACCGGCCTCGCGGGCAGGGACCGAGGCCGGCGGGCCGCGGCGGACATAATGTCGACGACGTGTTCCCGGTGAACGCCCCCAACGTGCTGACCGTGCTGCGCATCATGCTCGTGCCGGCGCTCGTGGTCGCGCTGCTCGGCAACACGCCGGCGGGCGATGTGCTCGCCGCGATCGTGTTCGCGCTGGCCTCGCTCACCGACTTTCTCGACGGGCGGCTGGCGCGCGCGCAGGACTCGGTGACGACGTTCGGCAAGCTCATGGACCCGCTCGCCGACAAGCTGCTCATCGTCGCGGCGCTGATCTCGCTCGTGTCGCTGCACCGGCTCGACGCCTGGGTGGCGATGGTCATCATCACGCGCGAGCTCGCCGTAACCGTGCTGCGCCTCGGGGCCAGCCAGGTCGGCCTCACGCTCGCAGCCAGCACGCTCGGCAAGGTCAAGACCTGCCTTCAGATCGCGATGGTGCTGGCCGTGATCGCCGTCCACGGCCAGCCGGCCTGGCTGGACGCGCTCATCTACGCGACCGTGATCGTCACCGTCTGGTCGGGGCTCGACTACTTCTTCGGCCTGCGCCGCCGGCTCGCGTCCCAGCCGCGCGCCTGAGCGCGCGGCGCGCCGTCACCGGGCTAGGTCGATGCTCGAGCCCGCCGCCAGCCACTCCGCGAGCGTCGTCTGGTGGCGCGCGAGCTTGCCCGATCCGATCTCCTCGCGCAGCTCGCCGAGCAGGCCGTGGCGCTCGGCGACGACGTTGTGCTGGTGAATCGTCTCGAGGTTCTCCTGGCGCGCGAGCACGAACGTGCGATCGTCGAGCTCTCCGAAGCAGCGCACCACGCCGGCGATCATCTCGCGCACGCAGTCCTCGACGAAGCGCGGGCGCCGGTGGGCCTTCTCGACGACCGCCACCTCGTCGGAGCGCTTCATCAGCTCGTAGATCTCTGACGACATCGACGCCTCGGCGATCGCCAGCAGGGTCGTGCCGTCGATCTCGGCCACGCACTCCTCGATGCAGCCGACGTGCAGCGTCGCCAGGCCGCGCTGGTTGTGCGTGGCGACCGGCACGCGCTCGAGCACGCGCTGGACCTCCTCGTCGGTGAAGCCGTCGTCGGCCAGGCGCTCGCGCGCGCGCGCCGCCACTAGCTCTTGCGCGCACGGGCAGGCCGTCATGCCGGTCGCCGACACCCCCACGATCCTGCGCGTGCCCTGCGCCGATGCAACTGCCCGCCCGTAGAGCGTGTAGATCTCCTGAGTCTGGGTGCCCGACACGGGCGCCGGCTTGTGCTCGGGATAGCGCGCCTCGATCGTCACCTCGGCGCGCTCGGCGCCCTGGCGCGAGCGCACGAGCTCGGCGATGTGCTGGGCGAGCGTCTCGGCGCGAAACGGCGCCTCGCTGAGCACCACGGCGCCGATCGCCTCGTTGACGACCTCGTCGAAGCGCGACATGTGCGCGCCCTTCTGGTCGCGACTGAGGTCAACTAGGCACTCCAGGCGGGCGAAGTAGAGCTCGTCGCGGACGCGCACGACCTTCTCGACCCCCGTGACCCCCACGCGCGACAGTCCCACGGGCACCCCCGGCGCTCGCGCCTGCACGTCGTCGTCGCCGGCTGCTCGGTCGGCGGACACCGAAGGTATCGGTCGGGTCGTGGCCACCGAGCGCAAGCCTAGCGCGCGCCGCGCGGGCCTCCGCGCGCCGCCGCGGGCATCGCCGCCGGGGTCGACGGCCCCGCCCCAGCCGACGCGTCGGCCCGCCACCGGCGTTTATCTGACCGTCCAGCCAGGATCATCTCGGTGTGGCGTTCTGGTATCACTTGCCGATCGGCCCATGCTTGGCTCGTCGAGTCAACCCCGGAGGGGCCAGGGGCGGAGGCTCGGAGGCCGCGCAGAGGCAGAGGAACCGCCAATGCCAGCGTCGCAGCGCATAGGAGGAGCAGCACGCGAAGCCTAGAGGGGGATGTCGCGGCGTTTGCGTGTCGCGGCCCAAAACGTCGGGGATCCCGGGGGTCCGAGATGGAAGAGCTTGAGGGTCTTTTGGAAGCACCGGTCAGCTCGCTGGGGGAGGAGCTGGATGGGGTGATCAGCGCGCGCGCCCCGTCGGCTGATGAGATCGATGCGATGATCTCGCGAAGCCCGCGGCGCCGCTCGCGCCCGCCGCGTGCGCGCAGTGCACTCACAAAGGACAGGCTCGTCGACCGCGAGCCCGCCGTTGGGCACGTCGAAGTGCGCTGCGCTCGTGCGCGCGACGCCGAACCCTCGGTCGGGGGCGAGCGCGTTGGCGACCCGAGCCTCGACTCGCTGCGTCTCTACCTGCGCGCCATCGGTCGCGTGGCGCTGCTCACCCCCGCCGAGGAGGTGTCGCTGGCCAGGCGCATCGAGCGTGGCGATGTCGCTGCCAAGGAACACATGATCGAGGCCAACCTGCGCCTGGTCGTGTCGATCGCCAAGGGCTACGTCGGGCGCGGGCTCACGCTGCTCGACCTCATCCAGGAGGGCTCGCTCGGGCTGATCCGCGCGGTGGAGAAGTTCGACCATCGCCGCGGACACCGCTTCTCCACCTACGCCACCTGGTGGATCCGCCAGGCCGTGATCCGCTCGCTCGCTGACAAGGGGCGCACGATCCGCATCCCCGTGCACATGGTCGAGCGGCTCAACCGGCTCGCCAGCGCGGAGCGCCAGCTCGTGCAACGCCTCGGGCGCGAACCGCGCATCGCCGAGCTCGCCGACGAGCTCCAGTGCGACATGAGCGAGGTCCGCGAGATCATGCGCATCGCCCAGCAGCCGGTATCGCTCGAGCATCCCGTCGGCGAGGGCCAGGATTCCGAGCTCGGCGACATCGTCGAGGACCTGTCGGCGGCGTCTCCGTTCGACATCGCATCCGAGACGCTTCGCCGCGAGAGCGTTACGCGTGTGCTCGCCTCGCTCACACGGCGCGAGCGTGCGGTCATCGAGATGCGCTACGGGATCGTCGGCGGGCGCTCGCGCACGCTCGAGGAAGTCGGGCGCGCATTTCAGATCACGCGCGAGCGTGTGCGCCAGATCGAGAGCCAGACGCTCAAGAAGCTGCAGGCGCTTCCCGCAGCCCAGGAGCTGCGCGAGGCGTCCTAGAGGCTTGATGTGGGTTCAGCTTCTCAGCGTCCGTCATAGGCGGCGAGCGCTCGTGGTGGGCGGCTGACGAGGGCGTTGAGGTAGATGCCGAGCGTCAGGGCGAGCAGGCGCTGCACGATCCGCTGTGCGAGCCCGGGCTTGGTCTTGGCGAGATGCTGGTCCAGGCGCATCTGGCGCTTGAGGTTGGAGAACAGCGACTCGATCACCAGCGTGATGCGAGCCTTGGCGATCTCGCCGCTCGGACGCTGCCCGAGCTTGTGCTTGGCGGGGGTGGTCAGTTGAATGTCGATCAACTCCATCGTGCTCTCATACTCCGCGCCCCAGAAGCCGCCGTTCCCGTCGACCAGGCGCACCCGGCCCTCGGCGATCAGCTCGGCGACCATCAGCTGCACGGTCGTGATCGCCGGTGTCAGGCGCCGCAGACGACGGTTGTACTGGGTCTGCTCGGGCAGGTGGGCAAACCAGCCCGGCAAGAGCCGCTCCAGCATGCCCAGGAACTGAAGGTTCGCTGCTGAGGCCGGTCACGGCCTGGGCGACCGCAAGTGCGATCAGCTCCCGGTCTGTGATCAGGCCTGCCGGCCCGGGTCGAGGGATCGACAGCAAGTGGCGAACACATACGCTGCAACGACGAGGGTCTCCAGCTCAGCGGTCATCTCGTGCTCCAATCACCAGTTGGCAGGGCTGGAGGCCCTTTTCTTACGTCAACGCCGCACTCCTGCTGCGCGGCGCAACCCACATCAGGCCTCTCTAGTTGTCCCAGTGTCCCGCGGGGCCCTAAACTGACGGCCGCCCGGCGGGGTTCCCGAGCGGTCAAAGGGGACGCGCTGTAAACGCGTTGGCTCTGCCTTCGCAGGTTCGAATCCTGCCCCCGCCATAGCTTGCCGCCATATGCACGACGATGCAAGTCCGCGCCGCCAGCCAGCAAAGTCCCTGCCAATGCACGGCGTTTCGATGCAAATCGCTGTAGGCCCGCGAGCGTCCCTGCAATCGGCTCAGCGACCACTCGGGAGCACAGCGGGGGCAACGTGCTCCCGAACCGAGCGACTCGCGACTACGCGCAGCGCAACACCCACCTGAGCGCGGACCAGCTGCGCGGCGCCGTCAAGCGTCCCGGTCGGTCCGGCCGACCTGCGGCGTCGGGATGCCGGGTCAAGGTGGCGCGGGGTCATTCGCCGCGCCGGCGGCGCGTGCGCACAGACGGAGGGTCAGACCGTCAGGTGGCGGGTGCCCCGGAGGATCGTCCCACTCGTTCGCTCCGTTTGTTGAGGCAGGACTCGCCCGGGTAGCGAGCGTGCTGGTGGACGGCAGTCGACGGTCGAGCCATCCCCTGTGCGTCGCTCAGCTGCCGAGATCGGCCGCGATGTCGTGGTCGTAGAGGTACAGCGTGAAGCCTTCGCCGCATCAGCAGCTGGTATGTGCCGCGCCCACACGCGCGTACGTTCCTGTTGACCGACTCGCGGGCCGGCATAGCGGGGGCACTCGTCGCTCCGCCAGCGAGCTTCGGGCGCCCGATCGCCGAGCAGGGCTCGGGTGGTTGCCGAGGTTGACGACTGCTCCGGCGGGAGCGTGACCGGCGAGCGCCGCCAGCACCAGCGCGGAGGCGTTGTCGGCGTTCAGGTAGAGGCTATGGACGAGCGCCGACGCCTGCGCGAGCAGGACGACCAGGTTGGCGAGCGCGACGAGCGCGAGCAACCCGACGAGGCCGGACGTCGCCGCTGAGCCTCGAAGTGTGCGACGGGTTGCAGCAAGCAAACGCCGGACAGTCGCGGCCTCCACGCGAGCGCAGACTAGCCTCACTGTCATCGTCGACGTCACGGTCGGCGGTTGGCGTCCGATCGGTCCGGTTGGTTCTCGGGCTGGCGGCGGGCTGACTCTTAGCCTTGCTGTCGGCCACGGGCCTGACTGACACCCGTTGTGTCGCCCGCCGCCGCCCGAGGATCGCCGGCGTGACTTGATAGGAGCGGCGCGCGCCGAGCAGAACGCACGGGTCCGTGTCGCGCGCGAGCCGGGGCCGACAGATTCTCATCGCACGCCAAGCTCGCCCGCGCCGCGGGCGTCGCCCCGATCCCCGTGCAGTCCGGGCGCACCGACCGCCATCGCCTTGACCGGGGCGGCGACGATCGGCTTGCTCTGTGGCGGCTCCTGCGCGTGCACGTGCCACTCCGCTGATGAAACAACCGGGTTTACTTAGAGGTCTTTTGGCGCTAAGCTCCAGGCTGTTTGCATCTCGGGGAGCACGGGAGGAGCGTGGACGGCGGGCCGTGACTAGGACAGCTGTCTGTGGAACTTTCGTCTGCCCTGGGCGAGAGTCAGCTTGTGGATACGGCACGCACCCAATTCGCAGTCAACCTTCGCCGCCACCGCGACCGCGCGGGGCTGTCCCAGGAGGCGCTCGCCGACCTGTGCGACCTCCACCGCACCGAGATCAGCCTGCTGGAGCGCTGCAAGCGCTCGCCGCGGCTTGAGACGATCGTGATACTCGCCCGCGGGCTTCAGCTCTCCTCGCCGGGCGAGCTGCTCGAGGGCATCAGCTAGGTACTACTTTGTTAGCTCCTCGGTAGGGTTCGCCGCCTTCGCCCGAACCCTCTTCGCATCAACCCACTGCACGCGAGGAGGAAGATGATGGCGGTGATCCAGGCAGCGAGGACCGAATCTGCGGCGAGCGTCAAGGAGCGCCTTGAGCAGTTCGGGCGCGAGGTGCTCACCGAGGCGATGA
>DASPVR010000113.1:0-12151 GCA_035622255.1 Solirubrobacteraceae bacterium | reverse complement strand
TCTCCGCTCGCCCCCTTGGCGGTCGTCGCCGTCGAGGTCGTCTGACCTGCTGCCTTTTCGGCGCTCGTGTCGGTCGGCGGCGTGATTTCCGGCGTGCTCTTGGGGACCGCGTCGGAGGAGCTGCTGGCCCCGCCGCATGCGCTCAGCCCGGCGCCCATGAGCGCGAGCGCGGCGATCAGCGCGACGCGCGCGCGCATCAGCGGCCTCCCATGGACGGGTTCAGGGGCCCCATGCGCCTGCCGCACGTGGGACAGTCGTTGAGGTCGCGCTGAGCGAGCTGCTCACACCAGGGGCAGAAGCGCAGGTTCTCGACCGCCCAGGGCAGCCGCGAGCGCGAGGGCAGCAGCGGCAGGACCTTGCCCACGACTTCGAGGCGATCGCCCGAGATGCGATCGAGGTAGATCTCCTCCGGCTCGGCCTCGATCACCACTTCGCGGCCCGTGGCCGGGTCGCGCAGCCGGTAGCGCTCGCGCATGTCCACGCAGGGACTGTACCTGAGCCCGGGGCGGCCCCGCGACGCCCGCCCTGGCTGCAAGTAGGCTGGCGGCGGTGCGCATCCTGATCTTCCACGGCTACCTGCTGAGCGGGACCGGGTCGAACGTCTACACCGCGCACACCGCCCGGGCGCTGACCGCGCTCGGGCACGACGTGCACCTGCTCTGCCAGGATCGCCATCCAGAGCGCCAGCCGTTCGTCGACGCCGTCGGCGATTGGGAATCGGGCACGCTCGTGGTCCGCGAGCTCGACGCCGGCGATTGGGGGAGCCGCGGCGCAGGCGAGGGGCGCTCGCGGGGGGGACGCTGCACCGTGTACAGGCCCGACATCGGCGATCTGCTGCCCGTGTACGTCGCCGACACCTACGAGGGAATCCGCGCGCGCACGTTCGCGGACTGCTCAGACGGGGAGATCGCCGGCTACCTGGATGCAAACGTCGCCGCCGCCGCCGAGTTGGGAGCGCTCGTCGCGCCGCAGGCGGCGCTGGCCAACCACCTGATCATGGGACCGGTGATCGTGGCACGCGCGCTGCGCGGCGAGGTCCCCTACGCGGTCAAGATCCATGGCAGCGCCCTCGAGTACACCGTCAAGCCCCAGCCCGAGCGCTTCCTGGACTTCGCACGCGAGGGGGTCGCCGGAGCCGCGGCCGTGCTCGTCGGCTCGCTGCACACGGCCAAGAGCCTGTGGGATGCCCTCGAGGACGACGGGCTGCGCGCACGCACCCGTCTGGGTCCGCCCGGCGTGGACGTGCATCGCTTCGGCCCGCGCGAGCCCGCCGCAGCGCGGGCGGGCGTGCGCGCGCTGAGCGCTCGGCTGCGCGAGCAGGCCGCTCGGCAGGCGCCGCCCAGCGCTTCCGGGCCCACCGGCCAGCCCGCTGGCGCCGGCGCTTCGACGAAGTTCTGCGCCCATACGAGCTCCTTCGCGCGCGACGAGCTCGCCGCGGCTCGCGCGCTGGAGCGCGTCGAGGGCGAGCGAGACCGCCTCGTGGCATTTGTCGGCAAGCTGATCGTGAGCAAGGGCGTCGACCTGCTGCTCGCGGCCTGGCCGCTGGTGCTCTCGGCCGCCCCCGATGCCCGGCTGGTGGTGGTCGGCTTTGGCGCATACCGCGCGACGCTCGAGCGGCTGCTGGCCGCACTCGCCGCCGGCGAGCTCGAGCGGGCGCGGGAGATCGCGCGGGCGGGAAGCTCGCTCGAGGGCGCCGTCGGCGAGGCTCTTGCGCCGGGGGAGCGCCAGCCTGAGCAGGAGCGGGCGCTCGGTTACCTGCTCGCGTTTCTCGACGGCCTGCACGGCGAGGCGGGCGAGCGCTACGTGGAGTCCGCGCGGGCGCTGCCGGAGCGCGTGCTGTGGACGGGGCGGCTTGAGTACGAGGAGGTTGCCGAGCTGCTGCCGGCGTGCGAGGCGCTGATCGTCCCGAGCACGTTCCCCGAGTCCTTCGGGATGGTCGCGGCCGAGGCGGCGGCGTGCGCGGCGCTGCCGATCAGCGCGGCGCACTCAGGGCTGGCCGAGGTCAGCACGGTGCTCGCCGCGGCGCTGCCCGCGCAGGTCGCGAGCTGGCTGTCGTTTCCGCTCGGCGCCGGCGCGGTCGCTGGGCTCGCCCAGCGCCTGGTCGCGTGGCTGTCGGCTGACGAGGAGCTGCGAGCACAGGCGCGCGCCGACATGGTCGCGACCGTGCGCGAGCGCTGGTCGTGGGAGGGCGTCGCCCGCGGCGTGATCGCCGCCGCGCGCGGCGAACTGGACGTCCTGGCCGCGCCATGAGCGCGCGCGCGTGCCGCGCTGCCGGGCGTCGGCGCATGCGTGTTCGGATAGTGTTCCGCCGGCTCATGAGGCTCGCTGCGCCCTTCCAGCTCGAGGCACACGGCCCGCCATACCCGCAGCCGCCAGCCGGTGAGCGCCCGCCCGGCGGGCGGCTGCCTGGCCTCGTGGCGCGGACAGTCGCGGCGGTGGCGCTGGCGGGCCTCGCACTCGCGGCCGCCGGGTGCTCGGTCAAGCAGAACAACGCGAGCGTCAACCTCATCTACGGCAAGCAGCAGTTCGTCGCCAAGTGCGGCGCCTGCCACACGCTCGCGCGCGCCAACACCAAGGGCACGGTCGGCCCAGACCTCGACGAAGCGTTCCGCTACGCGATCGCCGAAGCGCACGGGCGCAGCGCGATCCGCGGGGTCGTCGAATACCAGGTCCGCTACCCCAACCCCAGGGGCGTGATGCCGCGCGATCTCGCCAAGGGCGCAGCGGTCAGCGACATCGCCGCCTACGTGGCCGAAGCGGCGGCCAGGCCCGGGTCAGACACCGGGCTTCTTGCGACCGCCGTGGAACCGCCGGGAGCCGGCAAGCCCGCCGTCGAGAAGGCGGGCAAGCTCCAGTTCGAAGCCAACCCCCAGGGCCAGCTCGCCTACACGACCAACAAGGCGACCGCCACGCCCGGCAGGGTGACGATCTCGATGCGCAACATGTCCGGCGTGACACACAACCTGGCCATCCAGTCGGGCACGTCGGGCCCGGTACTGGGCGCGACGCCGCTTGAGTCAAAGGGCGAAGCATCGATCAGCGTCAACCTCAAACCCGGCACCTACACCTTCTTCTGTCAGGCGCCCGGTCACCGCCAGGCGGGGATGTTCGGCACGCTGACCGTCAAGTAGGGGCGAGCCGGCGCGACCTCGGCAAACGCCGGTCGGCGCGTACCGTGCTCGGCACCGCCGCTACAGCAGCAGGCGCACCACGAGCGCGATCCCGATCACGACCGCGAAGCAGGCGAGCACGTACAGCAGCAGGCGAAACGCCTCCTCCTCGCTGCGTAGCGGATTGAGCATGGCGACGATCGCGGCGGACGCCGCTATATCACGTACACCGTCGTGTAGACGATGATCCACATCACGTCGACGAAGTGCCAGTAGATGCCGGGCACCTCGACGCCACGATGCTCCTCGGGGCTGTAGTGGCCGCGAAACGAGCGGATCGTGACGATCGCAAGCAGCGTAAGGCCGATGAACACGTGTGCCCCGTGCAAACCGGTGAGCCCGTAGAAGATCGTCTGCTGGGCCGCGTCGTGGGGGGCGAAGCCGATGTTCGCGTACTCGTTGATCTGGATGAACAGGAACGTCGCGCCGAGCAGGAACGTGGTGGCGATGCCGGCCTTCAGCGCGAAGCGGTTGCCCTTCTTGATGCCGTGCTCCGCCCAGTGCAGCGTGAACGAGGAGGACACCAGGATCAGAGTGTTGAACAGCGTTGGGATGACCGGCAGCTTGGTGCCCGGCGCGGGCCACGGATCCCCCTGCGCGATCCTGATGAAGAAGTAGGCCGTGAAGAAGGCCCCGAAGACCATGATCTCCGAGATGATGAAAAGCAGCATCCCCAGCAGTGGTGCCGGGACCACCGAGCTGCGATTGGCGGGCGGGGGACCATGGTGCTCGGCGCCACCGTGGCCTGCTGCATGCGGGACGCTGGCGGCCTCCATCGATGCTCGCTAGGCGGCCGGGGCCGCGGTCGTCGCTTCGGAGTGCAGGTCGACGACGACGTGCTCGACCGGCACCGAGGTGGCGTTCTTGACGCGCTCGATCAGGTTGGCGCGCAGCCAGCCTGAGCGCTCGTCGGGCAGCGTGGAGATCACGACGTCGTCAACGGTGAACAGCTCGAGGGCGTTGACCGCGGCCGTGTAGGGATCGGGGTCGCCGATCATCCCCGCGGCCACCAGGCCCGCGCCGCGCAGCTTGCCGAGCATCGCAGCCAGGCGCCCGCGTGCCTCGCGCGGGGCGTCGCCCGCCCCGTCCTGCTGGGGCACGACGGCGATGAACAGATGCTTGCCCTCGTGCGCGGCGCGCTGCCTGAGGTGCTGGAGCAGCTCGTCGCCGCTCGAGGTCTTGTTGGCGATAACGAGCGTGACGTCATACGGCAGCCCTTCGCGCTCGAGGTCGGTGACGATGTGCTCGACCGGCAGCCCGGAGGCGTTTTCGATCCGCTCGATCAGATCGCGTCGTAGCCAGCCCGAGCTCGTCGCCGGGCGGGTCGACACGATCACCTCGTCGGGCCTGCGCGTGGCGATGGCGTCCATCGTGGCCAGGAACGGATCAGCGTCGCCGACTTCGCCGCTGACCTCGATGCCCTCTTCGTGCATCGTCGAGACGGCGAGGTCGATCCGCACCTGCGCCGATTCGCGCACCGACTCGTCGTAGATCACCAGCCCGGCCGCCGGCTTGGTCTGCGGCACGACTAGGCGAAAGTGGGTCGTTCCCGTGGCGGCATGCGCGCGCACGGCCTCGAGCAGCTTCTCGCCACCGAGCGTGCGGTTGGCGACGACGAGGATCTCGCCGGCGTGGTGCGTGGGCTGCTCGCCCCTCACCCCGAGCCCCCCGCTCCCGGTGAGGCGCTGCCGCCGGCCCCGACCGTGGCGGGCACGGGGGCCGGGGCGAAGATACCGTGCACCGCACCCGGGACGCCATACTCGTAGGGTCCGCCGACGACCGTGGGCACGCGGTCGAAGTTGAACACCGGCGGGGGCGAGCTCACCTGCCACTCGAGCGTCATCCCGCGCCACGGGTTGTTCCCCGTGCGTGGCCCGCCGCGCCAGCTCGTGACCATGTTGTAGATGAAGATCAGCGTGGCCAGGCCGAGCAGCCAGCTACAGATCGAGATGAACAGGTTGAGGTCGGCGAACTTCGTCGCGTAGGTCGCCACGCGCCGCGGCATGCCTTCCATGCCGACGATGTGCATCGGCGCGAATGTGAGGTTGAAGAAGACGAATGTGGTCCAGAAGTGCCACTTGCCCAGGCGCTCGTCATACATGCGCCCGGTCATCTTCGGGAACCAGTAGTAGACGCCGGCGAAGACCGTCATCAGCGAGCCGCCGAACAGCACGTAGTGGATGTGCGCGACGATGAAGTATGTCGAGCTGACGTGGATGTCGAACGGCACCATCGCGAGCATCACGCCGCTGATCCCACCGAGCGTGAACGTCGTGAGAAAGCCGAGCGCGAACAGCATCGCCGTGTCGAGGTGGAGCACGCCGCGCCACAGCGTCGCAAGCCACGAGAAGATCTTGATGCCGGTCGGCACGGCGATGATCGCCGTCGTGATCGCCATCGGGATGCGGATCCAGGCTGCCATTCCCGAGGTGAACATGTGGTGCGCCCAGACGGTGAAGCCGAGCACCACGATCGCCAGCAGCGAGAAGGCCATCATGCGGTAGCCGAAGATCGGCTTGCGCGACTTGACGGCGATGACTTCGCTGATGATCCCGAAGCCGGGCAGCATCATGATGTACACGGCCGGATGGGAGTAGAACCAGAAGACGTGCTGGTACATGAGCACGTCGCCGCCCTTGCCCGGATCGAAGAAGTGGAAGCCGAGCGTGTAGTCGAAGAGGATGAAGAACTGCGACGCGGCGATGAACGGGGTGGCGATCACGACCAGCAGCGAGGTCGCGAAGTTGGCCCACACGAGCAGCGGCAAGCGGAAGAAGCTCATCCCGGGAGCGCGCATCGTAATGATCGTCACTAGGAAGTTGAGCGCCGTCATGATCGAGGAGGCGCCGGCGAACTGGACGCCCACCGAGAAGAACATCTGCCCGACTGGCAAGTCGGTCGACAGCGGCGTATACGCCGTCCAGCCGTCGGCGAACGCGCCGCCGGGCGCCAGGAAGCTCAGCAGCATCATCGCACCCGCGAGCGGCAGCAGCCAGTAGGAGAGCGCGTTCAGACGCGGGAAGGCCATGTCCGGCGCGCCGATCATGATCGGGATCACGTAGTTGCCCAGGCCTGCAAACACCGGTATGACGAACAGGAAGATCAGCAGCGAGGCGTGGACGGAGAAGAGGCTGTTGTAGGTCTCAGCGTCCACGAACTGCGCTCCGGGCTGGGCCAGCTGGGCGCGCATGAGCATCGCCAGCAGGCCGCCGACGAGCAAAAAGAAGAACGACGTGACCGTGTACTGGATGCCGATCACCTTGTGATCGGTGTTGACGCGGAAGTAGTCCTTCCAGCTGTAGGCACCGTGGCCGGAGTGGTCCTCCGGGCGCGTGGGTCGCCCCGCGGCCCAGTAGGCCCAGTAGTCGAAGCCGCCGATCCCTACGAGGAAGGCGATCGGCACCGTGAACAGCGACAGGATCATGATCGCTTCGCCGTCGAGGTAGTGGTGGTAGGTCTGATGGCCGGTGCCCATCCGGATGACCCACGTCAAAAACGTCGCGAAGCCGACGCCCACGAGCATCAGCCAGGCGGCGCGGTAGAAGCCGGGTGCGCGCAGTTTGGCGCCGATCGAGGCGGGGGGCCCGCCGGAGCGATGTGCCTGGCCGGCGCTGGCCGGTGTGTGCACTGTCGTGGCCATCAGCGTGTCAGCCTCCCGAGCATCGTGCCCGACATTATGACCCGCCTGCTCCCGGTCGCAGAGCATCTCTCGAGCTTGCTGACCGAAGCGTCGTGCTCAGGCTCGCCGGCGACGACGTCGACGCGGTGGCGGACGCGCCACCAGTCGAAGCGGTGGCTACGCTCGAGCTCTTGCCCGTCTGGCTGCGCAGCCACAGCTGGAAGCGGGCGGGCGTCACGACGTGTGCGACCGAGCGCATCAGCGAGTGGCCCGACCCGCAGAGTAGGTTGCACACGACGGGGTAGCTGCCGAGCCGGTCGAGCGTCGCCCGATAGTGGGTCGTGATCCCCGGCACCACGTCCTCCTGCAGGCGGAACGCAGGGATCCAGAAGGCGTGGATGACGTCGCGCGAGCGCATGTTGAAGTACACCGTGTCGCCCTCGGGCAGGTAGAGTTCATAGCTGCGAATCGGCGCCCCGCCGGTGACCGAGCGCGGGTATTCGAAGGTCCAGAAGAACTGCTGGCCGATCACGCCGATCTGAACTTCGGGCACCCCGGCGGGCTTCTTTTCGTTGTCGTAGAGCACGACGAACGAGTAGGACACCAGGCCGAGCAGCAGCGCCGCCGGCAGCGCCGTCCAGAAGACCTCCAGGCGCGTGTTGCCGTGGATCGGCGGCCCGTCCTTGAGCTCCTCGCCAGGCTTCATGCGGAACTGCCAGACCGAGAACAGGACCACCGTGACCACGAGCACGAAGATCGGGATCGAGGCGATCACGAGCACGTGGTAGAGGCGGTCTGTGTTGTGCGCCTGGGTGGTCGCCGCGACCGGGAACCAGTGGATTTCGAAGCTCAGCCAGATGCCGATCGCGACGGCGGCGAGCGCCGCCACGATCGTTCCGACGATCGCGCTGCGGCTAGGCATCGGCCTTCGCGGCAGCGGACGGCGCGCATCGCGCGGGCGCGATGCCCCGATGGCTGCGCTGATCGACGATCTCCTCCACGAGCGCTGATCCTAATGGCTGGCTCGCGTGGATGACGAGGCCGCTTGACGTCCGGCCGGGCTCGTACTATATTGAGGCAATCGTTGCAAAGGATCGGCCAAGCGGGGGTCGTGGCCGAGCGGGAAAGGAGCCGGCATGCAGGTTCGAGACGGCATGAGCCCGACGGTCCTCACCGTGGGTCCCGGTCACACGCTGCGCGACGTGGCGCGCCTGATGTCAGAGCGCCGCGTCGGCGCCGCCGTCGTCATCGACCCCGACGGCCACGGACCCGGGATCATCACCGAGCGCGACGTGCTGAGATCGATCGGCGCGGAGCAGGATCCAGACAGCGAGCTGGTTGCCCAGCACCTGACCAAGGACGTCGTGTTCGCGGCGCCCGACTGGTCGCTCGAGGAGGCGGCGGCGGCGATGGTGCGCGGTGGTTTTCGCCACCTGATCGTGATGGCGCGTGGGGAGATCGAGGGCATCCTGTCGGTGAGGGACGTCGTGCGCTGCTGGACCGACGACGGGGCGATCTGCCCGGTGCCCGCGGGCGCGGCGGCGGGGTGAGCTGCAGCGCCGCGCCCGGGTGAGTGAGGGTAAAGGGGCGCGCACGAGAGGGGACCGTGCGCGAACCCTGCCGGCCCGGGCCATCCGCGGCGGGTGCCGGGGCACACGCTGCGTTGGCGGGCGAGAGCGGGCAGATCAGTTAGTCGAGCGGCAGCTCGTCGAACTCTCGGCGCGCGTCTTTGATCCAGCGGACGATGCAGCCGACCGTGAGCAGCACGCCGATCACGGTCAGCTCGATGAAGGTCGTGATCCCGATCAGCGCGAGCGTGATCCCCACGGCGGTCAGCAGCGGCAGGATGCTCGGGCGGGGGAGGTGGATCTCCTCGCCGACGGGCGGCAGCTCGGGGTCGAGCGGGCTCACGAGACGTACGCCGCGGCGACGACGAAGGTGATGCCGAACATGAACATGCAGATCGCCGCGACGATCAGGCCGGTGCGAATGTTCTTGCGCGCCAAGCGTCGGTTCATCTCGCGCGCAAGCATACCGACTGCCCTGCCGGGCGCTCCCGGCCGTCGGCGCCGGGCTAGACGTGGCGGTCGAGCACCATGGCGCTGAACAGAAGCGCCAGGTAGGCGAGGGAGAAGAGGTAGAGCGTGAGCGCGGAGCGGCGGTCTGAGTGGCGATACAGCCGCGCGGCGCCGCCGATGAAGGCCAGGCCGAGCGATAGCGAGGCGACCAGGTAGATCAGCCCGAAGCCGCCCGCGCAGAAGGGCAGCTGGCTGACCGCGTAGAGCAGCACGGCGTAGAGCAGGATCTGGCGGCGAGTCTCCTCCTCGCCGCGCACGACGGGGAGCATCGGGATGCCCACCTTCGCGTACTCGCCACGCATCAGCAGGCTGAGCGACCAGAAGTGGGGCGGGGTCCAGAAGAAAACGATGAAGAACAGGATCAGCGCGGTGCCGCTGACCGAGCCGGTGACGGCGGCCCAGCCGACGAGCGGCGGGACCGCTCCGGCCGCGCCGCCGATCACGATGTTCTGGGGAGTGCGGCGCTTCAGCCAGACCGTGTACACGAGCACGTAGCCGAGAAAGCCGGCCAGCGACAGGCTCGCGGCCAGCACGTTGACCGCGAGCGAGAGCTCCAGGAAGGAGAGCGCCGCCAGCACGCAGCCGAACGTGAGCGCCGCACGCGGCGTCACGCGCCCGGATGGGACGGGCCGGTCCGCGGTGCGCGCCATCTGGGCGTCGATATCGCGGTCGAACCAGTGGTTGACCGCTCCGGCGCCGCCCGCCGACAGATAGCCGCCCAGGCAGGTGAGCGCGACCAGCGCGATCGACGGGTCGCCCGCGACGTACATCGTCGCCACCGTGATCGTCAGCAACAGCGTCTGGACCCTGGGCTTGGTCAGCTGCAGATAGTCGCTTGCGAGCTGGCGTGCGCGCGGCGCGACGCCGAGCGCCGAGACGGTCTCGATCGCCGGCGCGGCTCCTGTCGGGCTGGGGCTCATTGTCCACGCAATCCTAGGTCAGCTGATGTGCACGCGAGCTGCCTGCGCTAGGCACCGACGCGAGTGGCTCCGGCGGGCACGGTCGCGTCGCCCGGCACGACCGCGCCGGCCCCGCTGCGCCGCGCGACCTCGCGGCGGATGTCCTTCATCGGCTCGGCCGAGCGCACCTGCGGGATCACGTCGAAGTTGTTCACGGGCGGGGGCGAGGTCGTGAACCACTCGAGCGTGTTGGCCTTCCATGGATCCGGACCGGCGATCGCCCCGCGCTTGAGGCTGCGGCTGACGTTGATGATCGTCACGAGCACGCCGCCGGCGAGGATGAACGAGCCGATCGTCGAGATCAGGTTGTAGAGCGCGAGGTTGCCGATGTTGTCGTACTCGTAGACCCGTCGCGGCATGCCGTCGAGGCCGATCACGTGCTGGATCAAAAACGTCGCGAGGATGCCCACGAAGATGAGCGCGAAGCTGAGCTTGCCCAGCGCTTCACTGAGCATGCGTCCCGTGATCTTCGGGAACCAGTAGTAGATCGCGCCGAAGATCGGCATCACCGCGCCGCCGAGCAGCACGAAGTGCAGGTGCGCCACGACGAAGTAGGTTTCGTTGACCTGCCAGTCGATCGGGAACGTCGCCAGGAAGATCCCCGAGATGCCCCCGATCAGAAACAGCGCGATCGCGCCCGCACAGAACAGCAGCGGGGTGGTGAACTCGATCGCCCCGCGCCATAGGGTGGCGATCCAGTTGAGGATCTTAACTCCCGTCGGCACGGCGATGAAGTACGAGCTGAGCATCACGAACACGAGCAGCGCCTCGGGGATCGGCGCCGTGAACATGTGATGCGCCCAGGTCAGGAAGCCCAGGAAGGCGATCGCGATCGTCGAGGCGGCGATCGCGCGATAGCCGAAGATCGGCTTGCGCGCGAACACCGGCAGGATCTCCGAGATGACCCCGAACCCGGGGAGCACCATGATGTAGACCTCGGGATGGCCGAAGAACCAGAACAGGTGCTGCCAGAGGATCGGCGATCCGCCCTCGGCCGCGTCGAAGAAGTGCGTGCCGAAGTGTCGTTCGGTGAGGAGCATGGTGACGGCCGCGGCGACCACGGGAAGCGCGAAGATGAGCAGCACCGAGTAGGTGAGGATCGTCCACACGAACAGCGGCAGGCGGCTCCAGCTCATGCCGCGCGCCCGCATGTTGGCGATCGTGGCGTAGAAGTTGATCGCGCCGAGCAGCGAGGAGAGGCCGGTGAGGTGGATCAGATAGATCCACGCGTCCTCGCCGCCGCTCGGCGAGTAGGTCGCGTTGGCGAGCGGGACGAAGCTGACCCAGCCCGCTTCGGGCGGGTTCCAGAAGATCGAGGCGTAGAAGACGATGCCTCCGGCGAGCAGCAGCCAATAGGAGAGGGCGTTCAGACGCGGGAACGCCATGTCGCGCGCGCCGATCATCAGCGGCATGAAGTAGTTCGCCAGCCCCGCCATCATCGGCACGATGAACAGGAACACCATCGTGGTGCCGTGCATCGTGAACAGCTGGTTGTAGGTCTGGGGGCTGACGAGCGTGTTGTTCGGCGCTCCCAGCTGCAGGCGCATCATGAGCGCCTCGACGCCGCCCACGCAGAAGAAGACGAACGTCGTGACCATGTACATGATCCCGATCCGCTTGTGGTCGGTCGTCGTGAGCCAGCTGGACCAGCCGGTCGCCGGTCGCTCCACCTCGTGGGCGGTCACCTGGGGAACTGGTGCGACGTACGTGGCCAACGTGGTCTCCTCGGTCCTAGGGGTTTTCAACCTGTCCGGCGCCCAGCTGGCTGCCGAGTTTCGCCCGCGCGACCTTGGCTGCGGCGTTGGCCTGGGCGATCAGCTGCTTCTGGTAGGCGAGCCACGCTTCGAACTGGGCGGGCGGCACCGCCTTGACCGTCGCGATCATGCGCGCGTGGCCGCGCCCGCAGAGAATCGCGCACTGGCCGCGGAACACGCCCGGCTTTGAGATCTTGAACCACGTGTAGCTGTGGTAGCCCGGGACCGCCTGGAACTTTCCCCCGAGCGCCGGCACCCACCACGAGTGCAGGACGTCGGCCGACACGATGTCGAGCGAGACCGTCGTGTTCGTTGGCACGACCATTTCCTCGTAGGAGTAGGGCGCCCCGAGGCCGTCCGGTTCGTTTGCGCCGGGGTAGATGAACTGCCAGATGTACTGGCGCCCGACGACCGTGATGTTCAGCGATTTGCCGTTCGGTGGCAGCTTGCGCGTGGCGCTCGCATAGACCAGCCCTTCGTCTGCCAGCGACACGCCTTCGGGGCCAGAGTTGGGCGGGTTCTGAATCGAGGACAGCTTGGCGAACGTAACCACGGCCAGCCCGAGATCGGA
>DASPVR010000112.1:0-14941 GCA_035622255.1 Solirubrobacteraceae bacterium | reverse complement strand
CACGTGCACGCCACGTTCTTCGCGATCGGCATCATGGAGCGCTACTTCAGCGCCTCGACGGTGCGCGAGCTGCGCGACGGCGACGTCGTCGGCAACCACACCGAGACCCACCCCGAGCTCGCGCTGCTCGGGGCCAGGGCGCAGTATGAAGAGCTCTACGAACAGATCGCACGCATCGAACTGCTCGGGGGCCCGCGGCCTGACCTGTTTCGCCCACCCTACGGCTCCTACGACGCCACCACGATGCGCGAACTGCGCCGCCTGCATCTGCTGATGGTGCTGTGGTCGGTCGACACCGGTGACTACCTGCGTCCCGGCGTCGGCGTGATCGTCGAACGCGTGCTGGCGGGGGCACACCCCGGCGCGATAATCCTGATGCATGATGGCGGCGGGGACCGCTCCCAGACGATCGCCGCGCTGCCGGAGATCATCACCAAGCTGCGGGCGCGCGGCTTTCACCTGGTGACTGTCCCCCAGCTGTTGGCGGCAGATCCGCCGCCCGCCGGGCAGCCGCTGCCGCCGAACCTCAGCGGCGACTGAATCCCATGCGCGCCATCGACCGTCCCAGCAGCGTCGAATCGATCTAGGTCTAGGGCAGGTCCTGGGAGTAGTAACCGTCGGCGTCAACGGCGTAGATCGTCAGCTTGACGCTCAGGCTCGCGCCCGCTGGCGGCGCGATCGCGAGGGTCCCGCGCGGGGCCAGGCGCACCCAGGAGGGAACCGGCGCTCCGCCGGGTTCCTGCCACACGTAGAAGCGGTATGGAGCCGTGCCGCCGCTCGCGCTCAGCCGGCTAACGGTGCGCGTGCCGTCGAACACGGAGCTGAGGTCGGGCAGCGCGATGCGGATGTCGGGGTTGACCGGACCCGGGGGCGACCCCGCGATCGCGAGGTCGATCGGCGATACCTCGGGCACGCCGCGCCCCGACCGGGCCGCCCCTGCCAGCGCGGCGTCCGACAGCAGGCGGCTCGCGTCCGCGCGGATCGCGCTCGCGGCGCCCGGCGCGTGGTCGACGGCATCCTGAACGCACTGGCGCATTGGGCTCAGCGCATGCTGCGCGCGGGCGGCGACGAGGCCAACCCCGAGCAGCGTCGAGGCCACGCAGCGCTCCACGCCCGCTGGAATGGGGGCGTGCTCGCGCGCGTCGTGCAGAAACGTCCAGCCGACGGCCGCGAGCGCCCCGGCTGGGCCGCGCGCGGTGGCGATGCCGATCTCCTGGCGCTCGCCCGCCGGAGGCGGACGGCCGATCGTGAGCGTCGTGCGCCGGTGCGGTCCGATCACGACCACCTGCTCGTCGCCGCCGGAGCCCACCCCCTGCAGGCTGGTCGCGAGCGCCGCGTCCACCCTGCCTGAGAACCAGTATTCGTCGAGCTCGACCGGGCCCGTCACCGCGAGCAGCAACGCACGCGCGCCGTCGTTTGAGAGCTCGAGCGGAGCCTCCGCCTCGCTGGAGCGCGCAAAGCAGGCCGACAGCGGTCCGCCCGAGCCGTCGGGGAGCGTGCCCACGGACAGCCACGACGGCGCCGCGGCGCATGCGACGAGGCCGGCGCGCGCGCTCTGCGCCGCGGCCGGCGGCGTCCCGGCGGCGAACGATCCTAGGCCCGCGAGCGTGGCCGCAACGCCCACGAACGCGAGCGCGCCAGCGAGCGGACCCGTCGGGTCAAGCGGACCGCGCGAGCGGCCGGGAGCCGGGGAGCGCGCAGGCTCCGGCGAGTTGTCGCTGGCTGGTCGAAGCCTCAAGTTGTAGGTCCCGTGGCCGTCCGCTCGCATCCTGCGGACGATTGTCTACCGATGCTATCTCACCTCGCGGCGTGTGAGCCGACGCGACCCGAACGCCGCATTGTCTGCTGAAACCCTGCGAGCGCTGAAAAGGCGCGATTACATTAGACCGCATGCCGCGGCGCCCGGCGCGGTTCGGGTGACACGGGAGCTATGCTCGGCCGCGATGTGCGGGTTGCGTGGACGCCGCGTCAGGCACGCGAGCGATGGACGCCGAGGGTCTGCGCGCACGCCGTGAGGCACGTCGCCGCGCGCTGCGCCGGCGGCGGATCCTGGCGCTCGTGGCGGTCGTGCTCGCGATCGCGGCGATCGTCGTGCTCGCCACCCGCGGCGGGGGGTCATCGCCGGCGTCCACCTCGAGGGCGACCACCCCGTCGGCTCCGGCACGCTCATCGTCCGCGCACGCCGGCGGCCAGGCCGCGCGCGCCGTCGCGGCGGCGCCGGGCCGGCGCCCGGGAACCGACGCGATCCCGATCCTCATGTACCACGTGATCGCCGCGCCCCCCGCCGCGGCTCCGTTTCCAGGGCTCTACGTCACACCGGGCGAATTCGCGGCCCAGATGCAGGCGCTCAAGAACGCGGGCTGGCACGCGGTCACGCTCGATCAGGTGCGGGCCTACTGGCGCGACGGGGTGCCGCTTGGCCCGGGCAAGCCGATCGTGCTGACCTTCGACAACGGCTACCAGTCCCAGTACACGCAGGCCCTGCCCGTGCTCCAGCGTCTGGGCTGGGTCGGCGACGAGAACATCCAGCTGACCGGCCTGCCGCCGTCGCAGGGCGGGCTGTCGAGCGCCCAGGTCCGCGGCCTGCTCGCCGCCGGCTGGGAGCTCGACACGCAGGGCATCAGCCATGCAGACCTGATCACGCTCGACGCCGGTCAGCTGCGCGAACAGGTAGCGGGCGCGCGCGCGACGCTGCAGCGGCGCTACGGCGTCCCCGTGAACTGGTTCTGCTACCCCTCCGGCCACTACGACGCGACCGTGATCGCCGCGGTCAGGGAAGCCGGCTACGTGGGCTCGACGACGGTCGTGCCGGGCTGGGCTCACACCTCCGAAGACCCCTACCGGCTGCACCGGCTGCGCGTGCTCGGCAACACCAGCCCGGCCGCGCTGCTCCAGCTCATCGCCGACACGCGCGCCAACCCTCCCGCGCCGCCCTCCTACAACGGCACGTGATCGCTCACGGCGGGTCGCGGCGGGTTGGCGGCGGACACCTCCAGCACGCGCGCGGCCGGCCTCGCGCCCGCGGCCGACGTGGCTAGATCAGGAAGCTAAGCGGCGAGGTGCCGCTCTCGAGCGCGAGCCTGTGGTCGACGACGTCCAGGAACGGGACGATCCCGACCACGACGTGCGGCGCCTGCTCGCGCAGGAAGTAGTCGATCGGCGGCACGCTCCAGGACGTGTCGGTCTGGACGACGAGCTGGTTGACGGGCACGTCGATCGAGCACAGCGGGATACCCAGGTGGTCGCGCATGTGCAGGTACACGCCGGGCGGAGCGAACGCGAAGAAGAATTCGATCCCCGATTGGCGCATGAAGGCGATGCTCGCGTGCACGACCGCGCGCGTGCCCGCCCAGTCGTCTGAGGCGAAGCGCCCGAATTCCGCGATTCGCGAACGGTGGCCGTCGAGGAACGCGCGCATGCCCGGGCTCAGCAGGAAGTAGTGCTCGGCGTCGATCTCCGCGCGCTTGGAGCCGAGCTCGAGCCCCACCGTCGACACCACCCGCCCGCTCCGGCGAGCGGTGAAAAGGACGTCCGGGCGCGTCACCCAATGCGTGTTGTAGGTCGCCTGGTAGCGCTCCGCGCAGAAGTCGAGGCCCGGGACCATGTCGTCGGGGACCATCGTCGTGCTCACCGTCGGGGCCTCGGTGATTCGCGTGCGCCCTGCAACGGGCCGGGGTGCAGCTGTCGGAGGTCGCAGGTCGCGCGTGGGGCGACGCGGGTTGGCGGAAGTGCTGGGAGTGCTCATCTCGGGGCTCGCTCGGCGCGATGGGCTCGGCGATCGGCCCTCCAGCGCCGATTGAGGCGCCGAACGCTATCACGCCTGCCGCGCCATCCTGAGACCTCTCCTCACATGCAAGACCGCATGCGCGAGCCGCTTTGCGCCGCCCCGCGCCGCCCCCCGTGCACGTCCCCGGAAAGAGCGGCGGACGGGTCTCGAACCCGCGACCTCGAGCTTGGGAAGCTCACGCTCTACCAACTGAGCTACCGCCGCACATCCGGGATATTACGCGCCCGGACCGCGCGCTCGGGCACGCGTCTACGCTTGGTGGGCCGTGCTCCGCCAGCTCGTCCCGATCCTCGTCTCGCTCACCGCCGCCTGCCTGGTGGGGCTGCTCGTGTACGGCGTCTCCGCCCAGTCGGCCAACCGCACGCTCGACGACCGCGTCGCCGATCACCTTCGCCCGCGCGCGCCCGAGGCGGGCACGTTGCTGCCGCTGCTCGGCCGGGCCGGTGAGTCCTCGCTGGCCGCATACAAGGGCAGGGTCGTGGTGCTCAACTTCTGGGCGTCGTGGTGTCAGCCGTGCCAGGCCGAGGCGCCGCTGCTGCAGCGAGCGCAGGCGCAGCTGCTGCGCGCCGGAGCTACCGTCCTGGGGGTGACCTACGAGGACGCCTCGCCGGACTCGCTGAGCTTCGTGCGCCGCTATCACATCACCTATCCCAACCTGCGCGACGGCGACGGCGGCTTCGTGCGCGCCTACGGCACGACGGCCCTGCCCGAGAGCTTCATCGTCGATCGCGATGGTCACATCGTCGCGATCTCGCGCGGGGAGATCGGCGAGCCCTTCGTGCGCGAGGCGCTCGCGCTCGCGCAGAGCCCATGAGACCTCGACGCGGCCTCGCCGCCGGTCGGCGGCCGCGGGCGGGCCGCCAGCCGGTCCGCCGGCTGGCGGCGCTGATCGTCGTCTACGCCGCCGCCGCTGCGCTCGCGCCGGTCGCCTGCGCCCGGCCCTCGCTGCCGACGATCGAGCGCCAGGTCATGTGCGTCACGTGCAAGATCCCGCTCGACGTCGCCCAGTCGCCGCAGGCCGACCGCGAGCGCGCCTTCATCGCCGCGCTGATCGCCCAGGGCGACAGCGAAGCGCAGATCGAGCGGGCACTGGTCACCCAGTACGGCCCGACGGTACTCGCGCTCCCGAGCGCGCACGGCTTCGACCTCGCCGCCTACCTCGTGCCGCTCGCGGTCGTGCTCGGCCTGCTCGTCGCGTTCGTCCTGCTGCTGCCGCGCTGGCGCAGGCGCGCGCGAGCCCAGGCGGCCGCCTCGCCTCCGCCCACGCTGAGCGCCGGCGACTCCGCGCGCCTGAACGCCGACATGGCGCGCTTCGACTGACCTGCGCGCCTACATCTGCACCGGCGCGGCCACGCCGAGCAGCTCCAGGCAGCGCGCAAGCGTGTCGCGCGTGGCCACAGACAGGGCGATCCGAAACGCTTCGGACGCCGCCGGCTCGGCACCGATCACGCGGCAGTCGCGATAGAAGGCGGTGAACACCTGCGCGAGCTCCAGCGCGCACGTGGCGACCCGGTGGGGCGCGCGTCGCTCGGCAGCCTCGTGGACGAGCGCCGGGAAGGCCAGGAGCGCGACGATCAGCGCGCGCTCGGCGGCGTGCAGCGGCTGGCCCGCGGCGAGCTGCCCGCCCGCGGCGAGCGTCCCCGGGTGGCCGGCGACCCCCTCGCGCTCGGCCCGCGCGAGCATCGAGGCGATACGCGCATGCGCGTACTGCACGTAGTAGACCGGGTTCTCGGCGGACTGCTCGCGCGCGAGGTCGAGGTCGAGGTCGATCGCGCTGTCGTGCGAACGCGAGAGCAGAAACCAGCGCGCCGCGTCGACGCCGATCTCCGCCACGAGGTCGTCGAGCGTGACGAACTCGCCGGCGCGCTTTGACATCTGCGCGCGCTCACCGCGGCTGACGAGGTGCACGAGCTGCATGATCAGCAGCTCGAGCTCGTCGGGGTCCCCGCCGAGCGCCTGGAAGGCGGCCTTCAGGCGGGCGACGTAGCCGTGGTGGTCGGCACCCCACACGTCGATCTGCGACCGGAAGCCGCGCTCACGCTTGCGCTGGTGGTAGGCGATGTCCGACGCGAAGTAGGTGTGCTCGCCGCTGGAGCGCACGAGCACACGGTCCTTGTCGTCGCCGAACTCGGTCGTGCGCAGCCACAGCGCGCCCTCGCTGCGGTAGGTATGGCCCTGCTGCGCGAGGAGCGCGAGCGCGTGCTCCACCGGGCTCGGATTCCCGGCGTGCAGGCTGCTCTCATACGTCCACGAGTCGAAGCGCACCCCGAAGGCTTGAAGCGAGCTCTGCAGCTGCTCGACGATCACCGCGACCGCTGCCCTCCCGAGGTCTGCGGGCGCCGACGTGGCCGCGCCGGCCAGGCGCACCGCCAGCTCGGCGACATAGGCGCCGCGGTAGCCGCCCTCGGGCACCTCCTCCCCGCGCGCCAGCGCCCCGATCGACTCGCCCAGGCGCAGCACCTGCGAGCCCGCGTCGTTGACGTAGAACTCGCGTTGCACGCGCTGTCCGTCGAACGCCAGCAGCCGCGCGAGCGCGTCCCCGTAGGCTGCGTTTCGAGCGTGGCCCACGTGCATCGGACCGGTCGGGTTGGCCGACACGAACTCGACGAGGACCGAGCGCGGCCGCACGGCCTGCCCGGCGCCGTAGCGCTCTCCCCGGGCGAGCACCTCGGCGAGAGCCCCGACCAGCCAGGCGTCGGCCATGAACAGGTTCAAGAAGCCCGGCCCCGCGACCTCGAAGCGCTCCAGATCGCCGCCCAGGCGCGACGCCAGCCCGTCTCCCAACCGCTGGGCGACGTCGCGTGGGGCAGCGCCCAGGCCCGGCGCGAGCAGCAGGGCCGCGTTGGTCGAGTAGTCGCCGAGCTCCACGCGCGGCGGGCGCTCGAGCGTGATCTCCCGCCTCGCCGCCGGCCTGGCGGGTGCGCCGTTCCCAAGGCCGCGCGCTGCGTCGAGCACGGCCTCGCGCAGTCCGGCCACGCGACTGCCCGCGCCCGGCGGATCGCTGCCGACGGGAGCTTGCTCGTCGCTGGGCGGGGGGGCGGTCATCGGTCCGTGCTCGGCGATTGCGATACTAGCTGCGTGAACGACCAGGACTCCGGCGCCGAGCGCCACATCAACATCCACCTCTCCCCCGAGATCATGGGGGGTGTGTACGCGAACTTCGCCAACGTCAGCCACTCCGATTACGAGTTCACGGTCACGTTTGCGCGCGTGGATCACGAGGTCGAGGCGGAGGAGGTGCCCGGTGTCGTCGTATCGCGCGTGAACCTCTCGCCCCGCTTCATGCGCGAGCTGATCGACGCGATGGAGGACAACTACTCCAAGTGGCGCACGCGCGAGGGGATCAAGAACCTGCCCGAGTACGGCGGGACCGAGGCGGGACCGGACGCGGGCTAGCGTTCCAGGACCCGCCCACGCCCGGGGCGCGCGGCCGCATGCGCAGCGCGATGAAGGTCGCGGTCATCTCCGACATCCACGGCAACCGGCAGGCCTTCGAGGCGACGCTCGAGGCCGTGGCCGCCAGCGACGCCGCCGAGCTCTGGTGCCTGGGTGACCTCGTCGGCTACGGGGCCGAGCCCGAC
Organism: Solirubrobacteraceae bacterium; assembly: GCA_035622255.1. Taxonomy (GTDB): domain Bacteria; phylum Actinomycetota; class Thermoleophilia; order Solirubrobacterales; family Solirubrobacteraceae; genus Palsa-744. The sequence continues at coordinate 7,573 of DASPVR010000112.1, read as the reverse complement.
GCGTGCGTGGCGCTCGCGCGCGAGCACGCGGCCGTGTGCCTGGCCGGCAACCACGACCTCGCGGTCGCCGGCGAGCTGCCGCTCGAGGAGTTCTCGCGCGGCGCAAGCCTGTCCGTACAGTGGACCCAGGAAGTGATCGCGCCAGAGAACCTCGCCTTCCTTTCGAGCCTCAGCCCCCAGGCACAGGAGGGTCCGATCGGCCTGTACCACGCCAGCCCGCGTGACCCGGTGTGGGAGTACGTGCTGTCGGCGCTGCTGGCCGAGCTGTGCCTCGACCAGCAGAAGCAGCGCGTGTGCCTGATCGGCCATTCACACGTCGCGCTCGCGTTCGAGCGCCACGAGGGACAGCTCGCCACCGGCGAGCCCCGGCGCGCGGGCCAGCAGCTGGACATCGGCGCCGGCGAATGGTTGCTGAACCCCGGCAGCGTCGGCCAGCCGCGCGACGGCGACCCGCGTGCGGGCTGGCTGCTGCTCGACCTCGACGAGCTGACAGTGTCGTTCATGCGCACCGACTACGACGTAGCCGCGGCGGCCGCCGCGATCCGCGCCGCGCGCCTGCCCGACTCGCTCGCCCAGCGCCTGGAGTACGGTCAGTGACGATGCCTGTGCATGCCCTCGCGCGAGCGCTCGCGGCGGCCCTGCTGGGGACCGGTGCGGCGCTGGTGCTCGTCTCTTGCGGAGCCTCGGGCCAGGGCCTGATCCCCAGCGCCAACGCCGGGCCGCTCCAGGCCGATTTCGAAGCCGTCATGCGCGAAGCCGAAAGCGGCGATGGCAGCTGCGCAGGGACCGAAGCCGCGCTGCTGCGAACCGAACGCGATTACGGCGCGCTGCCGGCGAGCGTCGACGCTGGCCTGCGCCGGCGGCTGAGCGAAGGCATCTCCAAGCTGCGCGACGACGCGCTGGGCGCGTGCGCCCAGCCGCATCCGCGAGCTACCGTGACGACCACGACGACCAAAACGATCGCGCCCCCGAAAACGACCACCACGCCGACCGTCCCTCAGACGACGTCCACCCAGACGACGCCGCCAACCACGACGCCCGCCCCCTCGCCCGAAGGCGGCGGCACGCTGGCGCCCGGGTCGGGGGGCGAAGAATCGGGCGCCCCCGGCAGCGGCCAGGGCGCCGGCGGGAGCCCGCCCGCGGCTGGGCAGGGCAACGGCGAAGGCGCTGGCGGCGCCGGGGGCGAAGCCGGCGCCCCGGGGGGCGGCAAATGAGCGAAGGTCGGATCGCCGCGCGCTACCGCCTCGAAGGTCGCCTGGGGTTCGGGGGCATGTCGACGGTCCACCTCGCGCTCGACGAACGTCTCGAGCGCCAGGTCGCGGTCAAGCTCCTTGCCGAGCACCTCGCCGAGGACCCCGCATTCGTGTCGCGCTTCCAGCGCGAGGCCCAGGCCGCCGCCCGGCTGGTCCATCCCAACATCGTTCAGGTGTTCGACTCTGGCCAGGACCAGCGCAGCGGTCAGTACTTCATCGTCATGGAGTACATCCAGGGCGCCTCGTGCGCCGAGATCTTGCGCGAAGATGGCTGGGTCGAGGTGGTCGACGCGATCTCGATCGTCGAGCAGGCGTGCGAAGGCCTCGACTACGCCCACCGCCACGGCGTCGTCCACCGCGACGTCAAGCCGGGCAACCTGCTGCGCTCGCGCGAGGGCGAGGTCAAGCTCGCCGACTTTGGGATCGCCAAGGCGACCGAGCAGTCGAGCATCACCCAGGTCGGCTCGGTCCTCGGCACCGCGGCCTACCTGGCGCCCGAGCAGGCGCGCGGCGAGGAGGCCGGCCCGCGCGCCGACCTCTACGCGCTCGGCGTGGTCGCGTACCAGCTGATCTCCGGCCGCCTGCCCTACGAGGCCACGTCGCTGACCGAGCTGGCGCTCAAGCAGCAGCGCGAGGCCCCGCCGATGCTCGACACGCTCGTCGCCGCGGTGACCCCCGCGCTCGCCGACGCGGTCGCGGTCGCGCTCGCGCTCGATCCCGACGACCGCTACCAGAGCGCCCGGGAGATGGGGCGTGGGCTGGCCGACGGCGCCCGCGGCGTGGCCCCGAGCCGGCAGCGCGTGGCCGCCGGCGGGACCGCCTCCCGGCAGATGACGCGCGTGCTCAGCGGCACGCGTGGCGGACGTGGCGGGGGCGGGAACGCCACCGCGGGGCGCGCCACCGTTGTGACCCCGCGCCAGCCGCGTCCGGGTCCGGGCGGGCGCGGGCCGCGCCCCGAGCCGGCGCCCGCCGCAGCCGCGCCCGCGCGTGTCGCCCGGCGGGGGCGTGGCCGGCGGTGGGCGCTCGCCCTGCTCGCGCTGCTCGCGCTCGCCGCGGTGATCCTCGCCGCGATTCTCGTAACCGCTCCGGCGCCGACGCGGATCGCGCTGCGCAACGTCGTCTACTCCGACGTGCGCCAGACCTCCGAAGCGCTCAAACAGCTGGTTTCCGAAAACACGAAATAGGCACGCGCGCACCAGGCCGGCGCCCCTCGATGCTCGCCCTGATCAACGTCAGCCATCTCGTCGAAGTCTTCGGCTATCCGTTGCTGTTCGCGGTCGTGATCGCCGAGTCGGCGGGCGTGCCGGTGCCGGGCGAGACCGGGCTGCTCACCGCGGGCGTGCTCGCCAGCCGCGGCAAACTGGAGATCGAGATCGTGATCGCGGTCGCGGCGCTCGCGGCGATCATCGGCGACAACATCGGCTACCAGATCGGCCGCAAGGGCGGACGCTGGGTGCTCGAGCGCCCGGGCAGGCTCGAGCGCCAGCGCCGCCGGGTCCTGCTCGTCGGTGAGCCCTTCTTCGACCGGCACGGACCCAAGGCCGTGTTCTTCGGACGCTTCATCCTCGGACTGCGCACATGGGCCTCGTGGATAGCCGGCGCCACGCACATGCGCTGGCGATCGTTCTTCCTCTGGAACGCACTCGGGGGCATCTGCTGGGCCACGGGCGTCGGCCTGCTCGCCTACTTCCTCGGGCAGAGCGCCAACAACGTGATCGAGACCTTCGGCATCTGGGGGCTGGTCGCGGTCGTCCTCTCGCTGATCGGCGCCTACCTGCTCTACCGCCGTGGTCACCACGAGCTCATGCCCGACAGGGACGATGGCGCCTCGCCGAACGGCGACGAGCCCGCGCGCACCGAGGAGCCCGCCGTGCTGGGGATCGACAGCGAGCGCCAGCGGCCTAGATGATCGATTCCACGCTAGGGCGCCGGGCGAAGCATGCCGCCGTTGGCGTGCCCATGCGCGCCGTTGTGCGCCGGCGGCGCGGGCGCGGGGCCGGCCGCGCGCTGCGCCTCACCCGACCACGCTCCGCAGGGGGCGATCCGTTCCCACATGTCGGCCAGCACCTGCAGCTCGGTCTCGGAGAAGCGCGAGAAGAAGTGCTCGCGCATGACCGCGAGATGGGTCCCGCGCGCTTCGCGCAGGCGCTCGCGCCCGTCCGCGGTCAGGCAGGCGTAGGAGCCGCGCGCGTCCTGCTCGCACGAGCAGCGCTCGAGCAGCCCGTCGCGCTGCAGCCGATCGACCAAGCGCGTCAGGCCGCTGCGCGAGAGCTGGGCCTGATCGGCGAGGTCGCACATTCGCATCCGCCCACCGCTCGAGTGCTCGAGGTGGTGGAGCACCTCGTAGGAGCTCATCGGCAGCCGATGGGCGCGCTCGAGCTCGGAGTCCAGCCGCTTGGCCAGGCACGCATGGGCTCGCAGCAGCCCCCGCCAGGCCCGCTGGACGACCTCAGACCGGTCTTCCTCGCCGAGGGCGTCCTGCTCGGAAGCAATCGTGACGGCGGTCGCGGTCAACATGGCTGAAAGTCCCGAAAAGCCTCTCAATCCCCACAGCTGCTCAACCGAACATAGCAGCGCGCGGCCCTCACCCCTCGATCAGCGAGCGGCCCGTCATCTCGGGCGGCTGGGGGATGCCGAGCAGCGCCAGCACCGTAGGCGCCACGTCGGCGAGGATCCCGCCCTCTCGGCGCAGCGTCGAGCCGGCGGCCGTCACGACCAGCGGCACGGGGTTGAGCGAGTGGGCGGTGTTCGGGCTGCCGTCGGGCTCGAGCATGTGATCGGCGTTGCCATGGTCGGCGGTCACCACGCAGGCTCCGCCCGCCTCGTGCACGGCCGTGACGACCTCGCCGAGGCAGGCGTCGACGGTCTCGATCGCCGCCACCGCCGCGGCGATCACGCCCGTGTGACCGACCATGTCGGCGTTGGCGAAGTTGATGATCGAAAAGCGCGGCCGCTGCTCGCGCCAGGCCGACACGAAGGCCGCCGCGGCCGCGCGGGCGCTCATCTGCGGCCGCTGGTCATATGTGGGCACATCGCGAGGCGAGGGCACGAGCTCGCGGCGCTCGCCCGGCACCGCGGCCTCCTCGCCGCCGTTGAAGAAGTACGTGACGTGCGGGTACTTCTCGGTCTCGGCCACATGCAGCTGCGCGGCGCCGGCGCCGGCCAGCACGGCCGAGAGCGTGGTCGCGGGTCGTTGCGGCGCGAACACGACCGGATACGGCCAGCCCTCCTCGTACTCGGTCAGGGTCACGTAGCGCTCGACCGGCGGCGCCCCGCCGCGCCCCGCCCAGCCGGGCAGCGGCTCCTCCCCCTCGCCAAAGCCCGGCTCCGCCAGGGCGCGTGTCAGCTGGCGCATCCTGTCGGGGCGGAAATTGAACGCGATCACGCTGTCCCGCGGGCCGATGCGAGCGTCGCCGTCGACGAGCGCCGGCTCGATGAACTCGTCGGTCTCGCCGCGTGCGTAGGCGTCGCGCACCGCCTGCTCGCCGGTGGCGGCGCGGTGCGGCGCGCGCCCGTGCACGAGCAGGTCGTACGCGCGCTGCGTACGCTCCCAGCGCCGGTCGCGATCCATCGCCCAGTAGCGGCCAGCGACCGAGCCAACGCGCGCGCCGGGCTCGCGGTCGAGCTCCGCCACCGCGCCGGCGCCCGAATGCGGCAGCGTGTCGCGCCCGTCGGTGAACGCGTGCACGACGAGCTCGCCGGCTCCCAGCTCACGCCCGAGCGCCACGAGCGCGTGCAGGTGCGCGAGCGACGAGTGCACACCGCCCTCGGACACGAGCCCGATCAGGTGGACTCGCTCGGCGCCGGTGAAGGCCGCGTGCAGCACCTCGCTGGCGGCCAGCGACCCGTCGGTGATCGCATCGTCGATGCGCACGAGATCCTGGCGCACGACGGCACCGGCGCCGAGATTGAGGTGGCCGACCTCGCTGTTGCCCATCTGGCCTTCGGGCAGGCCCACGGCGCGGCCCCACGCGGTCAGCGTGGTGTGCGGGTAGGCGGCCCAGAGCTCGTCGAACACGGGCGTGCTCGCCAGCGCCACGGCGTTGCCCGGCCCCGGCTCGGCGAGCCCCCAGCCGTCGAGCACGACCAGGCAGGCGCACGGGGCCGGCAGGCTCCGCGGGCCGGCGGGCAGGCTCATCAGACGGCGGCGTTCACGATCTCGGTGAACGGGTCGGCCTGCAGCGATGCGCCGCCGACGAGCGCGCCGTCGACGTCGGGCAGGCTCAGCAGCTCGCGGGCGTTCTCGGGATTGACCGAGCCGCCGTAGAGGATGCGCGTGCGCTGCGCGGCCTGCTCGTCGCGGTCGCCGACGAGCGCGCGGACGAACGCGATCGCCTCCTGCGCCTGCTCCGGCGTGGCCACGCGCCCCGTGCCGATCGCCCAGACCGGCTCATACGCGATCACCACCCGCGGCAGGTCCTCGGCCGGCACGCCCGCGAGATCCTCCTGCACCTGCTGGCGCAGCTTGCGCTCGGTGGCGCCCGCGTCGCGCTCCTCCTCGCTCTCGCCCACGCACAGGAGCGGCACCAGCCCGGCCGCGAGCGCGGCGGGCAGCTTCTGCGCGAGCGCGCGGTCGTTCTCCCCGAAGTACGCACGCCGCTCGGAGTGCCCGAGCACCACGCCACGCACGTCGAGCTCTGAGAGCATCGCGGGCGAGATCTCGCCGGTGAACGGCCCCTCGGTCTGCTGGTGCATGTTCTGGGCGAACACCTCCACGCGCGAGCCGCGCGCGCTCTGCACCATCGCGCGCAGGTCGGTGAACGGCACGCAGATCGCCACGTCAACCCCCGCGACGGCCGATACGCGCGGCAGCAGCGCCTGGATGCGCTCCTCGGCCTGCGCCTCGGTCTTGTGCATCTTCCAGTTGCCCGCCACGAGTGGCGTGCGCGTCATCAGGAGGCGACCCCGGCGCCGTCGAGCGCGACCACGCCCGGCAGCACGCTGCCCTCGAGGAGCTCGAGCGTCGCGCCCCCGCCCGTCGAGAGGTGGTCGACGGCATGCTCGAGTCCGAACTGCGCGAGCGCCGCAGCCGAGTCGCCGCCTCCGACGACCGTCAGCCCGTCGGCGCGGGCCACCGCCTCGGCGACCGCGCGCGTCCCCGACTGAAACGGCGCCAGCTCGAATGCGCCCATCGGGCCGTTCCAGAAGACCGTGCCGGCACGTGCGATCTCGCGCGCGTAGCGCTGCGCCGTGCGTGGACCGATGTCCAGGCCCATCCACCCGCGCGGCACCTCCACCCCGTCGAGCACGCGGTGCTCGGCGTCAGCGGCGAGGCGGTCGCCGATCACGAGGTCGTCGGGCGTCATCACCGATGCCCGCCCGGGCTTGACCGCCTCGGCGAGCAGCGCGCGTGCGTGCTCGGCATCCTCGTCATCGCACAGCGAGTCGCCCACGCGATGCCCCTGGGCGCACAGGAACGGGAAGCACATCGCGCCGCCGATCATGAGGAAGTCGGCCACCTCGAGGAAGCGGTCGATGACCGCGATCTTGTCGGCGACCTTGGCGCCGCCTATGACCACGCTGAGCGGCCGCTCGGGGTTGTGCATGATCTGGTTGAGCGTCACCACCTCTTCTTCCAACAGGCGTCCGGCGGCGCTCGGCAGCAGATGGGCGACGCCCTCGGTGCTCGCGTGGGCGCGGTGCGCCACGCCGAAGGCGTCGTCGACGTAGCAGTCGGCGAGCTCGGCCAACGCCTGGGCGAGCTCCGGATCGTTGCGCTTCTCGCCGGGCTCGAAGCGCACGTTCTCGAGCAGCAGCACGTCGCCGTCGCGCAGCCGCTCGGTGAGGGCCTTCACCTCCGGGCCCACGACCGCCGGGGCCAGCTGCACGTCGGCCTGCATCAGCTGCGACAGGCGCTCCGCGACCGGCCGCATCGACAGCCCCGGCTCGCGCCGTCCGTCGGGCCGGCCGAGGTGGGACGCGAGCACCAGCCGCGCGCCCTTGCCGCGCAGCTCCCGCAGCGTGCGCAGGGCCGCGACGATGCGCGTGTCGTCGGCCACCTGGGGCCGGCCATCGGCGCCATCGCGCAGGGGCACGTTGAAGTCGACCCGCACGAGCACGCGCTTGGCGCGCACGTCCAGCTCGTCAAGGCTCCTCATCGAGTGCATGCGGTCGTCTCCCCCCCTTCACCATACCCGCCTGCACGGCCGGGCCAACATCGCCGGCGCCCGCCGTTGGCGGCTCACAGCACCTTCTGCACGAGCTCAACGATGCGGTTGGAGTAGCCCCACTCGTTGTCGTACCACGCGATCACCTCGACCATCGTGCCGCCGATCACCGCCGTCAGCTGGGAGTCGACGATCGCGGAGTAGGGCGAGCGG
>DASPVR010000111.1:0-4787 GCA_035622255.1 Solirubrobacteraceae bacterium | reverse complement strand
GCTGCCCATGCTCGTCGCCTATCGCAATCGCCACGCGCGGCGCTTTCGCGAGCAGGTGCTCGCCGCGACAGACCTCTACTTGGCCGCGACCGAGCGCGCGGCGCTCGCGCTGGCGCTCGAGGGCGTGGACAGGGAGCGCATCACCGTGTGTCCACCCGGGATCGACACTGCGCGCTTCGCGCCCGCAGCGCGGGGCGGGACGGGCGCAGCGGCCCCGGCTGCCCACACGCTCGTCTCACCCGGACGCCTGGTGTGGGAGAAGGGCCACCAGGACGTGATCCGTGCGCTCGCGCTCCTGCACCGCGGGATGGTGCGCACGCCGGCGGGCGAGATCGCGCGCCCGCGCCTGGAGATCATCGGCGCGGGGCCGGAGGAGGCGCGCCTGCGCGCTTACGCGCGCGACCTCGGGCTGGCCGAGTGGGTGCAGATCCGCTCAGTGCCCTACGAGGACATGCCCGCTGTCTTCGCCGCCGCCTCGGCGATGGTGCTCGCCAGCCAGGGCGCCGCGACGGCGGCCTTTCATCCCTTCGACGTCCCGCGCGCCTTCTGGGAGGAGCAGTTCGGGCTCGTGCTCGCCGAGGCGATGGCGGCGGGGCTCGCGATCGTGACCACGACGAGCGGCGCGATCCCCGAGGTCGTCGACGGCGCGCCTGTGGAGCTCGTGGCGCCGGGGGACTGGCCGGCGATCGCGCGAGCGCTGGCCGCCGGCGCGCTCTCCCGCCCGCCCGCGCAGCGCGTGCGCTATCCGAGCGAGATCGTGCAGCGCTACTCCACGACGGCCGCTGCGCAGCGCCTCACCGCCGCCTACGACGCGCTGCTGGGCGCGTAGCCGCTCGCGTGGGGCGGCGAGCCGTCGGGTGCAGCGGGCGCGCAGTCGCGCCCGCGCGCCCTGGCCGCGCACGACCTGATCACCTGTGCGCACGCCGGCGGGTCGTCGTAGAAGGGGATGTGGCCGGCCCCGAGCGCGATGTGCTCGGCCCACGGCAGCCGCGCGCGCGCACGCGGTGCCTGGCGACGGTAGAGCAGCAGGCGGTCGCGCTCGCCCCAGGCGATCGTCACGGGCACGCCGCGCAGCTGCTCGGGCGCGGTCAGCTGGTGGTCGCGCAGGCAGCGCAGCGCCTCCAAGAACGATGGCGATGACCACAGGTCGCGCGTCGAGTCGACGGCTTCCTCGATCGGCGTGCGCGCGGGGTATCCATACAGCTGGCGCAGCAGCACACGGCGCGCGGGCGTGTGCAACAGCGCGAGCGCCAGGGGTCGCAGTGCGTGGAGTGTCCGCAGCGCGGCGAGCGACGCGCTGGCGTAGCGGCGTTCCCGCGGGGTTGCGAAGCCGACCGGGGAGAACACGCTCGCCGAGGCGACCGCCCGCCGGCGCGCGAGCTCGAGCACGATCCCGCCGCCCATCGAGTTGCCGGCGGCATGCGCCCGCTCGATCCCGAGCTCGGCCAGGAACCCCTGCAGCGCATCGGCAAAGGCGCCGATCGTGCGCGGCACGCCGGCGGGAAGGGGCGACGAGCCGCCGAAGCCGGGCACGTCGCAGGCAAGCACCTCGAACTCGCCGCTCAGCAGGTCGATCACCGGGCGCCAGGTCTGCCAGCGGTGACCGACGCCGTGCACGAGCACGAGCGGCGGACCGCTCCCCGCGCGGTGGTGGTTGATCGAGACGGGCACGCGAGCCGTGGCCGCCGAGCCGCGCTCAGGCGGCCGCCTGCGCCTGCTCCGGCGCGACCGCGACGCGACCACGGATGAGGTCGGCTGCGCGCTCGGCGATCATGATCGTCGGCGCGTTGGTGTTGCCGCCCACGATCGTCGGCATGATCGAGGCGTCGACGACGCGCAGTCCCTGCAGCCCGTGCACGCGCAGCTGGGAGTCGACGACCGCCTCGGGCTCGGTGTCGCTCATGCGCGCCGTGCCCACCGGGTGATACACGAGCATCAACCGCCGGCGCAGGTCGGCCTCCAGGTCGGCGCGGTCGGCGATCTCGCGGCCGGGCTTCAGCTCGCGCACGATGATCTCGCGCAGCGGGTGCTGGGCGGCGATCTCGCGCGCCAGCTGCATCCCGGCGATCAGCGACTCGACGTCGTCGGGATGCGACAGCGAGTTGGTGATGATCCGCGGCTTGGCCGTCGGGTCGGCCGAGCGCAGCCACACCTGCCCGCGCGCCTTGGGCGTGAGCAGCGTGGGACCGATCAGGACGCAGTGGCCGTCGTAGGTCTCGGCGCCGTGGTCTTCGAAGTAGGCGCTTGCCATGAGGAACTGGATGTCGGCCGCCGGCAGCCCCCCGCGCGTGCGCGTGAAGGCCATGACCTCGGCGACGGTCGAGGTCAGCGGCCCGCTCTTGCGGAAGACCCACTCGGCGATGCCCCTGATCCCGTCGCCGCCGTAGAGCGTGCGGGTGTCCGAGACCTCCCAGATCATCGCCACGACGGGGTGGTCCTGGAGGTTGCGGCCCACGCCGGGCAGGTCGTGGCGTACGCTCACGCCGGCGCCCTGCAGCTCGCGCGCGGGCCCGATCCCCGACAGCAGCAGCAGCTGTGGCGAGTTGATCGCGCCGGCCGCCAGGATCACCTCGCGCTCGGCCCGCACGAGCTCCTCGCCGCGACGGCCCGCGCGCAGGCGCACGCCGACCGCCCGCCCGCCGTCCAGCTCGACACCGAGCACCACCGCCTTGGTGCGGACGTGGAGGTTGGGGCGCTTTAGCGCTGGGCGCAGGAAGGCGTCGGCGGTGCTGAAGCGCTTGCCGTTTCGCTGCGTCACCTGGGCCACCGCCGCGCCGTCCTGCTCGGGGCCGTTGACGTCGTCGATGCGCGGGATTCCGGCGGCGGCGCTCGCTTCGAGGAACAGGCGGTTGAGCGGCCGCGGCGAGCGCTGCTCGCTGACCGCGAGCGGGCCGCCGGCGCCGTGGTAGGGCGAGGCGCCGCGCACGTTGTCCTCGGAGCGCAGGAAGTAGGGCAGCACGTCGGCATAGCCCCAGCCGGGAGCGCCCTGCGCCTCCCAGCCGTCGTAGTCCAGCGGACGCCCGCGGACGTAGAGCATCGCGTTCATCGAGCTGCACCCGCCGAGCATGCGTGCGCGCGGGATGTACTGCCGGCGGCCATCGAGGTGGGGCTCGGGCTCGGTCTCGTAGTCCCAGTCGAGCTTGGTGTGGAACTGCTTGGAGAAGGCGGCCGGGATCTTGACGTTGGGCGAGCGGTCCCTGCCGCCGGCCTCGAGCAGCAGCACTCCCACCGACGGATCCTCCGACAGGCGGTTGGCGAGCACGCAGCCGGCCGAGCCGGCTCCGACGATGATGTAGTCGTATGTGGCGCTGGGTGGCATCTCGGCGCCTCCTCTCCTTCTTCTAGGTGTCGTTGATGGCTGACGTGGCGGCGGCCGAGATGACCGAGGCGACTGGCGCAGGCGCGCCCCTGTCGGTCCGGGGCCAGAACAGGTACTCGTCGGGGTCGAGCACGCGCACGCGCTGCTCGTACTGGCGCATGTAGCCGGGCCAGTTGGCGACGTTGCGCCCGTGCTCGTCCTGATACCAGGAATGACAGCGCGTCCACGCGGTGCCGGCGAAGCGCTCCTGCAGCGAGCGGTCGCTGGCCGCCTCGACCTCCTCGCGCACCTCGATCGCCCCCGCCCCGCGCCGGTCCAGCTGCTCGAGCGCCTGGCGCACGTAGGCGGCCTGCGCCTCCAGGTAGTAGATGATCGAGCCGCCCGAGGTGTTCGTGTTGGGCCCGTAGAGCACGAACATGTTCGGAAAGCCCGGCACCGTCATTCCCAGGTGCGCGTGGGCGCCGCCGGCCCACTGCTCGCGCAGCGCGCGCCCGCCCGCGCCCGTGATGCGCATCGGAAACATGAAGTCGTTGTTGCGAAAGCCGGTGCCCCAGATGATGCAGTCGGCCTCGTGCAGGCGCCCGTCGGCTGTGACGATCCCCTCGGGCGCCACGCGCGCGATCGCGTCGGTCACGAGCTCCACGTTGGATCGCTGCAGCGCCGGCAGGTAGTGGGAGCTGAACAGCACGCGCTTGCACCCGAACGTGTAGTCCGGCCACGCCCTGCGACGCACCTCGGGGTCGCGCAGCTGGGAGCGCATGAAGAGCGCCGAGCGCACCGCGAGCACGCGCCCGAGGGTGTCGGGGTGGCGGATCGAGGCGGTGAGCGCCTCGCAGTAGGCGAACATGAAGCGCCGGCGAAACGCCTGTAGCCCGGGGACGTGGCGGATCGCCGCCCTGACCGCTCGCGGATAGCGGCGGTTGGCGCGCGGCAAGAACCAGTTGCCCGTGCGCTGGAAGATCGTCAGCTGGGCGACGCGCGCGGCGATCTCGGGCACGAACTGCACCGCGCTCGCGCCCGTGCCCACGACCGCCACGCGCTTGCCCGCCAGCTCGTAGCCGCGGTCCCATTCGGACGAGTGGAAGCTGTGACCGGCGAACGTGTCCAGGCCCTGCAGGCGCGGGTGGGCGGGCTGGTGCAGCTGGCCGGTGGCGAGCACGATCGCAGCGGCCTCGTAGCGCTCGCCGGCGGCCGTGTCGACGCTCCAGCGCAGGCGCCGGTCGTCCCACGCACAGGCGGTCACGGCGCTGTCGGTAGCGATAAGGCGCTCGACGCCCTCAGAGCGGGCGACGTCCTTCAGGTAGGCATGGATCTCGGACTGGGGCGAGCACAGCCGCGACCAGTGGCGGCGCTGGTCGTAGGAGAACGAGTAGAGGTGGCTGGGGACGTCGCAGGCGGCGCCCGGATAGCTGTTGTAGTACCAGGTGCCGCCGAGCTGCGGGGCGCGCTCGAGGATCGCGACGTCGTC
>DASPVR010000110.1:0-5092 GCA_035622255.1 Solirubrobacteraceae bacterium | reverse complement strand
CGCAGGCCTGGTCATCTGGATCGTCCTGTGGACGCTCGGCACGTCGGGCTTCGACGCCTTCATGCTCGCGGCCGTGATCATCCTGGTGGGCGCCTCGCTGAAGATCCTCTCCGGCTATCTGCCCGGACGCCGCAGCGGGTGAACAGCGCCGCGGTGCGCCTGCGGACGCGGCGGCGCAGAGGCCGGCCCGCTGCCGCTGCGCTCGGGCTGCTGCTCCTCGGCGTGCTCGCCTGTGCACTGTCGGGTTGTGGCGGCGTGGGTGTATCTGGCGCGGCCATCGTCGGTGATCAGCTCACGATCTACTCGAGCATGCCGCTGCAGGGCTCCGAAGCCGCCGCCGGGGAACAGATCGTCAACGGCGAGAAGCTCGCGCTCGCCCAGAGCGGCGGCCGCGTGGGGCGATTCAGGATCAGCTTCGTGTCGCTCGACGACGCCAAGCCGACGACCGGCCGCTGGGAACCGGGCGTGACGGCGACTAACGCCAAGACGGCGGCCCAGGACACGAGCACGATCGCCTATATCGGCGACTACAGCTCGGCTGCCACTGCCGTCTCGCTGCCGCTCACCAACGCGGCCGGAATCCTCCAGGTCAGCCCGGCCAGCCCCTACGTCGGGCTCACTTCCTCGCTGCAGGCCGGACAGGGCGAGCCCGAGCGCTTCTATCTGAGCGGGAAGCGGACGTTTGGACGGCTGCTCCCGGGTGACCCGGTCCAAGCCACCGCGCAGATACGGCTGCTGAGCGCCCTCGGCGTGCACAAGCTGTACGTGCTCGACAACCAGGACGCCTTCCAGGAACCGCTCGCGCGACTCGTCGCCAGCGACGCCGAACAGGCGGGCATCACGGTCGCCGCCCACGACAGCATCGCCACCACGTCGGGGTCGGTGTTCACCGGCGAGGTCGAAAAGATCGTCGCCAGCGGGGCGCAGGCCGTGTTCCTCGCCGGCGACCCCGGTGAAGGCGCGGCGGCGCTCTTGAGGCAGCTGTACAGCGCCGATCCCGGCCTGTGGCTGCTCGGGGCGAGCAGCCTCACCGAAGAGGGCTTCACCGCGCAGCTCGGCCCGGCCGCGCAGCGCACGCTGCTGACGACACCATTGCTCCCGGTGGACCTGTACCCCCCGGCGGCGAGGCGCGTTCTGAGCGACTACCGGAGAGTCTTTGGCGCGGCGGGCGAAGCCGAGGCGCTCTATGGGTACGAGGCGATGAGCGTCGTGCTCGACGCGATCCGCCGCGCCGGGGTGTACGGCGGCGATCGCCAGACGGTGATCGAACGCTTCTTCGCCACGAGCGAGCGCAGCTCGGTCATCGGGTCCTACTCGATGCAGGCCAACGGCGAAACCACGCTGTCGCGCTATGCGGTAGATCGCGTGATCGCCGGGCGCCCCGTCTTCTGGCGGACGATAGAAGCGGGCTGACGCGAGGCCGTGCAAGCGGGCGATCTCGGCCGGGCGATCTCGGCGGGGCCATCTCCGGCTGGGCGATCTCGTCCGGCCCGTCTCGGTCCGGCCGGCTCAGCCCGCGGGCGCCAGCCCAAGCACCAGGCGCAGACGCTGCACTTCGCCGTCGAGCTGCTTAGCGCCACCCGCGAGCGTCGTGGACGCCCGCATCAACGGTAGGAACCTGGAGATGGCGGGATCTTCGTTGAGCCCGAAACCTTCGAGCAGGCTGAGCAGCGTCTGGAAGTTGATGATCACGCTCGGCTGGATCCCTTCGCCGAGCATCGCCGAGGCGTTGCTGCGCGTGGCCGCCGAGGAGAGCGTGCTCGCCGGGCGTAGCGCGGCCGTCACGGACGCTTCGGCGAGGCCGATGACGAACTTCGTCTGTCCGTTCGCGGCCTTGCCGTTGGCGATCGCAAGTTCGACCGGCAACCCCGGTACGCGCACCTGGATCGCGGCGTCGGTCCCGGGAATCGAGGTCGGGCCGACCGATCCGCCTTTGGCCTCGAGCGCTTCCCCGACCTTGGCCACGGCCGCGCGCGACAGCGCCGGATCGTTGGAGTTGATCGTGACGGCGGCGCGCAGTTCGACCAGCCCGGTCCCGCTCGCGAAGATCCCCGCCGAGCCCATCCAGCTCTGATACGCGCGCCTGGCTTCGTTGCCCTGGCCGCCAAGCACCTTGAGCGGCGCGATGATGCCTTCGAGCAGGCCCTTGATGCTGATCCCCTGGCTTTCGCCCGAGCCGCCGCCGAGCGCACCGAGGGCGGCCGTCAACCCTCGGACGTCGCCCGTCAGGGAGGGGCCGACGTTGCCGAGGCCGATTGCGAGCCACGAGTCGCCGGGTAGTTCGTCGAGAGCCTGCGCGCCCTGGGCGCTCGATTCGAGCAGCCCGCCGGCCGCCGGCGCCGCCTTCGCCTGCGTCAGCGCGTCGGCGTCGAGCGCGATCGAGCTGGCCGAGGGCACGAGCGACACGTTGACGGCGCGCGCGCCGGCGAGCACCGCCAGCAGGCCCGCGGGTGCCGATGGGCCAGAGCTTGCACCGCCCACCAGGGCGCTCGGGTTGGAGTAGACGTGCGCGAGCGCCGACGAGGGCGCTACCGACAGCAGCCGCTCATAGCTGGCCGAGTGCGCGAGCGCCGGGTCTCCCAGGCTCGTGTCGATGACGCCCTGCATGCCCGCGAGACTGCCGATCACTGCGAAGTCGTCGACGAGGCCAAAGGCCACGCCGCCGGAGTTCGCTTCAAACGCCACGCCGCGGTAGCTGGTCGCGTGCGCACCGGCGAGGCGGGCTCGCGTGTGGAGAAACGCGCCGGCCTTGCCGGCGTCGGTCGTTGACAGCAGGATGGCACCCTGTAGGCCGTTAGCTGAGAACGGGAACGCTCCCGTCGTGGGGCTGGCGCCGAGCAGCAGCTGCTCCAGCGGCGCGACGAGCGCCGAGGCGCCTTGCAGCGACGTGGCGAACGTCGCGGCCTGCGGCCCCAGCCAGGGCGCGACTTCGCTTGCGTAGTCGAGTGGCGGGCTGCCGGGGGTGCGCAGCAGTTCGAGCAGGCGCGTATAGGGATCGGCCTGATGCGTCAGGGCCTGTCCGGCCGCCTGCGCGGCGCTCTTCAGCTCGCCTTCGGGGCGCACGACC
Source organism: Solirubrobacteraceae bacterium (assembly GCA_035622255.1). Taxonomy (GTDB): domain Bacteria; phylum Actinomycetota; class Thermoleophilia; order Solirubrobacterales; family Solirubrobacteraceae; genus Palsa-744. Next base: position 2,025 of record DASPVR010000110.1, on the reverse strand, counting down.
GCGCCGGCGTACAGCGCGGCCGAGGCCGGCGTAAGGCGGGACGGGTCGTCGGCGCTCGTGGCCTTGTGCGAGGAGCCGCATCCAGCGAGGGACGCCACGGCCGCCGCGCAGAGCAACCCCGCCACCGCAGCGCGACCGCGGGTGGCTGTGCTGGGGGCCCGCTCGCCGTGGAGCTCGGCTCGGCGCGCGGGCCTGGCGCGATCGTGATCGGAGGGGCGATGGACGCGAAGCAACTGAGCAGGTCCTGGCGGAGGGCGCGTGCCGGGAGCGGTGGGGCGATCGTATGCCCGGGGTGCGCGGTGCGCAAGTGGCGGCCGATCTGAAACGCGCCTTGCAGGAGCCCTGGCTGCACGCGCGCTTGCGTTTCCCAGGCCTCCGGCGGCGGCGGCGAGCGTGCGCATGATCCCGCGCCAGGACGCGGTTTTCGCCCAAGAGAGGGCCCGCTGCAGAGGGATGTGGGAGAAAATGTGCAATTGGGGTTGCATTGTGGGAGAAAGTGGGATAAGTTCGCGCCAGCGAGCCGGGGTGGAGGGGCTCCTCCCACTCCTCCACCTCGGCCCGAGATAACCAGCTTGGGAGCTCTCCTTGGTCCCGTTCCGTGGCACGTTTGACCATACGCTCGACTCCAAGAACCGCCTCACGGTGCCGGCGCGCTATCGCGCGACGCTCGCAGAGGGGATCGTTCTGGCCATGCCAGTCGACCTGAACCCGTGCGTGGGGCTCTGGCGCCCGGAGGAGTACGAGCGCTACTCCAGGCGAGCCCTGGCCGAGCTGCCGCCGCTGTCGACGCGCCTGAACGAGCTCGAGCGCTTCTTCTTCGGCAGCTCCCAGGACGCCGACCTCGATGCGGCCGGTCGGGTGATGATCCCCGGCTTTTTGTCCGAGCACGCGGGCCTGGCCCGCGAGGTCGTCGTCGTGGGGGCGGGCGACCGCCTCGAGCTGTGGGACCGGGGGCGCTGGAACGACCATCGACCGATGCTGCTTGGCGGCGTCGCCGACATCACCGCGCGTGCCGACGACGCTGCTTGACATGGGCCGCTCCGAGCGCCGGGCGCGCGGGCGGCGAGCCGGCCAGTCGCTGCCCCGGAGCGCCGCCGGGGACCGCACGGCGGTCCCTCGCGGCGGCGTGCACGTGCCGGTGCTCGCGACCGAGCTGCTCCAGTTGCTGGAACCGCAGGCGGGCCAGACGGCCGTCGACTGCACGTTCGGCGACGGCGGCCATGCGCGCCTCGTGGCCGAGCGGCTGGGGCCGGCGGGCACGCTCGTGGCGATCGACCGCGATCCGCTGGCCGAGGAGCGCTTCCAGGCGCTCGTGCGAGAGGTGGCGTGCTCGCTGCGCTTCATCCGCGCGGGCTACGCCGAGGCGCTGGAGCTTCTGGCCGGTGAGGGGGTGCGCGCCGACTGCGTGTACTTCGACCTCGGCATGTCCTCGACCCAGGTGGACGCGCGCGAGCGCGGCTTCTCCTACTCCTACGACGCGCCGCTAGACATGCGCATGGACCCGACGATCGAGCGCGGGGCGCGCGAGCTCGTCGCCGAGCTGGACGAGCGCAGCCTCGCGCGCGTGCTGCGCGACTACGGCGAGGAGCGCCATGCGGGCGCGATCGCGCGGGCGATCGTGCGCCGTCGCGAGCGCGGACAGATCGAAACCACCCAGGAGCTCGTCGACACGATCAGCGCCGCGCTCCCCGCTCCAGCCCGGTTCGCGGGCGGGCACCCGGCCAAGCGCTCTTTCCAGGCGCTGCGGATCGCGGTCAACGACGAGCTGGGCCAGCTCGACCGCGCGCTGCCGCTCGCATGGGGGCTGCTGCGTGAGGGCGGCGCGCTCGCGGCGATCGCGTTTCACTCGCTCGAGGACCGGCGCGTGAAGCTCTTCCTGGGCGACCGCGCGCGCGGGTGCGTGTGCCCGCCCGAGCTTCCGGTCTGCGTGTGCGGGCGCCAGCCCGAGGCGGCGCTGCTCACGCGCCGCGCGATCGTGCCATCGGCGAGCGAAGTTGCCGACAACCCCAAGGCAGCGTCGGCGCG
>DASPVR010000109.1:0-2098 GCA_035622255.1 Solirubrobacteraceae bacterium | reverse complement strand
GTACCGGGCGAAGCGCCTGTCCGAGCGCTGTGGCCGCACGATCTATCTGAAGCGCGAGGACCTCAACCACACCGGCTCGCACAAGCTCAACAACGCGCTCGGGCAGGCGCTCTTGGCGAGGCGGATGGGCAAGGCGCGCGTGATCGCCGAGACCGGCGCGGGGCAGCACGGCGTGGCGACCGCGACCGCGTGCGCCCTGCTGGACCTCGAGTGCGTGATCTACATGGGCGTTGAGGACACGCGCCGCCAGCGCCCCAACGTGCAGCGCATGGAGCTGCTGGGCGCGACGGTACGCCCGGTCGACGCGGGCGCCCGGACGCTGAAGGAGGCGACGTCGGCGGCGATCCGAGACTGGGTGACCAACGTCCAGAGCACCCACTACGTGATCGGCTCGGTGGTCGGTCCGGCGCCGTACCCCTCGCTCGTGCGCGACCTGCAGCGCGTGATCGGCGACGAGGCGCGGGCGCAGCTGCTGCAGCGCGAGGGGCGCCTGCCGGCACGGGTGGTCGCATGCGTCGGCGGTGGCTCGAACGCGATCGGGATCTTCACGGCCTTCCTGGACGACGACGCGGTCGAGCTGGTCGGCGTGGAGGCCGGGGGAGAGGGCATCGACACCGCGCGCCACGGCGCTCCCCTGACCGTGGGCGGGCGCGCGGGCATCCTGCACGGCTCGCGCTCGGCGGTGCTGCAGGACGAGGAGGGCCAGATCATCGAGGCGCACTCGATCTCGGCCGGGCTGGACTACCCCGGCACCGGCCCCCAGCACGCCTTCCTGCGTGACAGCGGCCGCGCGCTCTACGTGGCGGTGACCGACGAGCAGGCCGTGGCCGCCTTCAGAGAGGTCGCGCGCCTGGAGGGGATCGTGCCGGCGCTGGAGACGGCGCATGCGCTCGCCTGGGTGCTGGCGCAGGCCGAGGGCGAGCTCGACCTCGTGTGCCTGTCGGGCCGGGGCGACAAGGACCTGGCCGAGGTGCTCGGGGAAGCGCCGCGGTGAGCGCGCCGCCGATCACCGGCGAGCAGCGGATCGCCGAGGCGTTCGCGGCCAGCGAGGGATGCGCCGCCCTGATGCCCTACCTGATGGGTGGGTTTCCGACGCTGACCGAGTCGGTGCGGATCGGCGAAGCCTGCGTGCGCGCCGGCGCCGACCTGCTCGAGCTCGGCGTGCCCTACTCGGACCCGCTCGCCGACGGACAGGTGATCCACGCCGCCGCTACGCACGCTCTGCAGGCGGGCGTGAGCATGACGGGCGTGCTGGAGGTCGCGCGCGCGCTGTCGCCCGGCGTCCCCGTGGTGCTGATGTGCTATGCGAACATGGTGCTCGCGCCCGGGGCCGAGGCGTTCGTGCAGCGGCTGGCGCGGACCGGTGCATGCGGACTGATCGTGCCCGATCTGCCGCTCGAGGAGGCGGGCGAGGTGGCGCGCGCGTGCGAGGACGGCGGCCTGGCCCTCGTGCCGCTGGTCGCGCCGACCACCACGCCCGAGCGGTTGCGCGCGATCGGCGCGAGCGCGCGCGGCTTTCTGTACACGGTCTCGGTCGTGGGCACCACCGGCGAGCGGCGCGCGCTCGGCGAGCGGGTGGCCGACGTGGTCGCGCGCGCGAAGGCCTGCACCGGGGTGCCGGTGGCAGTCGGCTTCGGAATCGCCACCCCCGAGCAGGCGCGTCAGGCCGCCGACGCGGGCGCCGACGGCGTGATCGTGGGCACGCGGCTGGTGCGCGCCGCCGGCGAGGCGCCGAGCGACCCGGCGTCGGCTGTCGGCACGATCGTGGAGGAGCTGGCGGGCGCCCTCCGGTAGGATTCGCCGCGCATGGGGCTGATCCTGACAGTCACCGCAGGCCTGGTCATCTGGATCGTCCTGTGGACGCTCGGCACGTCGGGCTTCGACGCCTTCATGCTCGCGGCCGTGATCATCCTCGTGGGCGCCTCGCTGAAGATCCTCTCCGGCTACCTGCCCGGACGCCGCAGCGGGTGAAAAGCGCCGCGGTGCGCTCGCGGACGCGGCGGCGCAGAGGCCGGCCCGCTGGCGCTGGGCCCGGGCTGCTGGTGCTTCTGCTCGGCGTGCTCGCCTGTGCACTGTCGGGTTGTGGCGGCGTGGGTGT
>DASPVR010000108.1:0-2278 GCA_035622255.1 Solirubrobacteraceae bacterium | reverse complement strand
GCCGCGAAGGCCCGGCGCTGGTCCTCACGGGGAGCCCCGTCGCGGTAGAAGTCCAGGCCGGTCTCGCCGATCGCCATGCAGCGCTCGTGCGCAGCCAGCGCGCGCAGCTCGGCGAGATCGGCGTCGTCGAAGCCGCGCGCGGCGTTGGGATGGCGGCCGACCGCGGCGTAGACCTGCGGGAAGGACTCGGCCGCGGCGAGCGCGGACCGGCACGAGGCGCCGTCGATGCCGACCGTGAGGATGCGCGTGACCCCGACGGCGTCCGCCGCCGCGACGAGCTCTGCGTCGGGCGGCTCGCAGAGGTCGAGATGGGTGTGCGAGTCGATCACGTGGGCGTGCTCGCGGGCGCCTTGGGAAACAGCGAGTCGATGCTCGCAATCGGCTCGCGCACGGGCGCGCCCGCGTCCCACGCGGCGTCCTGCAGGCGCGGGTCCGCGCGCAGGGCGGCGAGCAGCCGCTGCATGCTCACCGGCAGGTATGGCGCCAGCAGGATCGCGACGATGCGCAGCCCGGCGATAAGCGAGCAGAGCACCTGGTCGAGCTCGTCGGCGGCGCCGGCGTCCTTGGCCAGCTGCCATGGGGCGCGCTCCTCGACGTAGCGGTTGAGCCGGCGCACCCGCTGCCAGATGGCGTCGAGCGCCTGGGTGAGCTGCGCCTGGTCGATCAGGGCGCTGACCTCGCCGCGCAGGTCGCCGAAGTTCTCGCGCAGCAGCGGATCGGGCGCGACGTCGGGCACGACCCCGTCGCGGTAGCGGTGGACCATCGCGATCACGCGGCTGGCGAGATTGCCGAGCTCGTTGGCCAGCTCGCTGTCGTAGCGAAGCTCGAACGAGGCCGTCGAGACCGAGCCATCCTGGCCGAAGGGGACGTCGCGGAGCAGATAGAAGCGCAGCGCGTCGGCACCAAAGCGCTCGATCACCGCGAACGGGTCGAGCACGTTGCCCAGCGACTTGCTCATCTTCTCCCCCTCCATCAGCAGGTAGCCATGTACGAACACGTGCTCGGGCAGCTCCAGCCTGGCGGCCATCAGCAGCGCCGGCCAGTACACGGCGTGAAAGCGCAGGATGTCCTTGGCGATGACGTGGTAGGTGGCTGGCCAGAACTCAGCCACGAGATCCTCGCCGGCGTCGCCGTCCGGCGCGGGCGCGTACGTGAGCGCCGTGTAGTAGTTGAGCAGCGCGTCGAACCAGACGTAGAAGACGTGCTCTGAGTCCCACGGGACCGGCACCCCCCACGTCAGCCGCCTGCGCGTGAGCGGCACGTCGCGTAGGCCCGAGCGGATGAACGAGAGCGCCTCGTTGTAGCGCGAGCGGGGGGCGACGAAGTCCTCGCGCTCGGCGTACAGCCGCTGCAGGCGCTCCTGGAAGTCCGACAGCCTGAAGAAGTAGTTCTCCTCCTGCTCGCGCGTCAGCTCGATGTGGTGGATCGGGCAGCGGTTGCCCTCGTCGATCTCGCTGTCGGACTTGAAGTCCGCGCAGCGCGGGCAGTACCAGCCCTCGTAGATGCCCTCGTACACGTACCCGTTGTCGCGCACGCGCGTGAGCACCTCCTGCACGCCGGCCATGTGCTGGGCGTCGGTCGTGCGGATGAAGAAGTCGTTGCTCGCTCCCAGCAGCGGCGCGAGCGCCCTGAAGCGCTCGGCGTTCTGATCGGCGAGCTGCTGGGGCTCGACGCCGAGCGCATGCGCAGCATCGGCCACCGGCTCGCCGTGCTCGTCGGTGCCGGTGAGGAAGAACACGCGCTCGCCCCGCTGGCGGTGGTGGCGCGCCATCACATCGGCGGCGATCGTCGTGTACGCGTGTCCGAGGTGGGGCGCGGCGTTGACATAGTAGATGGGCGTCGTGACATAGAACGACATGCTTTGCCCAGGCTACTGTTCCGCCCGCCCACGGCCGCGCGCAGCACCCCGCGTCTCGCCGCGTGCGCGCGTCAGCGCGCCGTAGAGCTCGTTGGCCCGCACGCCGGTCAGGCGGGCGAGCACGGTCGCCGCCGCGCGCGGCTTGGCGCCGGCCTCGACGAGCTCGCCCAGCGCTGCCAGCGCCTCCTCGTGCGGCCGGGCGCTCACGGGCGCCGCGCCGATGACGAGCGCCACCTCGCCCTTTGGCGCGCCGGCGGCGAACCGCGCGGACAGCTCGCGCGCGCTGCCGCGGATCACCTCCTCGTGCAGCTTGGTCAGCTCGCGGCAGACCGCCACCGGCCGCTGCGGATCGCGCGCGGCCAGCAGGGTGAGGGTGCCGGCCAGCCGCCGCGGGGACTCGAACGCCACGAGCGTCTCCTG
>DASPVR010000107.1:0-10539 GCA_035622255.1 Solirubrobacteraceae bacterium | reverse complement strand
CGTCTACCTCGATCGTCGGCGCGATCGCCTTGCCGAACTTAACCAGGAGCTGCGCTATGCCAACCGCTGTGCTCAAGGAGCGCGCTCACCGACGACGAGCCCCTCTGCCGGTGCGGTCGTAAGCGCGAAGCCGTGCTGTCTAAGTACCGCGATCATGCGTGCGTTCTCGCGCGTGGTCTCCGCAAATACCCGGCGAATGCCCCACGCACGCGCGATCTCAAGGCAATACTCGGTCAGCAGGTCAGACAGGCCATACCCCTGCCACGGGTCGGCAACAAGCGCCGCATATTCTGCGTTCTGCCGGTCGGGGTCCGCGACGAGCCGCCCGACGCCGAGAAGTTTGCGCCTGGCGTCCTGCTCCTCGAGCTCGGCCACGACCGCAAGTTCGCGGTCGTAGTCGATGAAGCAGTAGCGCGTTGCGAACTCGTGGGTGTGCTTGATCATCCCGCGAAAGCGCGCCTGGATCGACTCGACCGAGCAGGCATCGAGCATCTCGTGCCAGAGCGGCTCGTCCTCCGGCCTGATCTGACGCAGTGTCACGTGCAGGCCGCCGCTCGTGGTCGCCTCGCGCGTGTACTCCTCCGGGTAGGGACGAATCGCCAGGTGAGAAAAGGCCGGGGGCGGCCGGCCGACCAGTGCTTGGTCGACGACCGCCCTGGCGTCGAGAGCCGTGCAGCCGTCGCTCCCTGCGAGCAGCGGATTGATCTCGATCTCGCTGATCTCCGGGTAGTCGGCTACGAGGTAGGAGAAGCGCATCACGACCTCGAGTAGCGCGTCGAGGTCAATTCTCGGGCGTCCTCGATGGCCCGCGAGGAGCGGCCAGATGCGCAGCGACTGGAGCATTTGTACGGCGAGGCGCTCGTTCAGCGGCGGCAGATCCATTGCCCGGTCGTGCAGCAGCTCGGCCGCTACCCCGCCTGCACCGAGCAGGATCACCGCGCCGAACGTCGGGTCCTTGCGCGCGCCGAGCACCAGCTCGTAGCCAGAGCTGCCCGCCATCGGCTGGACGGTGACGCCCTGCACCACGACCCCCGGCCGGTGCTCGCGCGCGGACTCAAGGATCCGGTCGTAGGCGACGCGAACATCGTCGGCGCTGGCGAGCCCGAGCTCGACGCCACCGATATCGCTCTTGTGTGTGACCTCTGGGGAGCGGAGCTTGAGCGCTACGGGATAGCCGACCTCGGTCGCGACCGCCACGGCGTCCTCCGCCGAGAGCGCCGGCAACGGCTTGGTGACGGGAATCTCGTACGCTTCGAGCAGCGCCTTCGAGGATATCTCGGACAGCGGAGTGCCTCCCTCCGAGAGCACCGCGCTCATAAGTTGCTTCGCACGCGCCCGGTCGAGCGTGAAGCTAACCGGAATCGTCCGCGGGGTCTCGTGCAGTGTCTGAAGGTTGCGCGCATAGGAAACAAGATCCATGAACGCGTCGATGGCCTGCTCGGGGTATGGGTAGGAGGCCACGCCGCCGGTGCTCAGACGCTCGAGCCCTTCGCGCACCGAGTGCCCTCCCATCCAGGCGGCTAACAATGGCTTTCCCATTCCAGTCTTCGGCCCCTCGCGGTGCGCCTCGAGAACAGCCTCGGCGGTTCCTACCGCGTCGGTCATCGCCTGCGGGGTGAGGATGACGAGCACGGCATCTACCTGAGCGTCGGCGAGCGCGGCCTTGACGGCGTCCGCGAACCGGTGCGGCGAGGCGTCGCCGAGCACGTCGATCGGGTTGGCATGCGACCACGCCGGCGGCAGCACTGCGTCGAGCGAGGCGATCGTCTCTGGCTGGAGTTCCGCCAGCGAGCCGTCGCGAGCGAGCAGCGCATCGGCTGCCATGACTCCCGGGCCGCCGGCGTTCGTCACGATCGCCAGCCGCCCACGGCGGACCGGGTGCTCGCGCGCGAGCAGCTCGGCACTCGCGAACACATCCTCTATCCGCTGCACCCGAACCAGCCCCGCGCGGCGGAACGCTGCATCGTAGACGGCATCCTCGCCGGCCATCGCGCCGGTGTGCGAGACGGCTGCCTGCGCCGACGCAGCGAATCGCCCAGCCTTGTAGACGATGATCGGCTTGCTGCGCGCAAACGCGCGCGCTGCCGACATGAACTTGCGCGCCTTCGTGACGTTCTCGATGTACAGGAACATCGAACGCGTGCGCGGGTCCTGACCGAGATAGTCGATCAGATCGCCGATGTCGATATCGAGCATGTTGCCGACCGACACGACGCACGAGAAGCCGATGCGCTCGGCGAGCGCCCAGTCGATGACGGACGACACAAGCGCGCCCGATTGCGAGACGAATGCCACGTGGCCGTCTATCGGCATCGCTCCGGCGAAGCTCGCGCTGAGCCCGAGCCGCGGCACGATCACGCCAAGACAGTTCGGGCCCAGCAAGCGCGGGCTGTCGGCGCGGGCCAACTCCTCGGCCACTAGGTCCTCGAGCGCCGCTCCTTCGTCGCTGGCCTCGCGGAAGCCGGCCGAGAGGACCGCGATCGCCGCGACCCCCGCCTGGGCGCACTCTCGCACCACCCCGGGTACCGCGGCTGCAGGTGTGCAGACGATTGCGAGCTCGGGCTTGGCCGGCGTGTCCGCGACACTGGCGTAAGCCTGGATGCCGCCGACTGACTCGCGGCCTGGGTTGATCGGATAGGCGACCCCCTCGAAGCCCGCGTCGACCAGGTTCCGCATCACGATGTGACCGAGCTGGATCGGCTCACCGCCTGCACCCACGACAGCCACGTGGGTGGGGCTGAACAGGCTGTCAAGATTGCGCACGCTCACGGTCGCAGCAAACCGAGACTACAGCGCGTCCCGATCCTTACAGAGCCGTCGCCCCATCCGAGCAGCTCGCGGCGCCGTTCGGTGTCCTCGCTGGGGTGCCCGCGAGCTTCGCGAGCTCGTGCTCGATGCCATCCGCACGCAGAGCGGCGGCCAAGGACGGCGTGATCGTCGCCGTTAGACCCACCGCGCGGCTTTCGCGCGCTACTTCACCGCCGCCGCGGAGGCTCGGGAAAACCGCACAAACGGCCGCGCGGAGGGTGAGGCAACAAAAGCGGGAGCGACGGGACTCGAACCCGCGACCTCTGCCGTGACAGGGCAGCGCTCTAACCTGCTGAGCTACGCCCCCGCGCTTTTGCGGGGATGATCTTTGGACCGGCCCGCGCCGTCCCAGTATGCCAAGGAGCGCGCCGCACCGCGCGAGGCGCGGCCTACGATTGCCACTAGCGTAGCCTCGCGCGCATCGCCAGCAGGTAGCTCGCAGCCTGGGCGCTCGCGGGCACCTGCTTCACGGCGATCGCCTCGACGTATACGTGCGGGCTGGCGAACAGCGTAAGGTGCACAGCGCCAAACGGAGCCCCGAGCGGCCGCGCGATCAGGGCTCCCGCGCTTGCGCCGGCGAGCACGTCCACCGAGGCGCCGCGGCCGAGCAGGCCGAGAACGGACGTGCTACCGCTCGCCCGCACCGTCACCCGGCCGTCTTCGCTGGACAGCAGCCGCAGCCTGATGCCGGCGGGCAGGGCCGCTTGCACGGCGGCTTCGCTCATCGTCCCCTGCGCGGCGAGCCGGCGGCCGTGCTTGCGCAGGCTGGCGTCTGTGAGCTGGAGCGGCCCCTCGCGCACGCGGGCGGCCGTGAGCGTCAGGCTGCTCACCCCGCTGGCTTCCGACAGGAGCTCGGCCGTCTGAGCCGGCGAGATGCGAAGGCTGCCCGCGCGCACGCTCACCGAGTCGGCGTTGCCCCAGAGCAGCTTCACCGCCGGCCAGGCGCTCACGCTCACGCTCCGCACCTGGCCATAGCGGCCCACGCGCGAGGAGATGCGGCTGGCGGCGATGCCCGGTAGGAGCACCTGCGCGAGCACGAGCGCCAGCGCCAGCGCGCCCGCGCACCACGCGACGATCCGCCCCGCTCTTCCCACCGCCGAAAGCTTCGCAGGGGACCCAGCCGGCTCGTGTGCGGATCACCGCTAGCCTTGATGCCCCCGAGCTTGGGCGCGTAGCTCAGCTGGTCAGAGCACCTCGCTTACACCGAGGGGGTCGCCCGTTCGAGTCGGGCCGCGCCCATCCGCGAGACACCGGCCAACCTCACCGCGGCACACCCATGACCGACGACCACCCCATCCGCATCGCCGTGATCGGCTCCGGGCCGGCCGGCTTCTATGCGGCCGGTCATCTGCTCAAGGACTCCGACGGCCGCGTCGAGGTCGACATGATCGAGCGCCTGCCCACCCCGTGGGGCCTCGTGCGCTCCGGCGTGGCACCCGACCACCCGAAGATCAAGTCCGTCTCGCGCGTGTACGAGAAGACGGCGGCCCACGCTCGCTTCCGCTTCTTCGGCAACGTCAACTTCGGCGAGCACGTGTCGCGTGATGACCTGCGTGAGCACTATCACGCGATCGTCTACGCCACGGGCTCCGCGGTTGACCGGCCGCTCGGCATCCCGGGCGAAGGCCTCAGCGGTTCGCACGCCGCGACCGAGTTCGTCGGCTGGTACAACGGCCATCCCGATCACGTCGAGCTGGAGGTCGATCTGCTATCGGCCGAGCGCGCCGTGGTGGTAGGCAACGGCAACGTCGCGCTCGACGTCGCACGCATGCTCGTGCTCACGACCGAGGAGCTCGCGTCGACCGACGTCGCCGATCACGCGCTCCAGGTGCTCGCGCAGAGCCGCGTCCGCGAGGTCATCATAGTCGGGCGCCGGGGCCCGGCGCAGGCCGCCTTCACCAACCCCGAGCTGCTGGAGCTGGGGGAGCTCTCAGACGCCGACGTGATCATCGATCCCGATGAGCTCGAGCTCGCGCTGTCGGTGCCCGACGACCGGGCCGAGGTCGATGTGACCGCCCGGCGCAACGTCGAGATCCTGCGCTCCTACGCTGAGCGCTCACCGGCTGGCCGTCCCCGGCGGATCGTGCTGCGCTTCCTGCTCTCTCCCGTCGCGCTCGAGCCGGGGCCGGATGGCCACCTCGGCGCGGTGGCGCTCGTGCGCAACGAGCTGGTCGCCGACAGCTCGGGCAACCTGCGCGCAAAGCCCACCGATGCGCACGAGCGGATCGAGGTCGGGCTCCTGTTCAGGGCGATCGGCTATCGCGGCGTCCCGCTCCCCGGCGTGCCCTTCGACGAGCGCGCGGGCACGATCCCCAACGCACACGGACGGGTGCTCGACCCAGACACCGGCTCGCCGGTGCCTGGGGAGTACGTCGTCGGGTGGATCAAGCGGGGCCCGTCGGGCGTGATCGGGACCAACAAGAAGGACGCCCAGGAGACCGTCGACGCGATCCTCGCAGACATCGCGGCGAGCAACGGCGACGGCCGTGGCCCGGCGCCTGCGATGACCGATGCGGCCCTGGCCGAGGCGATGCTCTGCGCCCACCAGCCCGCGCTCGTCACCTACGCGGGCTGGGAAGAGATCGATCGCCATGAGCGCTCCGCCGGCGAGCCCGCAGGGCGTCCGCGCGTGAAGCTCACGCGCATCGACGAGATGCTGCGGGTGGCGGCCACCGAGGACCCCGGCTCGGCTTAGCCGACCAGCGCTCGGCCTGCCCCGCGGGCGCACGCATCTGCCAGACTGACCCGCTGGCCCCGTTAGCTCATCAGGCAGAGCCCCGGACTTTTAATCCGGTGGGGCGGGTTCGAGTCCCGCACGGGGCATTCATTCATTCGGCGGCGAGACGGAGCCCAGGGCATCCTCGACGAGCACGCCGATCTGATCGCCGAGCGCGCTGCGGCGGCGGTGATCGCACCTGAGTAGCCGAGTCTAGTAGCGGTATCGACCCGCCAGCGCGCCCAGTACGCTGGAGAGATGTCATCGGCGCCTGCGCGAGACAAAACTGCAGCGGGGCCGCTTCGTGGCGAGTTGCGCTACGGCGTGGAGCTAGCGCGTCTGCTCGTCGATAGACACTTTCTTCGCCCGGCCCGCCGGCCGAGCGGTCCCCCGGTGTTGCTCGTTCCGGGGTTCATGGCGGGAGACCAGTCGCTGAACGTGCTCGGCGGGTGGCTGCGCAGGCGCGGCTCACGCACTGTAGGGGCCGGCATCCTTTTCAACACCAATTGCGCCGAGCGGGCCCTGGCCGGGATCGAGTCGCGTCTGCGGGACCTCGCCCGGGGCGACGCCGGCCGGGCGGTGCTGATCGGGCAAAGCCGCGGTGGCCAGCTGGCCAGGGTCGCGGCGCTTCGCAACCCGGACCTGGTCAGCACGATCGTGACGCTCGGGTCACCCGTGCTGGACCCGCTGGCTGTCGGTCGTGCAGTGCTCGGGGCGGTGCGCTCGGTGGCGCTGCTCGGCGATCTCGGCGTTCCGGGGATGCTGTCCCGTGAATGTGGCGACGGCCCGTGTTGCGCTGAGTTCCGTGAGGATCTTCGGGCGCCGCTTCCGCGGAGCCTGCGCGCGGTCGCGATTTACTCGCGCAGCGATGGGATCGTTTCCTGGCAGTCGTGCCTGGATCCGTGCGCGGAGCACATCGAGGTCGAGTCCAGCCACGGTGGCATGTCCGTGAACGTGGGCGTCTACCGCGTGCTCGCGAGCATCCTCGACGAGTAGGGGGCCCGATGGACTGGATGAGCCCGATGGACGCATCGTTCCTGCACATCGAGGGACCGATGAACCCGATGCATGTCGGCGGCGTGAGCATTTTCGAGGGCCCGGCTCCGCCCTTCGAACGGCTGGAGCAGATGGTCGCGGGCAAGCTGGGCCTCGTCCCTCGCTATCGACAGAAGGTTCGCTTCGTCCCCCTGGACCTCGGTCGCCCCGTGTGGGTGGACGATCCTCATTTCAACCTCTCCTACCACCTGCGCCACACCGCTCTCCCGCCGCCCGGTAGCGAGGACCAGCTCCGCAACACCGCCGCGCGCATATTCGCCCAGCATCTCGACCGCAACAAGCCGCTGTGGGAGATCTGGATGGTCGAGGGCCTGAGCAAGAGCCGCTGGGCGCTCCTCTCGAAGGTCCACCACTGCATGGTCGACGGCGTGTCGGCGACAGATCTGATGTCGGGCATGTTCGAAGACGAGACGGCGGCCGCGGCGGACACCTGGGAGCCCGAACCCGAGCCGAGTGGTCCCGAGCTCGTGCTGCGCACGATCACCCACCGCACGGTCAATCCGTCCGAGCAGCTGCGCAGCCTGCGCGCCGCCGTGCGCAGACCGCGCGCGTCGCTCGGCATGGTGCTGGATCTGCTGCGTGGCATGACCTCGGCCGCGCAGGTGATGCGCCCGCTGGAAGGCTCCTCGTTGACCGGCCCGATCGGGCCGCATCGCGTGTGGAGCTGTGCACAGACGCGTCTCGGCGACGTCAAGGCGATCCGCGCGGCTCTCGGAGGCACGGTCAACGACGTCGTGTTGACGGTGGTCTCCGGCGGACTGCGTGACCTGCTCGAAGCGCGCGGCGAGACCGTCGCCGACCGCACGATCCGCGCGCTCGTGCCGGTCTCGGTTCGCCGGCCGGACGAGCAGGGCGTCTACAACAATCGGGTGTCGGCGATGTTCGCCGATCTGCCGATCGGCGTCGCCGATCCCGCGGCGCGACTCGCCTCCTTGCGCGCGCAGATGGACGGCCTCAAGCAGTCGAGTCAGGCCGTCGCGGGCGACGTGCTCACCTCGCTCTCGGGCTTCGCGCCGCCAATGCTGCTCGCGATGGGCGCCCGCCTCGCCGCGCGTGCTCCGGGGCTCGGCGTGCAGACCGGGGTGACGAACGTTCCGGGACCCCAACAGCCCCTGCGTACGCTCGATCGAAGGCTGCTCGAGTCCTTTCCGTTCGTTCCCGTGATCGGTCAGGTGCGCATCTCGATCGCGATCTTCTCCTATGACGGCGGTCTCTACTTCGGCGTCACAGGCGACTACGACAGCTCGAGCGACATCGACATCCTCACACGCGGCGTCGAGCGGTCGATGACCGAGCTGCTCGCGCTGATCGCCGGTCCGCCACCGAAGCGTAAGCAGGCGAGGCGCGGGCCGACCAAGCGCGAGAAGGCCGCCAGCGAGCGTGACAGCCCTCGTGCATGAGGACGTCGCGGCGGGTTGTTTTGACGATGATGGGGTTTTTCGCCGTACCGACGCCCGGGCGCCGCTAGCCCTCTCCCAGCAGCGCGAGGACTTCCTCGTCTGAGACCGGCGCGAAGTCGCGATACCACATGCCCACGCCGAGCAGACGCGCCGGCACGCTCACGCACACGACCTCGTCTGCCTCCTCGGCGACCATCTCGAGCGACTGGCGCGCGCCCACGGGAACGCCCACGACGACGCGACGAGCGCCGGCGCGGCGCATCGCGCGAATCGCCGCCAACACGGTCAACCCGGTCGCCAGCCCGTCGTCGACCACGACGACCACACGCCCGCGCACGGTGGCGGGCGCGTGTCCGTGCCGGTAGCGCTCCACGCGGCGCCGCAGCTCGCGCGACTCGCGTTGCAGCGTGTCCTCGAACATCGCGCGCGTCATCCCGAGCGTCTCGGCCGAGCGCCGGTCCAGCACGCCGCTCCCGTCCTCGGCCACGGCACCGATAGCGAGCTCGGGGTTGCCCGGCGCGCCGAGCTTGCGCACCGCGAGGATGTCGAGCGGCGCGCCCAGCGCCGCCGCCACCTCGGCGCCCACCGGTACACCGCCGCGCGGCAGCGCCACGACCACCGGCTTCTCGGTGGCCAGTGCGGCGAGGCGGGCCGCCAGTTGACGCCCGCCGTCGCGCCGGTCGGTGAACTGCATACCTTCAGGATGACCGGGCCGCGGCCGGCGCCCTGCTAGTCGAGCTCGATCGCGCGGATCGCATGCTCGTCGGGCAGTTTCTCGAGGACCTGCCAGAGCACCTGGCGCTCGTCGTCCTGCTCGCGCTGGAGGTCGTCGAGCAGCAGCCGCACGGCCGTGTGCGCGATCTTCATCTGCGGGGCGGTGAGCGGGACGGTGAGCGGGCGCTCGCCGTCGGGCGCGACCTCGAGGCGCTCGAGCACCTCGCTGGCGAGCTGGCGTATCTGCTGCTCGTGGGCCTCGTCTGAGATGAGCAGGTGCAGCGCGCTGGCCGTGACCGCCACCTGCTCGCGATCGAGGAACAGGTGGTATGCCGTCTCGCGGTCCTCTGGCGTCTCGGCGTCCTCGGGATCGTCGTCCATGGGCGCCAACCGTATAGGACGCACCCACTACCCTTACGCCCGGCCCATGACGCGGGACTGGCAAGCCGAGGGAATGCTCGACGGACTCGGTTCTGACGCGCGGGCCGGGCGTGTTGAGCTGCTCGATCGCCTGCACGAGAGCGGCTTCAGCATCGAGCAGCTAAGAGAGGCGATCTCCGAGGGTCGCCTCGCGCTGTTGCCTGTCGAGAGCGTGCTCGTCGGAGAACCCACCTACACGGCCTCCCAGGCTGCCGAGCTCGCCGGTGTCGACGAACCGTTCCTGCTCGAGCTGACCGACGCGCTCGGTCTGCCCGTCCCGGACACCGACGACGTGCTCTTCGGTCCCGACGACGTTAAGGCTGCGCGCTCTTTCGGGCACTTCAGGCGGGCGGGCCTGCCCGATGACCGGCTGCTCGAGCTCGCGCGCATGCTCGGCGACGCGATGGTTCCGCTCGCCGACGGCATCCGCAGGCTGGTCGGCGAAACGCTTCCCCGTCCGGACGACACCGAGCTCGACCTGGGCGTGCGCATCGAGCGGGCGGCGCTGGAGCTGCGCCCGCTGCTGAGCGGGCTGCCCGACTACGCGCTGGCCATCCAGCTGCGCGAGCTCGTGCGTCGCGACGTCGTGGGCGGGGCCGAGCAGGCCTCCTGGCCGCTGGCGGGGGCACAGACGGTGGCGGTGGCGTTCGCCGACCTGGTCGGCTTCACGCGCCTGGGCGAGCGCGTGCCTGGCGAGGAGCTCGCGAAGATGTCGGCGCACCTGTCGGCCGCAGGGCGCCAGGTCGCCAGGCCACCGGTTCGCTTCGTCAAGACGATAGGCGACGCCGTCATGCTCGTCTCGCCGCAGCCCTCGCCGCTCGTCGGCGCGATGCTCTCGCTCGTCGAGTCGGTCGAGGCCGACGACGAGCTCCCATCGCTGCGCGTGGGGGTCGCCTACGGACAGGCGATCAACCGCTGGGGCGATTGGTATGGGCGCCCGGTCAACATCGCCAGCAGGATCACCCCCCGTGCCCGTCCGGGAAGCGTGCTCGCGACCAAGGCCGTGCGCGAAGCGACGGGCGAGGACTACTCGTGGTCACGCGCGGGGTCGCGCAGCTTCAAGAACGTCAGCGAACGGATCTCGCTGCACCGGGCGCACCGCAGGGGGACGCGCAACCGCCTTGGCGCGCGCGAGTAGCATCTGGCACGAGGTCCGACGATGAGCGAACCGCGCGCGACGCTGGTCAAGTGGATGAGCATCACCGACGCCAACAACGCCGGGCGGATTCACGGCGGCACGGTTATGAAGCTGTGCGACGAAGCCGTCGGGCTGGCGGCCATAAGGCACGCGCGCCAGCCGGTCGTCACCGCTGCCGTCGATCGCATGACGTTTCGGCACCCGATACAGGTCGGAGACGTGCTCACGCTGAGCGCGAGCGTGAACGCCGCCTGGCAGACCTCGATGGAGGTCGGGGTGCGCGTCCA
>DASPVR010000106.1:0-9684 GCA_035622255.1 Solirubrobacteraceae bacterium | reverse complement strand
TTGCACGCGTTGCCCTTCGGAGCCGCTGGCGGCGGCGCAGCCGCAGAGCGTGCTCGACAGCGCGAGCACCAGCGCACACCTCAGCGGGGCGCGCGGCGGGCTCACGGGCTCGCGGGCTGGGCGACCTGCACTTCGCCGGTGCGGGCGAGTCGGTTCCAGCGCACGCGCGTGCCCATGAGCGCGACGATGACCGAGTCGATGACCACGAGGTACATCAGCTGGCGGTAGACGAACTGCTGCAGCGGCATCCACCACAGGACGCGACGCGACTCGTGATCCCAACCGAAGGCCGCCCAGGCGAGCGTCAGCTGGAAGAGGTTGAACGCGAGCCAGAAGACGAGGATCTGCAGCGGAGATAGGAACAGGATCGAGTAGATCGCGAACAGGTCGATGAGCGGGGCCACGAGCGGCAGCAAGACCTGGAAAATCATCATGTAGGGCAGCGCCCGGCGCCCGATGCGCCCCTCGCCGCGGCCCGCGAAGGCGCCGCGATGCTTCCACAGGGATTGCAGCGTCCCGTACGCCCAGCGGCTTCGCTGGCGCCAGAGCCCCGACAGCGTGCACGGCACCTCCGTCCAGGCGCGCGCATCCTCGGCATACAGGACCCGCCAGCCCTCGCGCCCGATCGCGAGCGTCACGTCCGTGTCCTCGGCGACGGTCGCCCCGGAGATGCCGCCCAGCCTCAGCAGCGCGTCGCGACGGAAGGCTCCGATCGCGCCCGGGACCGTGGGCATGCAGTTGAGCATCTCGTACACGCGCCGATCGAGGCTGAAGGCCATCACGTACTCGATGTGCTGCCAGCGGCCCAGAAGCCCCGAGCGGTTGCCGACCTTCGTGTTGCCCGACACGGCCCCCACATCGGGTGCGGCGAACGGCTGCACGAGGTTCAGCAGCGAGTGCTCCTCGAACACGGTGTCGCCGTCGACCATCACGACGAGGTCGTGTCGCGCGGCGGCCAGGCCGGCGTTGAGCGCGGCCGGCTTGCCGGCATTTGCCTGCCTCAGCACCCGCACGCTCGCCAGCCCGAGCGCTTCGACCAGCGCGCCGGTGCCGTCGCTCGAGCCGTCGTCGACGACGATCACCTCAAGCGGGGCCGGATAGCTGCTGTCGGCGAGCGAGCGCACGCAGCGCTCGATCCCGACGGCCTCGTTGAACGCCGGCACGACGATCGATACAGGTGCGCTGAAGCCCGAGTCGCGCTCGCGCCGGCGCCCCCGGCGCACCTGCGCCGAGGCCAGGGCGAGCACGAGCAGCATGCGAACGCCCACCAGCGCCGCGACCGCGAGCACGATCGCCTGCAGCACCCCGGTGACCGCTCGCGAGACGGCTAGCATCCCAACGAACAGGCTCCCGCGCAGACGCTCCCATGGGGACGCTGACGTCATCAGCGCATCGCGCGGCAAGCCGTCCAACTGGGAGACGGTCACGAAACGAAAGTCGCGCCGCTTGAGCATGGCGATGATTTTCGGCAGCGCCTTCACCGTCTCGGCGCGATTGCCGCCTCCGTCGTGCATCAGGATCGTCCCGCCCTGATTGCCTTCGGGCGTCGCCGCAGCGAGGATCGAGCTCACCCCCGGGAGGTCCCAGTCGCGCGTGTCGTAGCTGGCCACGACGATCGTGTAGCCCTCCGCGGCGATCTTCCCCCAGACCGCGATCTCCTTGGGGGTTATCGCGTCCGGCGTGGAGCTGTACGGGGGGCGAAGCATGCGCGTGCGCAGACCGACGATGCCGCTGAACGCGCTCTCGGTCATGCCGATCTGAAGCTGTCTTTGCCAGTTGGGCAGCGTGGCGAGGTTCGGGTGGGTGAACGTGTGGTCGCCCAGTTCGAAGCCGTCTTTGATGATGCGCCTGGTCAGCCAAGGGGCGCGCACGGCGTTGCCGCCGATCTCAAAGAACGTCGCCGGGACGTGTTCGCGCTGGAGGATCGCGAGGATCTTGGGCGTCCACTTGGGGCTCGGTCCATCGTCGAAGGTCAGCGCGATTCGCTTCCCCGGCGCCGCGGCGCGCGATTCCAGTCCGCCGTGACCATTTGAGACGAGGATCGGGCCGGCGCTCGCCAGCGGCGCGTCGGGGCTCGCCGCATCGGTGCCCGCCGCCCCGAGCGTCTTCGTGGTCACTCCGTCAACGAGCAGGAGCACCACAACCATCACGGTGAGCAGGGCCACGAGCACGTGGCGAGCGCGCAGCGTCATGTCAGGCGAGGCTCGTGACGCGCGTCGCCGGTGCAACCCGGCAGGGCACCCCTCTCGTCGGTGGCCAGCGACGAGGCGTGCCGCTGGAGTGGCGTTCCGTCACGTCTGGAGGCCACGATCAGCAGCTCGGCCCCCACCCCGCCGCGGGGCACTGCGGCGCAGCCCGCGTGGGTCCTGTCGAGAACAATCGCACCGGAACGCAGCGCTCGTGAGCCCGCCGTCACCACCTGGGCGCTTGCCAGCTCCCCGCGCGCCGCGCGGGTGCGAACGACCGCCGTGATGCGCGGAACCGAGAAGCCCGTCGCACCGAACATCCCGATCACCAGGCACCCGAGCCAGGTCGCGAACAGCGCCAGCATGACTACGCCGGCGCCGTAGACCGCGCGCGCCCGGCGCCCGCTGTCGTCGACGAACACCGGCCGCTCCTGCTCGTCGGCGTGCCACGGCTTGGCCGCGCCTACGAACCCCTCCTCGCCGAGCTCGCGCATGAGCAGCGATCTTACGTGATTCTTCATTTATCTGTCTCGGTAGCGAAACGTCTGCGCGGGAGCCGGGTTCCTTGATTCGTCGCGTCCGAGTCGGTGCCGACGAGGGACACCACCGGACGAGAAAACTTCGACTTTTCTTACAATGCGTTCAACAGCTCATCGGCGCAAAAGGAGCGGTGGGGCGCTTGCAAGAGCCGGCAGCCTCAACGTTCTCGTGCCGAGCGCGCTCGCGGTCACCGTCGCACTGGTCGCCTGCGGCGCCGCCTCGTCGCACGCGACCCAGAACCGTGAGGCCCATGCGCGCCTGACCCGGGAGGGGCGCCAGGCCGCAGCGGTGCTCGTACGCGTCAACCAGGTCGGTTTCCCTGCCGACGCGCCAAAGGGCGCGACCGTGCTCGCGCGCCGCGCCATTCGCTTACGCCGCTTCCGCGTCCTCTCAGCGAGCGGAGCCACGGTGCTGACGGGCACGCTCGGAGGCGATCGCGGAGCATGGAACGGCGTCTGGCGCCACACCTACCGCATCGCCTTCAGCGCGCTGCGCACGCCCGGGCGCTATACGATCGCGCTCGCTGGGCCCGGCCGCGCTCACTCGATCCCATTCACGATCGGCGGCGATCCCTACGCCCAGCTGGCCGCTCGCGAGCTCGACTTCCTTGGAGAGCAGCGCGACGGACCTGAAGTGATCCCATCGCCGCTGAACCGCGAGCCATCGCATCTCGCCGACGAGCACGCCGTCGTCTACGGCACGCCGGTCTACCGAGACGACGTGCTCCAGGGGGGGCTCGTGCCCCTCGGCCTACCCCCGGTCGACGTGGCGGGCGGATGGTCAGACGCGGGCGACTACCTCAAGCTCGTCGAGACGGCGAGCTTCGTCGAGGACCTGCTCCTGTACACGCTGCGCGCCTACCCGTCTGCGCTCGGCGCAGCCGAGCCGCGCCTGTTGGCCGAAGCGCGTTACGGCCTGACGTGGCTGCAGCGGATGTGGAATCAGCAGACAGGGGTGCTGCTCTATCAGGTCGGCATCGGCGAGGGCAATGCGCACATCGAGGGCGACCACGACGTCGACTGGCGCCTACCCCAGCACGACGAAACGATCACCGCGCGACCTGGCCAGGGCGCCTACTACGTGCGCTACCGCCCGGTGTTCGCAGACGGCGTCAACGGCGCCCCGATCAGCCCCAACCTCGCCGGGCGCGTGGCCGCGGCGTTCGGCCTCTGCGCTCAGCTGTTTGCAGCGAGCGAACCGGCATATGCCCACCAGTGCCTGCTCTGGGGGCAGACGATCTTCGACCGCGCCGACACGCACCCGGGCACGCTCGTGACCGCGACGCCGCACGACTACTACCCCGAGCAGGAGTGGCAGGACGATCTCGAGCTGGGCGCAGACGAGCTGTTCCGCGCGACCGCCACGACCGCCGAACGCGCCGGGCTGCCACACCCCGAACCCCTGTACTGGTTCGAACAGGCCGACCACTGGGGCCAGGCATACATGGAAAACCCGCTCGACGGCACCGACACCTTCAACCTCTACGACGTGGCGGCGCTTGCGCATCTGGAGCTGATGGCCGACCGCGTGTTCGCGTCGCCCTCGGCGCTCGAAGGCATGGAAAGCGACCAGGCCACGGTGCTCGAAGACCTGCACGACCAGCTGGCGGCGGCCGAAGCGGTAGCGCGGCGCGATCCGTTCGGCATCGGCTACATATACGCCAACGACGACTCGGTCGCCCACCTGCTCGGCCTCTCGCTGGAGGCGCGCTTCTATGACGAGATCTCGGGCACCTCGCGGTATCGGGGCTTTGGGCAGCGTGAGCTGGATGCCGTGCTCGGAGACAATCCCTGGGGCCTGTCGTTCGTGGTCGGTGCGGGAGCCAGGTTTCCCCTCTGCCTCGCCCACCAGGTGGCCAACCTCAGCGGATCGCTCGATGGCCGTTCGCCGCTGCTGCTCGGCGCCGTCGTCCCAGGCCCTGTGAGCGCGCACGAGCTGCGCCACCTCAGCGCGTCCGAAGGCTACCGGCGCTGCCCGCCGCACGGGGGCGATCCCTACGCCCAGTTCAACGGACGCAAGGCCGCATACGAGGACAACGTACTTGCCTACCCGTCGAACGAGCCCAGCGACGACCTGGCCGCGCTCGCGCTGCTGGCATTCACCGCCGAGGCGGCAGGCGGCTGAGCGGCGCGCGCACCCTGAGGGCGCGAGTGCCTAGGCCTTGGACACCGGCTTGACCCCTTCGTCGTCGACGACCAGGCCCAGGTGGGAATCCAGGTAGGTCTCGCCGGCGAGGGCACAGCGAAACGCCCTCAGGATCTCGGCCGGCTCTGCCTCCTTTAGCACGTAGGCGCGCACGCCGGCGCGCACGGCCTGGCGCGCGTAGTCGGGGTCCTCTCGCATGGTGAAGGCGGCGACCGTGAGCGTGGGATGGGCGATGAAGCACGACGGGAGCGCCCCCAGGCTCGAGCCGCCCGGCATCGTCAGATCAAGCGTGAGCAGGTCGGGCTTGTGGGTGCGCACCTCGCGGATCATGTCCGGGACATCCGCGACCTCGGCCACGACGGAGAACTCGTCTCCCTCGCGCTCGAGCACCTTGCGCAGCCCGTCGCGCACGAGCGCGTGGTCGTCGGAGATGATCACGCTCACCGGCCGGCGCGGATATCGCGTTCCCGCCTCCATGTTCGACACCGTAGCGGCTGGCGACGACCGATCTCGGCATTGCCAAGCCGATCCCGGGACACCAGGCGTTAGCGTTGCGGCGTGTCGTCGCCGCTTCGCTCCGCCCGGCTGCGTCGGATCCTGGTCGCCTACACCATCAACCGGCTGGGCACCTGGTTCGGCCTCGTCGCGCTCTCGCTCGCGGTCTTCGACCACACGCACAGCGCCCTCGCGGTCGCGGCGCTGCTGTTCGCCGGGCAGGCCCTGCCGGCGTTCGTCGTGCCGGCGATAGTGGCGCGTGTCGAGGCGTCAAGACGCCGCAGCGAGCTGAGCGCCCTGTACATGTTCGAGGCGATCGTCACAGCGGGTCTCGCGGTGCTGCTCTGGCACTTCTCTCTCCCTGCCGTGCTCGTGCTCGTCGCGATCGACGGGACGGCCGCGCTCGCGGCGAGCGCGCTGCTTCGCTCAGAGCTCGCGCGCACCGCGCACGCCGAGGCCGCCGGCCGGCCGGGCGCGGCGCCGCCCGTCGACGCCACGGAGGGGGCGGACGCCTCGCTGACCGACAACGCCGAGGAGGCCGAGCGCCGCGCGAATGCAGCTCTGAACGTCGCCTTCTCGTTCACGTTCGTGCTCGGCCCGATCATCGGGGGCGCTGTCGTCGCCGCCGCCGGCGCATCGGCGGCGCTGTTCATCGACGTCGCCTCGTTCGTGATCTGCGCAGCGCTGCTGCTCGACCTGCACCCTCACGTCGAGGAGGCAGGCAGCGACTCGGTGCGCGCGCGCCTGCGGGCGGCATGGCGTCACATCAACGAGACGGCCTCGCTGCGCACGCTGTTCGTCGCCGAGGCGATCGCGCTCGTGTTCTTCGAATCCGGGGGTCCGATCGAGGTCGCCTACGCGAAGGCCACGCTACATGCCGGCGACCGCGGCTACGGGCTGCTCCTGACGACCTGGGGTGCGGGAGCCGTGCTCGGCAGCGTTCTGTTCGCGCGGCTGATCAAGCGCTCGCTGGCGATCATGCTGAGGGCGGGCACGCTCGCGATCGGGGGCGCATACGTCGGCTTCGCCGGTGCGCCGACGCTCGCGCTCGCCTGCCTCGCGGCGCTCGTCGGCGGCATGGGCAACGGGCTGCAGTGGCCCTCGATGATCAGCACGGTCCAGCGGATCACCCCCCAGCACCTGCAGGGCCGCCTGATGGGCGCGCTCGAATCGCTGGGCGCGCTGTGCCTGGCGATCGGACTGCCCCTCGGCGGCCTGCTCGTGGCGCTGAGCTCCCCGCGCGCGGCCTTCCTCGTGGTCGGCCTGGGCGCGCTTGCGACGACGGCCGTGCTGCTGCGCGTATCGGTGTGGCGTTCGCCGCACAGTGGGCGCGAGGAGGAGCTGGCGCCGGCGCTCGAGAGCCAGCCCGGCGTGCGGCACGAACCCGCAACGAGCGAGTACACGGGCGACTGAGGGGTCGGGCTTCCGCTCTACAGAGCGCTTTTTCGATCCCGGCCGCCGGCCCGCGCTCATCAAGTGCGCCGAGCCAGCCGCCGTTAATGACGATGGAGCCACGATGCCTGCGTCAAAGCCGATGAGACGTCTCTTTTGGACGAGCGAGTTCATCCTCCTCGTCGGCTCGATCGCCGCAGCGGCGCTGATCTCGAGCCCTGAAGAATGGAGTCCGCGCTCGCTCGTCGTGCTTCTGCTCGCGATCTCGCTGCTCGGGCAATGGTTCAGCGTGGAGACCGGGAGCGGCCAGCTGACTGCGTCGTTCATCGCCCTCATCCTCGCGATGGGCCTGCTCGGACCGGCGCCCGCGGTGGTTTGCGGGGTCGCGGCAATGGTCCTCAAATCGGCGGTCCGGCGCCTCGCCCCGGCCCAGTGGCTCAACAACCTCTCGACGTTCGCGGTCACGTGTCTGATCGGCGGGGTGCTCGTCAGCGCACTCGCCAGCGACATCCACGTCGTCGGCATGCAGACAGTGACCGGAAACGTCGTATTCGGACTGGTGCTCTTCGGCGCCTCGATGCTCACGCTCGTGGGCCTGAACTTCGTCATGTTCGCACTCGATGTGCGTGTCGAGGAGGGCCGCCCGATCGGCCGCCAGGTTCGCGAGCTGTTCCTGCCCCTGCTCCCGGGCCAGCTCGCCACCGGCATGCTCGCGACGTTTCTCGCTGTCTCGTATCGGAGCATCGGCATCTCGGTCCTGTTCGCGGCAGGCGCGGTGCTAGTCATCGTCCGTCATCTGACGGTCGCCCTGTTGCGCTCGGAGGAAAGGGCAGAACAGCTCGAAGCGCGCTCACGTCAGCTGGTTGGCCTGCAGCTCGGCGTCTTGCGTACGCTGGTGCGCGCGTTGGGGATGCGCGACAAGACGAGCGGCCGTCACGCGGCGACGGTTGCCCGCTACGCACGGGCGCTCGCGACCGCGATCGGCTGCGACGAGGAGGAACGCGACGTCATGCATTCCGCCGGTCTGCTGCACGAGATCGGCAAGTTCACCTGGCCGGACCGCATCTTGCACGCGGACGTGGTCGACAACGAGGATCTGGCGATCGTCAAGGACCACCCGCAGGAGGGGGCAATCCTCGTAGGTGCCCTGGACGGATACGGACAGGTGGCGGACGCGATCCTCTACCACCACGAGCGCGTCGACGGGCGCGGTTACCCGGCGGGGCTGATCGGAAAGGAGATTCCACTCGCGTCCCGAGTGCTCGCGATCTGCTCCACGTATGACACGATGACCGCGCGCGAAAGCTACCGGCCGGCGATGACCCCCGAGGAAGCCGTCGTCGAGCTGCGCCGCGCCGCCGAGAACGGACAACTCGACACCGAGCTCGTCGAGGCGTTCGTGTCGCTGCTCGAGAGAGAGGGAGCGACGCTTGCCGAAGACGCGGACTTCGAGACCGAGATCGAATTCGAGCGACGAGTCAGGGAGATGGCCGAGCCGCGCTCTGTCGGGCCGCCTACGCCCGCCAGCCCATCCCGGCATCGCAGGCAGCGGCACCTGCCCCGGCTGCCAGCACCGCGGCCTCCCTCAGCCAACAAAAGCTGAGGGCGCCGCTGCTCTGCTCGACGCCCCCATCTCCTTATCTGCTTTGCACCAATGTGCTATCGGCTGTGTGAGTCTGCCATGGCGCTCTCCTTCTCCGAAGCTCACGAGGAGCTTCGCCGGAGCCGACACCCGTCTGGATCCGTCCACGGACACCGACCGCTTTGAGTAGGTTTGCGTGCGATGGTAATGCAAAGAGCGGACATTATCCAGACCGCGCAGGATTGCGTAATCTTGGGTTTTTAGCCTGGACGCGGTCGCCACAGGAACCAGCGCGCCCCGCACCAGCTCCGAGTCGCTCGCGGCGCTGCACGCGGCCGGCGGCGACGACCGTACCCCAGCCGGTCCCAACGGACTCCAAACGTCCACAGACGGCAACGCCACTCAACTTCCCGGCGCTTTGCGCCGAAAGCAGAGGCATGTCCACAGTCCCCACGCCCCCCAACGCGAACGGCGGCTCGAGCCGCCAGCTCGTCTTCACAAGCTCCCAGGCCGCTGTCTACCTCGGCGTTTCGCTGGCGACGATCCGTCGCTGGACAGACGCCGGGCACATCAGCTGCTACCGCACGCCCGGCGGTCAGCGACGCTTCTCACGCGACCAGCTCGACGCTTTCACCGAGTCGCTTCGACGCGGCGGCCGCGACGACCCGGCGCAAGCACAGCAGCACACCGTCGTCGGCCGTTCGGGCCGCGCCGTCGTCGCCTGAGGCGTCTCGTCGCACCGCGCTCGACACCGTCGTCGATGCGCGGCGCGTCTGCCTGCTCAGCTCGCCAGGCTGCCGAACTTCTCGCGTAGCCGGCGGTAGAAGGAGGAGCCCGGCAGCTGGGCGATCGTTCCGACGGCGTCCTCGAAGCGCGCGCCGACAGTGTCGCCGGGCGCGAGCTCGCCCACGATACGGCCGTCGACGGCGATCTCCAGCGGGTCGCGTGAGCGGTTGTGGATCGTGAGCCTGTCCTTGGGCGCGACCACGAGCGCGCGCGCCGTCAGCGAGTGCGGCGCGATGAACGACACCACGCACCCCTCCACGCCCCACGCCATCACCGGGCCTCCGTTGGCGAGGTTGTAGCCGGTGGAGCCCGCCGGCGTGGCGATCACCAGGCCGTCGCAGCGCACGCTGCCGATTACCTCGTCGTCGAGCGCGTAGGCGATCTCGGCGACGCGCTCGCCGACCTTGCGGTGGATCGCGACGTCGTTGATCCCGGGCTGATCGCCGCCCGGTCCGTCGAGCACGATCCCCGGGAGGGGCAGCAGCTCGAAGTCACCCTGCAGCGCGCGTAGCAGGCCGTCCTCGAGCTCGCTCCTCTCGACGGTCGCCAGGAAGCCGA
>DASPVR010000105.1:0-7704 GCA_035622255.1 Solirubrobacteraceae bacterium | reverse complement strand
GTCTGAAGCGAGTGGTCAAGACGAGCATCTGGACGGTGTTCGTGATCTATGTCGGCATCGCGCTCGTCGCGCTCACCGCGCTGCCCGTGCACCACGGCCAGACCGCGCTGGCGACGCACTACCTGAGCATCCCCATGGTCGGGGTCGTGACGCGGGTCCATCCCCACGGGCTTCAGCAGCTGCTTCGCTACCTGGTTGCCGGCTTGGCGACGGTGACGTTGATCGCCGCCGCCAACTCGGCGATGCTAGGGCTCTCGCGCCTGGGCTACTCGCTGTCGACCAACCGCCAGATCCCGAGCGAGCTCGGGCGTCTGCACCCCGTGCGCTCGACGCCGTGGGTGCTGATCATCATCGCCGGCGTGATGGCGGCCGGGCTGGTCGTCCCGGAGAACCTGACATTCCTGGTTGCCATCTACGCGTTCGGAGCCATGCTCGCGTTCACGATCGCCCACGTGTCGGTGTGTCGCCTGCGCTACACCGAGCCCCAGCGCGACCGGCCGTATGAGATCATGCCCTCGGTCAGGGTGGGCGGGGGTGACCTGCCTCTGCCCGCCGCGCTCGGGGCGCTGCTGTCGGCAGTCGGCTGGCTGGCTGTGATGGTGGTACACGCGCCCGCCCGCTACGTCGGGCTGGGCTGGATGCTCGCGGGGCTGGTGCTGTATGTCGTCTACCGCCGCGCCGACGAGACGTCGCTGTTTCGGCGCGTGACCGTGGCGCCCTCGGTCCTGCAGCATGACGCCGCGCGTGAGCAGGAATACGGCTCGATCCTCGTGCCGCTGTTCGGCAGCCAGATCGACGACGATATCGTGCAGACGGCCGCGCTGCTGGTAGCGAGCGAGCAGACCGACGAGGCAGCGATCGACACGGCCACGATCGAGGCGGTGTGGATCTTCGTGATCCCGCTGTCCCTGCCGCTGGACGCGAGCCTGCCCGAGGCGCAGATCATGCATGCGCGCCGCGCGCTCGCGCGGGCCAAGGCGGTGGGGGAGGAGTATGCGGGCGTGGAGGTCGCCACGGCCACGGTACGCACTCGCTGGGCGGGGCCGGTGATCGTCGAAGAGGCGCGCCGGCGCGGCGTGGAGGCGATCGTGCTCGGCGCGGAGGAACCGTCGCTGATCCGCGGCGGCGCGCGCCTGGGGGGGCGCGGCGGACCGCTTGAAAACTTCGTCGGAGACATCGCCAAGTACGTGGTCGACAAGGCCGACTGCCGGGTGATCGTGACGGCGCCCGCGGGCAAAGACTCGGTCGCCCAGCACGGCGATGCGCTGACGTCCGCCGGCTCCTCAGAAGCGCCCAGCCGCATCGTCTAATCTCAGCGCCATGAACGCACCCGAGATCAGCTCCAGGCGCTCATGTTCGTGCTGATCGTGGGCGCCGGACGCGTGGGCTCAGCGCTGGCGAAGTCAGTGCTCGCCGCCGGTCACGAGGTATCGGTGCTCGACGAGGATCCGCTCTCGCACGAGCGCCTGGACGCCGGGCAGGACCGCAGCTGGGAGGAGGCGGGCGGCCAGTTCACGATCGGGACTGCGCTCGAGATCGATGCGCTGCTGCAGGCGGGGATCGAGCGCGCCGACGTGTTCATCGCGTCCACCGACGGCGACAACACCAACCTGATCATCGCCCAGATCGCCCAGCGCCGCTTCGGCGTTGAGAAGGTAATCGTGCGCGTGATGGACCCGGCGCGCGCCGCGTGGTACGGCGAGCAGGGCCTGCACACGATCTCACCGACCAAGCACGCGATCGAGATGTTCGAAAGCGCGTTGCAGCCGGAGCTCGTCTAGCCGTGTACGTGATCGTCGTCGGCGCTGGGAAGGTCGGGCGCAACCTCACCAGCGAGCTGATCGTGAGGGGGCATGAGGTCAGCGTGATCGAGTCCTCGCGCCAGCGCTACCTGGCGGTCGCCGAGGAGTTCGAGCACGCCGCCCAGTACGGCGACGCGACCGAGCTGTGGGTGCTCGAGCGCGCAGGCATCCAGCGTGCCGATCTCGTGATCGCGGTCACCGGAGACGACGAGGACAACATGCTCGTCTGTCAGGTGGCCAAGGAGAAGTACCTCTGCGACAGGATCATCGCGCGCGTCAACAACCCCCGCAACCACGACCACTTCAGGCTGCTGGGGATCCAGCCGGCGGTGTCGGCGACGGACCTGATCCTGCGCCTGATCGAGCACGAGGTGCCGCGCTACGGCCTCGTGCACCTGCTGGCGCTGGAAGAGGAGGGGCTCGAGATCATCGAGCTCGAGGTCAGCGTGGGCGCGCCCACGATCGGCGAGCGCGTGGGCGACATCGCCCTGCCCGAAGGCAGCCAGATCATCTCGGTGCTGCGCGATGGCTCGGGCTTCGTCCCGAAGGCCGACACCGTGATCCAGGAGGGAGACGAGGTACTGCTGGTGCTCGACCACGGCCTCGAGGACGCGATCACCGCCTACTTCGCGCCCAACGGCCAGCACGCAGAGGCCTGAGCGGACGCGATCGCCGGGGCCCGGGCCCGGCGACTATCCTTGGGCTCGCGTTCCGGGATGGTGTAATTGGCAACACGCGACACTCTGGATGTCGAATTTGGGGTTCGAGTCCCTGTCCCGGAGCTCGGTGATCAAGGCCTGTCGCCCGCCTGTCACTCGACCCCCGCCTGCGTCGCCCAGTCGCGATACAGCTGAAAGTAGTGGCCGCGCGCCGCGACGAGCTCGTCGTGGGTGCCCTGTTCTACGATCCGCCCTCGCTCGAGCACGACGATCTGATCGGCCTGGCGGATCGTCGAGAGGCGGTGAGCGATGACGATCGAGGTGCGCCCCGACAGCAGCCGGCGCAGTCCGTCCTCGATGTGCGCCTCGGTGTGCAGGTCGACGTTGGAGGTCGCCTCGTCGAGCACCAGGATGCGCGGCTCGGCGATCAGGGCGCGCGCGAACGCGATCAGCTGGCGCTGGCCCGAGGAGAGCTGGGCGCCGCGCTCACCGACTTCGGTGTCATAGCCCTCGTCGAGCTCTGAGATCAGCTCGTCGACGCCGACAGCCGACGCCGCCTCGCGGATCTGCCGCTCGCTCGCGTCCGGGCGCCCGAAGGCGATGTTCTCGCCGATCGTGCCCGAGAACAGGAATGCCTCCTGCGGCACGATGCCCATCTGCGAGCGCAGCGAGGAGCTCGAGATCTCGCGCAGATCGTGGCCGTCGACGAGCACGCGCCCGCTCGTCGGATCATAGAAGCGTGCCAGGAGCTTTGCCATCGTCGACTTGCCGGCCCCGGTCGCGCCGACGAGCGCCACCGTCTGCCCCGGCGAGATGTGCAGGTCGACGCCGTCGAGCGCGAGCGCCGGCGGGCTCGCGCCGTTGCCATCGACCGGCGGGCTCGCGCCGTTGGCGCCTGACGATGCGCTTCTGCCGTTCGCGCTCGCGCCGGCTACGCGGTCGAGCGCGGGCTTCCCGCCGTCGCGGCGCCGACCGTCGCTGGTCCCCGGCGCTAGCTGGTCATAGGAGAAGGAGATGTGGTCGAAGCGGATGTCGCCGCGGATGCGCGGCAGCTCGACCGCGCCGGGGCGGTCCTCGAGCATCGGCTGCACGTCGAGCAGCTGAAAGATCTTCTCGAGCGCCGCCATCCCGGACTGATAGGTGGTGTAGAACTGCGACAGCTGCTGGATCGGTTCGAACAGGAACGTGAGCGTGGCCACGAAGGCGACGATCGTCCCCGCCGTCACGTGTCCTTCGATCGCCTGCAGGCCGCCATAGAGGACGATCAGCGCGAGCGCCACGCCCGAGAGCATTTCGACGGTCGGGAAGTACGCCGCGTTGAGGCGCACCGTGACCATGTTGGCCTCGCGGTTGTCCTCGTTGAGCTGGGCGAAGCGCCGCTCGTGCATCGGCTCCTGGCCGAAGGAGCGCACGACGCGAATGCCCGACAGCGTCTCCTGCAGGTAGGCGGTGATCGTCGCGATCGTCTCGCGCGTGCGCCGAAACGCTCCTGCCGAGACGAGGCGAAACCAGATGCTCGCGCCGGCGACGAACGGGACGATGCAGAACGTGATCAGTGCGAGCTTGGGGTCGAGGTAGAGCAGCACGACGATCGCCCCGAGCAGCGTGAGCCCTGACTGGAAGAGCGTCACGACAGAGTCGGTGACGAGGTTTTCCAGCGCCTCGACGTCGTTGGTGATGCGCGAGATCAACACACCCGCCGGACGGCTCTCGTAGAAGCCGATTGGCTGGCGCTGGAGGTGGGTGAAGATGCGGATGCGCAGATCGGCGAGCGCGCGCTGGCCCACCCAGCCGACGAGGTAGGTCTGGACGTAGGTCGTCAGCCAGACGAGCAGCGCCGAGAAGAGGAACGCGACCACGACGAGCACGAGCGTGTGCGTGTCGTGGTGTTCGATGCCTTCGTCGATCGCCAGGCGGGCGAGTAGCGGTGGCGTGAGCAGGGCCGCCGTGCCGACGAGGAGCGCCACGAGCATCGCCGCGACGCGCAGGCGGTAGGGACGCAGCAGCTCCAACAGCCCGCGCAGATTTCGTCCCCGGCTGCCCTTGCTCGCGCGCTCGCCGGTCCAGCTCGACCCGCCGCGCCCGAGGCCCGGTCCAAGGCCGCGCCCGGCGGCGCCTACGCGAGCGCCTCCGCCCAGCCCACCGCCCATGCGCCCGCCGTGCGCGCTCACAGCCCGCTCACCTCGCGCTCTGCAGTGGGCAGGGTGAGGAACACCTGCTCGGGCATCCCCTTGGCGACGATCTGGCGATAGAGCTCTGAGCGTCGCAGCAGCTCGTCGTGACCGCCCTGGGCCGTGATCCTGCCGTGGTCCATCAACACGATCTCATCCGCCAGCGCGATCGTCGAGAGGCGGTGGGCGATTATGAACGTGGTGCGACCCGACATCGCTTCGTCGAGCGCGAGCTTGATCAGGCGCTCGGTCGACGAGTCGACGGACGAGGTCGCGTCGTCGAGGATCAGCACACGCGGGTCGGCGAGCAGCGCGCGCGCGATCGCCAGTCGCTGGCGCTGTCCGCCGGAGAGCGTGAGCCCACGCTCGCCCACGCCGGTCTGATAGCCCTCGGGCAGGCGCGCGATGAACTCGTGCGCCTGGGCGCGGCGCGCGGCGGCTTCGATCTCCTGCAGGCTCGCGTCCGGGCGGGCGTAGGCGATGTTCTCGGCGACCGTCGCCGAGAACAGGAACGGATCGTCGCCGACAACCGCCACGGCGTGGTGCAGCGAGCGCAGATCGACGTCGCGGACGTCGGCTCCGTCTAGGAGCACCTCGCCGGCGCTCGCGTCGTAAAGCCGTGAGATCAGCGAGACGAGGCTCGTCTTGCCCGAACCGGTTGCGCCGACGAGGGCGATCGTGCGCCCCGCCGGCACGTCGAGGTCGACGTCGTACAGCACCGTGCGGCCCCTCGCCGGCTGTACGCCGGCGTGCGCGTCATCGGCGACGGCGTGCGCGCGTTCGTGCGAGTACGCCGTTCCGAACTCGTCGCCGTCGTCGTAGCGCAGGCTCACGCCGCGCAGCCGCACGTGTCCGCTGCCGGTCGGCAGCGGCGGGGCGTGCGGCGCGCTCGTCAGGCGCGGCTCGCGGTCGAGCACCTGGAAGATGCGCGCTCCCGACGCCGTCGCCCGCTGGGCGAGGTTGAGCATCACGCCGAGCGAGCGCATCGGCGCCGTGAGCATGTTGAGATAGAGATAGAAGGCGGTGAACTGCCCGAGCGTCAGGTGGGCGTGGATCACGGCCTCGCCGCCGAGCAAAAGGACAGCGGCCAGGCCGAGCTGGGGCAGGAAGCCGATCACCGGGTTGTACGTCGCTTCCAGGCGCGTGGCGACCATCGCCTGGGTGAACACGCGCGCAACGCTGTGCCTAAAGCGCTCCAGCTGGCGTGGCTCGCGGGCGAACGACTTGATCACACGGACCCCCGAAATGCTCTCCTCGGCGTCGGCGGTCAGCTCGCCGATGCGCTGTTGGGTCTCCTGGATCGCCGGCCGCGCGCGACGGCCGTAGCGATAGGAGATCACGATCACGAACGGGATCGGCGCGATCGCGATCAGCGCTAGCGGCACGTTGTAGTACAGCATCGCGACAGTGGCGAGCAGGATCGTGAGAATCGCCTGCAGGATGAAGACGAGGCCGTAGCCGAGAAAGAAGCGCACGGCCTGCAGGTCCACGGTGGCGCGCGACATCAGCTGCCCGGTCTGCTGGTGGTCGAAGAAACCGAGCTCGAGGCGCTGCAGGTGACCGTACAGGCGCTCGCGCAGGTCGTACTCGATGCCGAGCGAGACGCGTCCGGCGATCATCCGCCGCCAGACCGTGAGCCCCCAGCGGACGAGCACGGCAGCGAGGATGAGCGCGGCGAGGACGAGCAGCCTGTGGCGGTAGTCATCGCGCGCAGCCAGTTCGTGGTGCTGGGCGTGCTCGGCGCCGCGCTTCAGCGCGTCGACCGCCCGCCCGGTCAGCGCCGGGATGAGCACGGTCATCACGAGCGCCCCGCTCGCGAGCAGCCAGGAGATCGACAGGCCGCGCCTGTAGGGGCGAAGAAACGTGAGCAGCCGGTAGAAGGTCGTCATAGTTGCTTGGTCAACGATTATTGCAGGGGGTTGGCCTACCGCCGTCCGAGGCGAGCGCTGGGCCGCAGCGCCTCTCCCGGCGCCGTGGCTGGGCCGTAGGCTGAGGCTGATGAGCTCCCGCGCCGAGCAGCCCAGCCCACGCCCGGCGGCCGGCCTGTGCGACAGCTGCGAGCACCAGGTGCAGGTGCCCAACACGCGCGGCTCGGTCTTCTCTCTGTGCGCTCGCTCTCGACACGACCCAGCCTATCCGCGCTACCCCCGTCTGCCGGTGCTCTCCTGCTCGGGATACGAGCCTCGCGACGCCGACTGAACGTCCGGGCGCCGTCGCGCTCAGCCCGAGCCCAGCTTGTCGGCAAGGAACGGGACGATCCGCTCCCAGAGCTGGGCCGCCGGCTGCGGGCGGTAGGTGGGGCGGTAGTCGGCGAAGAACGCGTGGCCGGCCTGTGCGTAGACGTCGACCTCGACCTCCTGGCCGCTTGCGCTCGCGCGCTCGCGCAGCTGCTCGACGAGCTCGGGCGAGGGGTTACCGTCTTCGTCTCCGACCGCGGCGAGCAGGGGGCAGCTGAGCCGCTCGGCGAGCTGCAGCGGAGGCGTCGGGCGCGCGGGGGTCGAGAGCTCGTCGGGCGTGGCCCTGTCGATGAATCCTCCCCAGCAGTCGACCGCTGCGTCGAGGCGATCGCTGGAGCAGGCGAACAGCAGCGTGTAGCGACCACCCATGCAGAAGCCGATGCAGCCGACCCGGCCGGTGGCGTCGGCTCGCGCGCGCAACAGGTCGGCCGCCCCCTCGAGGTCGCCGAGCGCGCGCGCGTCGGGCATCGAGAACAGGCGCTCCATGAGCTTGCCGGGATCGTCCATCGGCGGCGGTCCGCCTTCGCGTGTATAGAGATCGACGCCGAGCGCCACGAGCCCGAGGTTGGCCAGGCGCGCGCAGACGTCGCGGATGTGGTCGCCGAGGCCGCCGGCCTCGTGGATGACCACGATCCCGGGGCAGCTTCCCGGCGCCCGGGGGCGCACCAGGTAGCCGTTGATCTGCACCCCGTCGGCGCCGCTGAACCCGAGCTCCTCGGCGCTGAGCGCGCGCGCGTCGGTAACCGCGCCGGGCACGCCCTCGGGGCTCGGCTTGACCTGGACTGTTGTCGACATCGGCTGTCCTCCCTCGCGTTTGTGCGAACGGCTGGAACGC
>DASPVR010000104.1:0-8846 GCA_035622255.1 Solirubrobacteraceae bacterium | reverse complement strand
CGAGCGTGTAGAACCAGTTGGTGCCCTTGGGCACCTTGCGGAACATCAGCCAGCGGGCTCCACCCGACAGCGACGTGCGCTCGTCCACCCAGTCGACGACCGAGATGCCCGCCTCGGCGACGTGCTCGATCGGCCCGCGGCCGTCTTCCTCGTCGGGCCGCGGCGGCGGGGCGCGCAACGGCCCGGGGACTGGCGGGGCGGGTGGCTTTGGCAGCCGCGGCACGATCCCTACTTCTGCGCCCCGGGCCGTGACGGGTAGGCGTACTGCCCGATGCCGTCCAGCGGCTCGGCCGGGTCGCGGGGAGAGAAGCGTTTGAGCTCTGAGTTGACGCTGAAGCGCGGGCCGAGTTCCACTTCGGCTTTGGCGTTGACGCGCGTGTAGAAACGATCGAGCGGGCGCACCGGCGGGCCGCCCGTGCGCCGCCCGAGCATGTCGTAGACGCCGCCGTGGCAGGGGCAGATGAAGCGCTCGGCGGCGTCGACCCAGCGCACCGGACAGCCGAGGTGCGCGCAGCGGTTGGACAGCGCGATGAACTTCGTGTCGCGGTCGTACACATCGGTGTCGATCGCCGGGTTGCGCTTGCGCACGTATGCGGTCGCCTTGCCCGCCTCGCCGATGCTGGGGTTGAGCGTGAGCACGACGGGGATGTAGTTGTTGTCGGGGAACATGTCCTCGGGGCCGACGCTTTCCCAGCGGTGGGGCGTGCTTTTGAAGATCGGGCCGACCGCGAAGCCGAGCGCCGGCAGCACGAAAGCGCCCGCCGCGAGCGCCCCCGCGCCCTGGGATCCGACCGTCATGAAGCGCCGGCGGGTGATCGTCTCGCCCTCGAACGCCCCCGGGATCCGGCGGTCCAACGTGTAGCGGGACTTGTGCTTTGCGTGCCTGTCTGCCACCGACGGCGAACAATATCGAGGCCGGTTTCAGCGCGGCGCCGCAGGCCCGGCGGCACTTGTGCGCATCGCCTCGACCGCGCCCGGCGCTCCAGCGAAGACCCGCTCCTTGGCAGCACGATGGGCGTCGCTCGGCCCCCAGCCGACCGCGCGCGCGCCCGCGGCCCATACTGCATCGGCGAGCGCCGGCTCGCCGGCGCTCTGCGCCAGTGCCGACAGCGTGATCGTGTCTGCCAGCTCCGCCACCGCCGCCGTGTCACCGAGCATCACCAGCCGGGCGAGACCGATCGCATACAGCTGGTCGCCCGCGAGCACCCGCAGGTCGGCCTCGGCGGAGCGCACCACCCGCGCGGCGCCGTAGTGCAGCAGGTAGCCCTCGTAGATGGCCTCGACGAGCAGCTCGTACTCCGCGCGCCTACCTTGCGCGCGCGGACCCGCCGCGGCGATCGCTGCGGGTCGATCGCCATCGCCGCTGCGCTCACCCCCTGCGCGGCCGTCGCTGTCAACGAGCGTGGCGAGCAGACCGCCTTCCTCGCGCAGTAGCGCAGCCAGGCGCGCGAACACGTCGCCGCTCACCTAGCCGCCCCCGCGATCGCACCGGCAAAGCTCTCGGCCGCCACCGCGACCGTGCGCTGTATTTGCTGGGGCGAGTGCGCCAGCGACACGAACCAGGCCTCAAATTGGGATGGCGGCGGGTAGACGCCCCGCGTGAGCAGCTCGCGACACCACGCCGCGTGGGCGGCGAGATCGCAGCTCTGCGCCCCGGCGAAGTCCTCCACCGGACGCTCGCTGAAGAAGACGGTCATCAGCCCGGGCGCGCTCACGACCTGGACCGGCTGACCGGTCGCCGCCTCGCGCATCCCGGCGGCCAGCTCGTCTGTCAGCTGCGCCAGGCGCGCGTAGGCCGCCTGGTCGAGAAGGCTCAGCGTCGCCAGGCCGGCGGCGACCGCGAGCGGGTTGCCCGACAGCGTGCCCGCCTGATAGACGCCGCCCGCCGGGGCGAGCATCTCCATCAGCTGCGCGCCGCCGCCGACCGCCGCGGCGGGGACGCCGCCACCGAGCACCTTCCCGAGGATCGTGAGGTCGGCGCGAACCCCCAGCAGCTCCTGCGCGCCGCCGCGCGCGACTCGAAAACCGCTGATCACCTCGTCGAGCACGAGCAGCGCCCCCGTCGCGTCGGCGCGCTCGCGCAGCAGCTCCAGTAGGCCGTCGGCGGGCCAAACCAGCCCCATGTTCGCCGGCAGCGGCTCGGCCAGGATCGCCGCCAGCTCGTGCTCGCGCGTGGCGGCGATCACGGCGTCGCGGTCGTTCCACGGCACGACGACCGTCTGTGCGGCGGTGGCCGGCGTCACCCCCGGGCTCGACGGCAGGGCCTGGGTGGCAAGCCCGGAGCCCGCCTGCGCCAGCAGCCCGTCGACGTGCCCGTGATAAGCGCCCGCGAACTTGAGCACGCGCTCGCGCCCGGTGGCCGCGCGCGCGAGGCGGATCGCGGTCATCGTCGCCTCGGTGCCCGAGGAGGTCATGCGCAGCATCTCGACGGCGGGCATGCGGCGGGCGACCTCCTCGGCCAGCTCCACCTCGCCCGCGGCCGGCGCGCCGAAGCTCGTCCCCCGGGCCGCCGCCGAGGCGACGGCCTCGATCACCCGAGGATGCGCATGACCGGCGACCAGCGGCCCCCACGAGCCGACGTAGTCGATGTAGCGGTTGCCGTCGACGTCGATGACCTCGGCGCCCTCGCCGGCGGCGATGAACAGCGGATCACGCCCGATCGCGCGCATCGCGCGCACGGGCGAGTTCACCCCGCCGGGCATCACCTCGCAGGCCCGGCGGTACAGGGCCCTCGAGCGCGCGTCTGACATCTCGGTTGCGAGCGCGCCCGCCTCACACGCCCGCGTGCTCGCGCTCCCAGGCCTTGAACTCGTCGGTGAAGTACAGCAGGCGGATCTTCTTGAACTCGGTCGAGCTGTAGAGCGTTGCGCGCTCCTCGATCCCCGTTTGCGCGGCGATCGAGTCGAGGATCGCGTCGCACTCCTGCTTGGAGCGGCCGTGGGCCATGGTGAAGATCGAGTAGGGCCAGTCGGCATACGTCGGGCGCTGGTAGCAGTGCGAGATCCCCCGCACGGCCGCCATCTGCTTGCCCGTCTCGAGCACGTGCTCCTCGGGCACCCTCCAGACGCCCATGCCGTTGGCCGAGAAGCCAGCGCGGCGGTGATAGAGGATCGCCGCCACACGACGCAGAAGGCCACGCTCCTGCATCGTGCTCAGGTGCTCGAGCAGGCGGCGCTCAGAGAGGCCGACCGCGGCAGCGGCCGCGGCGTAGGGGTGCTCGATCACGGGCATGTCGCCCTGCAGCGCCCGGATCACCTCGACGTCGAGCCCGTCGTAGGGCTGAGGCTCGAGCTCGACCGGGTCGCTCGCCTGGGCTGCGCTGGCGAGCGCCTGCGTGTCGCCCTCCATCTCGAGGTCCATGCGGATCTTGAACAGCTTGAGCGTCGGCAGCTGGCGCACCGAGCTGGAGCCGGACTCGCGTGCGAGCACCGCCAGCGTGCCATCGAGGCCGAGCTTTGAGTCGGGCTCGGTGGCGATCGTGAACCACAGGTTGAACTCGTGGTTGCGCAGGTAGTTGTGCGACACGCCCGGGTGGCGGTTGATCACGGCTGCGGCACGGTGGGGGTGCTCGGGGTCGACGCGCGCGGCCACGAGCATCGAGGAGTAGCCCAGCGCGCGTGTGTCGAAGATCGGGGTGACCTGTCGGATGATGCGCTTGTCGAGCAGGTGGGCGACGCGCGCCATCGCCTCCTGCTCGCTGATGCCGCCGAGCTGCGCGACGTGCGCGTAGGGACGCGCCGCGATCGGGAACGAACCCTGCATCAGGTTCAGCAGCC
The DNA here is from genome assembly GCA_035622255.1 of Solirubrobacteraceae bacterium. Classification (GTDB taxonomy): domain Bacteria; phylum Actinomycetota; class Thermoleophilia; order Solirubrobacterales; family Solirubrobacteraceae; genus Palsa-744. The sequence continues at coordinate 5,070 of DASPVR010000104.1, read as the reverse complement.
TGCGGTCGGTGTGATCGAGCGCTATCGCGGCGCCGAGCGTGCGCGAGCGCAGCTTGGGGGTCGCGAGCGGCTCGGCGCTCATCACGCCGTCCACGCAACGCGGGCCGCCATCCAGCGCGCGGCGTCGAGCGCATGGTAGGAGATGATCGTGTCCGCACCGGCGCGGTGCAGCGAGGTCAGGATCTCGAGCACGGCGTCGCGCTCGTCCAGCTGGCCGGCAGCCGCCGCGGCCTTGACCATCGCGTACTCGCCGCTGACGTTGTAGGCCGCCACCGGCAACCCCGTCCTGCGCTTCACCGCCGCGATCAGGTCGCCGTAGGCGAGCGCCGGCTTGACCATCACCATGTCGGCGCCCTCCTGCACGTCCAGCAGCGCCTCGCGCAGCGCCTCGCGCCCGTTGGCCGGGTCGAGCTGGTAGGAGCGGCGGTCGCCGAAAGCCGGGGCCGAGCCGGCGGCGTCGCGGAAGGGGCCGTAGAAGGCCGAGGCGAACTTGGCCGAGTAGGCGAGTATCGGCGTCTGCGCGAAGCCCTCGGCGTCCAGCTCTGCACGCAGCGCGCCCACGCGGCCGTCCATCATGTCCGAGGGCGCGACCACGTCGGCACCCGCGCTCGCGTGGCTGCTCGCGGTGCGCGCGAGCAGCTCGAGCGTGGCGTCGTTGTCGATCGTCTCATCGTCGCGCACGACGCCGCAGTGGCCGTGCTCGGTGTACTCGCACAGGCACACGTCGGTGATCACGAGCAGCCGCGGCAGCGCCTGCTTGAGCGCGCGCACGGCCAGCTGCACGACGCCCTCCTCGTCCCACGCGCCCGAGCCTTCCTCGTCCTTGTGCGCGGGGATCCCGAACAGCAGGACCGCGCCGACGCCGAGCTCGGCGGCCTCTCGCGCGCGCTCCACGGCGCCCGAGATCGGCAGCCGCGCTAGATCGGGGAGCTCCAGGCGATCGAGCGGCGCCGCGGCCGGCGCGCCCTCCTGGCAGACGAACAGCGGCAGCACGAGCCGATCGGCGCGCAGGTCTGTCTCGCGCACCAGCCCGCGCAGCGGGGCTGTCGCGCGCAGCCTGCGCATGCGCGTCTGCGGAAAGGCCATCGCATTGAGGTTACTCCAGGCGCCTCAGTCCGACCCTGGCCAGCACGCTGAACAGCGCCGTGAGCGCGATCAGGTGAGCGAGCGAAGCCGCGATCGAAGGCGCGGCGCCGTTGACGGCGGCGTCGAGCGCCCCCAGGGCGGCCTTGAACGGGAACACGAACGAGATCGCCTCGATCACGTCGTACAGTCCGCTCGCCACCGCCCCGGAGGGCACGAGCGCCAGGAAGGCCAGCGGCAGCGAGAGCAGGAAGGCCAGCAGCGAGGCGGCGCGCACGTCGCGTGCCAGCGCGCCGATCGCCACTCCGAGCGAGGCGAAGGCGAGCGCCCCGAACACGAGCGCGAGCAGCCACTGCCCGAAGCGTCCCCAATCGAGGCTCACGAAAACACCGATCCCGGCGAGCATCGCCAGCGAGAGCACGAGCGCGCACCCGCCGGCGAGCGCGAGCTTCTCGCAGATCAGCGCCTCGCGGCTGACGAGCCCGCGGGCCAGGCGCGCGAGCACCCCCTCCTCGCGCTCCAGCGCAAGGCTGCCGGCGGCGAGCAGCACGCACACGAACATCAGCGACACGCTCACCGCCACGACCACCGCGAAGCTCGACAGCGGGGTGCGCCGTCCCTGCAGCAGCCTGCTTTCCGCGTGGATCGGCTGCCCGACCGTCGACAGCACGTCGCGCGCGAGGCTCAGGTTCTGCGCGGCGTAGCTGGCCAGGCGCTCGATCCGTTCCAGCGAGCTGCGATCTGCCCCCGGCGGCTGGCGCGCGATGATCGCCCGCAGCTGGCCTGGGACCTCGTGCAGGCCGACGGCGTTCGCCGGGCCACCGAGTTCTCCCAGGTTGCCCCCGGCGAGCAGGTGGCCGATCGCCTGCGAGGCCGCCCGCTGGATCTCTTCTGAGAAACCGAGGTTCGCCTGCGCGAGCGCGGAGTTGAGCTCTGAGCGCACGAGCGACTGCTCCAGCGCGTCACCGTTGTAGAGCACTTCCAGGGTGCCCTGGCGAAAGCCCGATTCGATCCGCGCGACGATGTCGCGCGGGATCACCACGGCGGCGAGTGCCCTGCCGGACTGCACCTGCGCGATCGCCTCGGCGCGGGTGTCGACATTTCTCGCCTGCACCTGCCCGAGCAGCTGGCCAGCGTACGCGCTCACCGGGACGCGCTGGCCCCCGACTTCGATCGTCTGTCCCGGGAGGGTTTCGTCGACCAGCGCCACCGTGGGCTTGGCCGGGCTGCGCGAGAGCGCCAGCCCGATCAGCAGCGCGATCGCGACCGGGTACACGACGAGCACCCCCACGAGCAGGCGTGAGCGGCGCAGGATCACCAGATCCTTGCCCAGCAGACGCCTGATCGCCTCGACCGCCGCGCCGGCCGTGCTCATCGGCGACCCCGCTCGGCCAGGAAGCGCACGAACGCCTCGTCGAGGCCCCCCTTGCCCCCGCCCGCCGCGACCAGCGCCGCGGGCGGCCCGTCGAACAGCAGCTCGCCGTCGGACAGCACGATCGCGCGTGTGGCATATCGCTCCACCTCGCCGAGGTGGTGGCTGGAGAACAGCACGCTCGCGCCCGGGCCCTCCGTCGAGCGTCGAGCGAGCGCTCCAACCATCTCCCACAGGTGCCCGCGATGAACGGGGTCCAGGCCCGCGGAGGGCTCGTCGAGCAAGAGCAGCGGCGGGCGCGAGATCAGCGCGAGCGCCACGTTGACGCGCTGTCGGTTGCCTCCCGACAGACGCTCGACGCGCTCACCGGCGCGCTCGCGCAGACCGATCTGCCCGAGCATCTCGTCGACGGCGCGCTCCACGTCGGCCAGGCGCTCCAGGCGCGCGAACAGGCGCAGGTTCTCCTGCACCGAGAGCCGCGCGTACAGCGCCGGCTGTTGCGGCGCCCATCCGATCGCACGTCCCCCGCGCAGTACGGGCGAGAAGGACACCTGGCCGGCGCTCGCGCGCTGGACGCCCGCGACGATCGACAGCAGCGTTGTCTTGCCCGCGCCGTTGGCTCCCACCACCGCCACCAGCTCGCCGGGGGCGACAGCGAAGTCGATCGCGCGCAGCGCCTGGCGCTCACCGAAGCGCTTGCCCAGCCCGTGCACCGCGAGCAGCGGCTCACCCGCCCGCCCGGCGCTGATGGCGCCGGCGCCCGCTGGGTTCACAGCAGCCCTCTGCCGGAGCGCTCCCAGGGCTCGAACGTCAGGTGGCGGCTGAGGTAGAGGATCGTCTCGCGCAGGATCGCGAGCACCGGCAGCGCCACGAGCACGCCGACGAAGCCGTACAGCTGCTCGCCGACGAGCAGCCCGAAGATCACGACCAGCGGGTTGATGCGCAGCGTGTGCCCAAAGATCTGAGGTGCCACGACGTGGCCCTCGAACTGCTGGATGCCGACGAACAGCAGCGCCACCCACAGCGCCTGGATCGGTTCGGAGAACAGCGCCACGAGGATCGGCGGAATCGCGCCGAGGATCGGTCCGATGTAGGGGATCAGCTCCATCACCGCCAGAAACGCCCCGAACGCCAGCGCATAGGTCTTGCCCGCCGGGAAGATCCCGAGCAGGCCGAACAGGTAGAGCGCCAGCCCCGCGGTCGTGCCCATGATCAGGCTGAACAGCAGCTGCCCGCCGACGTAGCGCGAGACCGCGCGCTGCACGAGCGTGGGGTAGTCGTCGGCCGGCTCACCCGAGCCGCGCGGCATCACGCGGCGCACCAGCGAGCCAATGCGCTCGCCGTAGACGAGCATGTACACCGATAGGACGAACACGAGCACGACCTCGATGCCGGCGGTGACCACTTCAGTCAGCAGCCCGCCGCTGTAGGTCACGATTTTCGACAGGCTTTTCCCGATCTTGTCTCGGAGCGTCTGCAGGGCCGTCTCCCCCTGCTTGATGAACGTCACGTGGATCCCCTCGTGGTTGACTTTCGCCTGGAGGTTGGCCAGGGAGTGGTTGGCCTCCTTGGCTAGGTGGGGCAATTCGTGGACGAAAGAGCGCACCTGATTGGATACGGGATTCGCCAGCAAGAAGCCGGCCCCCACGAGGGCCAGGAAGAATGCGAGGTAGACGACCAGGACGGCCACGCCGCGCGGAATGCGCGGACGCTGGACGAGCGCGACGACCGGGTTGAGGATCAGGGCAATGACGGCCGCCACCACGAACACGAGCAGCACTTTTCCGGCCGCTTTGGCGAGCGCCCACAACAGCAGCAGCCCGATCGGCAGCAGCACGAGCTGCACCCAGCGGGGGACGACGGCACGCGGCGGCGCGGGCGGGGCGGCCCCGGGAGCGGCCTCGGGCTCGGAGTCGGTGAGCTCTCGCTCCTGCTCGTCCGGCGGGGCCGATGTGGAAGCGTCCTTCACGGCCTCTGCCACCTGCCTCCCACCATCGCCAGAGTATGGCTGAGCAGCAGGCGGCCCTCGCGGCGCCGACGGGCGTGCGGATCCTGTTCGTGGGAGACGTCGTGGGGGGCATCGGCCGGCGCACGCTGCTCGACTGCCTGCCGCTGCTGCGTGAGCGACACCGGCCCACGTTCGTCGTCGTCAACGGCGAGAACGTCGCGGGCGGGCTCGGGATCACACCCAAGCTCGCCGACGCGATCTTCTCCGCCGGCGTCGACGTGATAACGCTCGGCAATCACACCTACCATCGCCGCGAGATCTACCCGTACCTCGACAGCCATGACCAGATCCTGCGCCCGGCGAACTTCCTGCGCTCCCAGCCGGGCCACGGGAGCTGCGTGGTAGAGCGCGAAGGCGTGCGCCTGGGCGTCGTCAACCTGAGCGGCAACGTCTATCTGCGCGCGGGGCGCTCGGCGTTCACCGAGGTGGAGGTAGCGCTGGACGAACTCGGCGAGGTCGACCACGTGCTCGTCGACATGCACGCCGAGGTCACCTCGGAGAAGGTCGCGATGGGCTGGCACCTCGAAGGCCGCGTGACCGCGGTCGTGGGAACCCACACGCACGTGCCCACCGCCGACGCGCGCGTGCTCCCCGGCGGCACCGCCTA
>DASPVR010000103.1:0-19089 GCA_035622255.1 Solirubrobacteraceae bacterium | reverse complement strand
CGGCGCGTGCGCTGCCTCAGGGTGCCACGTCGGCCGCTCACGCTCCCGCGTCGGCGACCGAGCGCGGCCCGTGGCCCACGTACTTGGCCGTTGGACGGATGAGCTTGCCCTCGCGCTTCTGCTCGAGGATGTGCGCGGACCAGCCGGCCACGCGCGCGCACGTGAACATCGGCGTGAACAGGTCCGGCGGCACCTCGGCGCGGTCGAGCACGAGCGCCGACCAGAACTCGACGTTGGTCGCCAGCACGCGATCGGGCTTGCGCGCGTGAAGCTCGGCGAGCGCGGCCCGCTCGAGCGCCTCGGCGGCCTGAAAGCGCGGCGAGCCGAGTTCCTTGCAGGTGCGGCGCAGGACGCGGGCGCGCGGGTCTTCGGCGCGGTAGACGCGGTGGCCGAAGCCCATCAGGCGCTCGCCGCGGTCGAGCGCCTCCTTGACCCAGTGCTCGGCGTCCCCGGAGCGTTCGACTTCCTCGAGCATCCTCAGCACGCGCGAGGGCGCGCCGCCATGGAGCGGTCCCGAGAGCGCTCCCACGGCCGCCGACAGGGCGGCGGCGCAGTCGGCGCCCGTGGAGGCGACGATACGGGCCGTGAACGTGGAGGCGTTGATGCCGTGCTCGGCCGCGGAGATCCAGTAGGCGTCGATCGCCTTGACGTGCTCGGGATCGGCCTCGCCGCGCCAGCGGATCAGGAAGCGCTCGGGGATCGAGGAGCCCTTGTCGACCTCCTGCTGGGACACCGGCGGCTGGCCTGCGCCGCGCGCCGACTGGGCGACGAACGAGAGCGCCATCACGGAGGCGCGCGCGAGGTTGTCGCGCGCCTGCTCGTCGGAGATGTCGATCAGCTCGCCAAAGCCCCACTCGGGCGCGAGCATCGCCAGCGCCGACTGCACGTCGACGCGGTGATCGCCCGAGCGCACCGTGAGCACGTGCGGTTCCGCCGGCGGCAGGCCCGGCTTGAAGCGGTCGTCCACGAGCAGGCCCCAGACCTGCTCGTAGGGGACCGTGCCGACGAGGTCTTCGATGTCCACGCCGCGGTAGCGCAGCGCGCCACCGGCTTTGTCGGGCTCGGCGATCTCGGTCGCGAACGCGACGACGCCCTCGAGGCCAGACTGCACCTCGTCGTTCGGCGGCGCCGCTTGGGCAGGGGACGGCTGGCTGGAGGTGTGACCGGGCGGCTTGACGGTGGGTGTGTCTACCTCGCTCATGGCACTCGCTTTCTGAGCTCGATGCTGACGGGGTGGCTGCCTTGTGGGCAGACCCATATTTTCGCACCAAACAACCCCGGTGGGCGCTGCGAGCAGCCGCTAGGCTGCGTCGCGCCGCTCGTGCCCGCTGGCAGCCGCTCGCTGGCGCGAACACGAAGGAGGCAGGGTGTCCGAGAGCGATCTGATGTTCCGCCCCGCGGGCGAGCTCGCGGCGATGGTCCGCGGGGGCGAGCTCTCCTCGGCCGAGCTCGTGCAGGCCTCGCTCGAGCGCATCGAGGAGCTCAACCCGCAGGTGAACGCGTTCGTGGACGTCGACGAGCAGGGCGCGCTGGCGACCGCCGAGCAGGTGCGCCCCGGCGACGAGCGGCCGTTCGCGGGCGTGCCGATCGCGATCAAGAACAACCGCGCGGTCCGCGGCCTGCGCCTCACCTACGGCTGCGCGCTGCTGCGCGAGCACGTCGCCGGGCACGACGACGCGATCGTGCGCCGAGTGCGCGAAGCAGGGTTCGTGATCGTGGGCACGACCACCCTGCCCGAGTTCGCGATCATGCCGGTGAGCGAGGCCCGACTGTTCGGCCCCACGCGCAACCCGTGGGACCTGCAGCGCACGCCCGGCGGCTCATCCGGGGGAGCCGGGGCGGCCGTGGCCGCGGGGATGGTGCCGGTGGCGCAGGGCAGCGACGGCGGTGGCTCGATCCGCATCCCGGCGGCGTGCTGCGGGCTCGTCGGACTCAAGGCAAGCCGCGGCAGGATCTCGCCGGCCCCCCGGCTCGGCGACTCGCGCCTGTCGGTCGACGGGGTGCTCACGCGCACGGTGGCAGAGACGGCGGCGATCCTGGACGTGCTCGCCGGCTATGAGCTCGGCGACGCCACCTGGGCGCCGGCCCCGCAGCGGCCGTTCGCGGTTGTGGCCGGCGAGCCGCCGGTGACGATCGCCGGCGGGCCGCGCGCCGGCGGGCTGCGCGTGGCCGCGACGACCGTGTCCCCGAACCCCGACGCCAGGCTCGAGGAGCCGTGCGCAGCGGCCGTGGCGGATGCGGCGCGGCTGCTGGGCTCGCTCGGTCACGAGGTCATCGAGGTCGATCCGCCCTGGCAGAGGCCCGGCCTCAGCGATCTGGTGGGAAGGGTCTTCGCGATCGACGTCGCGCACTCGATTGTCAGCGCGGGCCTGCTCTCCGGACGCGAGCCGAGCCAGCAGGACGTGGAACCGCTCAGCTGGGCGGTCTACTCGCTGGCGCGCGCCACCAGCGCGCTCGAGGGCCAGGAGGCGGTCATCCGCCTGCAGGCGCTCGCGCGCGAGCTGATCGCGTTCCTGGACCCCTACGACGCGCTGCTTACGCCCGCGCTCGCCCAGCGCCCGCTGCCGCTCGGCACGCTCGACGCGACGGCGCCCGAGCCGATGCGAACGTTCACTCGCTCGGGGCTGTTCACGCCGTTTACGCCGATCGTCAACGCGCTTGGCCTGCCGGCAATCTCGCTGCCGCTGTACGCCGGCGAGGACGGGCTGCCGACAGCGGTGCAGCTCGTCGGGCGCCCGCTGGGGGAGGGCAACCTGCTCGCGCTCGGCGCCCAGCTCGAAGACGCCTGTCCGTGGGCCGAACGGCGCTCGCCGGTGGCGCGCGAGCTGCAGGCCTAGCGCGGCCGTCGGGCGCCGGCACCGTTTGCGAGCACCGCGGACATCGGCCGCGGCGTCACGCCCAGGCCCTGAGCGTCGTCCGTGCCCCGAGCGGAGATCATCGGCACCTCCATCAGCTCCGCCTCGTCCCAGGTGGCGAACGCACGCTCGCCGAGCAGCGTCTCGAGCGCGCGCAGCGTGCGCGAGACCGCCGGCGTGGGCACGTGCACGAGCGGGCGGCTGCGGTGCAGCGAGCTGAGCACGCCACGGACGATGTCGTCGTGGCTGAGGGTCTGCGGTCCAGCCAGCTCGTAGCGCCGGTCGGGCTCGCCGTTGCCCGAGCGCAGCGCGGCGAGCACGCAATCAGCCACGTCCTCGGCCCAGATCGGCTGGTAGACGGCGCGTCCGCGGCCGGAGACGGGCATCACCGGCAGCAGCGCCAGCCGCGCGAGCAACGTGAGCCAGGGGTCGCCGGGGGCATACGTGATCGAGGGCGCGAACACGATGCTCTGCAGCGACGCCTCGCGCACGGCCTGCTCGGCGAGCGCCTTGGCGCGCAGCAGGCGCGTGCGATTCTGCGTGCTGGCCCCGAGCGCCGAGAAGAAGACGAAGCGCGTCGCGCCCGCCCGCTCGGCCGCCTGCACCATGCGCCAGGTGGCGATGCCGTTGAGCTCCTCGATCGAGCCGCGCGGCTGGTCGCGGATCGAGGCGGCCAGGTGCACGACCGTGTCGACCCCGCGCAGCGCGTTGCGAAACGACGGGGGGTCGGCGAGGTCACCGAGCGCTATCTGCACGCGCACACGCTGGGTCCCCAGCCGGCGCGGGTCGCGGACCAGGCAGCGCACCGCTTCGCCTTCCGCGACCAGGCGACGCAGCACGGCAGACCCCACCAGCCCGGTCGCCCCGGTTAAGAGCAGCATCGTTCGTACAATAAGCCTCTCCCGAGGTCGGTCGCGCGCGCCGGCCCGGGTCCCACATCCGACCGAAAGAGGCAGATGGCCTACGTTATCGCCGAGCCATGCATTGGCACCAAGGACAACTCGTGCGTGGAGGTCTGTCCTGTCGACTGCATCCACCCCACGCCCGACGAGTCGGGATACGACGCGGTCGAGATGCTCTACATCGACCCCGAGGAGTGCATCGACTGCGATGCCTGCGTCGAGGCCTGCCCGGTCGATGCCTGCTTCGCCGAGGACCAGCTGCCAGACGAGTGGCAGAAGTACGCGCAGATCAACGCCGACTACTACAAGAGCGACGGCGGCGCGGCTGCAGCCGCTGGCTGACGCCGGCCGCTGACCGTCGCATCGAACCACCGATCAACTTCGCGGCTGGGCTGCTTGACGAGTAGATCGGGCTAGGCCGGCGACGGATCGAGCACGTCGAGCACCGGTACGTCGCCGACCGTCGCCTCGATCAGCGCGCGCAGCTGCGCCGAGTCGAAGCGGTGAGACTCGGGGGCGACCGGGTTGACGGTGATCGCCTTCAGCTCGATTGGCTCGCGCACTTCGATCGTGATCCCCTGGCGCCCATACCACGCCGGGCCGCGGCGCGAAAGAAAGACCTTGGTGGGATCGTCGACGACGATGCGAAGCTCGCGCCCGGCGCGCTCGCGCCGTGCCGCCAGCAGCCCCTCCAGGAAGCGCTCGCCAAGCGCGCCGCTGCAGCCCAGCACACCGGCGTCGGGGTGTTCGCGCAGCAGGGCCGCGATCTCCTGCGGGTCGCTCGTCAGCACGAGATCGCGCTCGAGCTCGAGCCGCTCACCTGCGAGCGTGGCCGCCCGCGTCTGGGGCAGGCGAACGAGGTCGATGGCATCGGCGGTGGTGGCGACCACCTGCCCGATGTCCTCGCCGAGGACCGCGCCGGTCGCGATCACGAGCCCGTCGGCGACCGACGGCGACGAGGCTGCCCGGCGGTCGATGGCGCCGTCGATCAGCACCTGCTCGGCGCCCAGCTCGCGCATCCGCTCTGCCACCAGGCGCACGTCGTGGCCCGAGCTCGGCCCGGCGACCTCGATCGTGCCCTCGCCGTGCAGCTCGGCGATGAGCACCTGCCCGAGCGGCGTGCGGATCCCTGTCGCTACCAGGCGATCGTGGGGGATGGCGCTCGCGCGCAGCAGCGCGTCCGTCGTCGCCACGAGCGACCCGGGCTCGAGTCGCACGCGCGGCTTTGCGATGCGGCTGTCGATCACGTCGCGCTCCTCGCCGTCGCGCCCGATCGAGGTCACGCCCACGCGTCGCCCGGCAGCGGCAAGCGCGGCCAGCAGCGCGGTGAGCGTCTGGGTCTTGCCCGTGTTCTTTGCCAGCCCGACGAGCGCGAGCGTGCGCGCCGGGGCGATCAGCTGCGCGAGCGTGGGCCGTCTTTCCCCGCTGTGCGCCGAGCGGGGCGGCGGTTCGCGCGTCGCCGGACGCTCAGTCATCGGCGCCGACGGCCGCGTCCTGCGCGCGGGCACCGCCGGTCGTGCGAGCCGCCAGCTCGCGCACGATGAAGCTCGCCACGTGGTGTGGATAGGTGCCCTTGGAGAAGCCCGCGTCATAGCCGAGCTCCTTGGCGAGCTCGTTGGACACGCGCGGGCCCCCGCACGCGAGGATGAAGTCCCGGCGCCGCCCCTCGGCTTCCACGATCTCGACCAGTTCGGTGAGGTTGTTGATGTGCAGGTCCTGTTGGGTGACCGTCTGGGACACGAGGATGGCGTCGGCTTCGAGCTCGATCGCCTTGGCGACGAGGACGCTGTTGGGGACCTGGCTGCCGAGATTGTGGGTGTCGAAGGCACGATAGCCCTCGAGCCCGTGGTGACCGTGAAAGCCCTTGAGGTTGAGCATCGCGTCGATGCCCACGCTGTGGGTGTCGGTCCCGGTGCTGGCACCCACCACGACGATCTTGCGCCCGAGCTCGCGTTCGGCGAAGTCCTCGATCTCGTCCTCGGTCATGTAGTCGATGTCGAAGCCCTCGCTGCTCAGCGAGGCATAGTCGACCGTGTGCGGACAGCTCGCGAACATCACGAAGTACGTGTAGCCGTCGGTCAGTCGCTGGTAGTGCACCACCTCGGGCTGTTCCAGGCCCATCTTCGCCGCGAGCTCCTGCGCGGCCTTGCGCGCCGCCAGGCCATGGGGCACGGGCAGCGTGAAGCTGAGCTGCACGAGCCCGTCGCCGAGGTGGTCGGCATACGGCTTTACGCGCTCCAGGTCGACCGGCTTGCGCGTGCCGCCGGCGAGCCACGGCGTCGCGTTCTGGCCCGCCGGCTCAGGCACCGCTCGGCGCTCCCTGCATGAGCTCGGTCACCGGGTTTATGTAGTCCTCGGCGGTATCGACTATCCCGTCGATGCCGCGACCCTCGTCGTCGTGTCGGCGCACATCGCCGAAGACGCCGTCGGCGAGCGCCGCGAACAGGCCTTCGGAGACAATGCGCTCGAGGATCTCGTGGGCATCGCGCAGCACCCGCTGGGCGCGCGTCTGGATGATGCCCCCCGGCTTGAACTCGATCTCGTCCTGGAGGTCGCGCGCGGTGTCGAACACGTAGTTGACGTTCTCCAAGCCGATCACGCGATCGTGCACGTGGGGCGTGAAGATGCCCTCCGTGGGAACGCCGATCGTCTGGATGCCCTGACCGGTCGCGATCGTGACGAGATTGAACATCGAGTCGGTGGCGTGCGTGCGGTACAGGTTCCCGTCCATGTGGCGCGTGGGCGGCATGTACTTGACCGGGCAGTCGGGGAACAGCTCGCGCGTCAGCTGCGCCTGGGCCCACTCGAACAGCAGCCCGTTGACGACCGGCGGGTCGATCTCGAAGGCGTCGCCGAGCGCGATCTGGGCGTCGGGGACGCCCGAGTCGCGCGCGAGCTGATGGTTGATGAACTGCGATGCGGTCACCGATGGAGCCGCCTCGACGCCGTCGGCGGTACGCAGGTAGTTGTCCTCGCCGGTGTTGATCACGACGCCGAAGTAGCCGTTGATCATGCGCGAGACGCGCTGGTCGATGAGGCCGCGCACCGGGTTGATGTCGCGGTAGAGGATCCCGTAGAGGGCGTCGTTGACCATGTTGTCGAAGCCCTCGAGCGCCCCCATCGCGGCGATCTCGGACATGCACAACCCCGAGCAGAAGCTCGACAGGCGCACATAGCGGCCGTGTGTCTCAGACCACTCGTCGAGCGCGGCGCGCATGATCTGGAAGTTGGCCTGCGTGGCGAAGGTGCCACCGAAACCCTCGGTCGTGGGGCCGTAGGGCACGTAGTCGAGCAGGCTCTGGGCGGTCGAGCGGATGACCGCAACGATGTCTCCCCCGGCCTCGGCCACGGCCAGGCCGTGCACGACGTCCTCGTAGACGTTGCCCGTCGCGGTCAGGACGTAGCGAAGCGGCGGCGGGCTCTCGCCCAGGCGCTCGCGCATAGCGCGTCGCTCGTCCATCGCCTTGGAGATCGCACGCAGAGCGCGCTCGCACTCGCCCATGATCCGCGCGCGGATCTCCCCATCCTCGACGCGCGGCAGCTCGCACAGGTCGAGCTCGCCGCGGTCGACGGCCTCGGCGATCTCCTGTGCGCTGCGCCCCTCTTCGCTGATCAGCGCGTTGCCCAGCCAGTAGGCGATCCCGCGCCCGAGCTCGCCATGGTCGCGTACGTGGTCGACGAGCACGTTCGGCAGCGGCACGTCGAGCTCGTTGGCGCCGTCGATGCCGAGCAGGCGCGCGACCGTCCGCTCGACCGACACGGTCGTCTTGTCGGCGATCCGCTCGCTCACCTGCGCGGCGATCTCGCCAGCCGCCTGGCGACAGCCGCTGATCAGGCCCGGGTCGAGGTCGAGCTTGCTCACTTCACGCCCCGGACGATCGGGAAGGGGATCACCTCGCGCAGCGTGTCGCGTTCGGTCAGGATCATCACGAGCCGGTCGACGCCCATGCCGCCGCCGGCCGTCGGCGAGTAGCCGTACTCGATCGCGCGCGCGTACTCCTCGTCGTTGGGGTGGGGCACGTCGGCGTCGTCGATCATCCGCCGCTTACGCTGGTCGACGAACCGCTGCCACTGGTCGACGGGGTCGTTGAGCTCGGTGTCGCCGCTCACGAGCTCGACCCCGCCGATGACCGCGTCGAAGTGTTCGGCGAGCTCGGGGTAGAGCGGATGGCGCCGCGTGATCGGAAAGGGCTCGAGCGGGAAGTCGAAGACGTGCGTGGGTTGGTTGATGGTGCTCTCGATTTTCTCGGTGTAGATGTCGGCCACGATGTCGGCCCAGGTGGCGTCGGGGTCCATCGGCCCATCGAGCACCTCGGCGAGCTGCTCGCGCGTGGACTCGATGAAGTCAAGCCCGAAGCGCTCGAGGATGAGCTCGCGCATCGTGATCCGCTTCCAGGGCTTCGCCAGGTCGATCTCCTCGCCGTTTCGCCTTATCGTCGTGCGCCCGAGCGCCTTCTGGGCGACGTCGCGGAACATTTCTTCGGTGACGGTCGCGACGTCGTTGTAGTCCGAGTAGGCGCACATGAACTCGATGATCGTGAACTCGGGGCTGTGCTTGGGCGAGATGCCCTCGTTGCGAAACACCTTGCCCATGTCGTACACGTTCTCCATGCCCCCGACGATGCAGCGATTCAGGAACAGCTCCACCGAGATGCGCAGGTAGAGATCGCGGTCCAGCGCGTTGTGATGGGTGGTGAACGGACGCGACCCGGCCCCGCCTGCGAGCGACTGCAACGCGGGTGTTTCGATCTCGATGAAGTTGCGTTCGTTGAGCCATTCGCGAATCGCGAAGACGATCCTGTGGCGCGTCTCGAACAGCTCGCGCGTGGCCTCGTTGGCGAGCAGGTCGAGCTCGCGGTAGCGGTAGCGCGTGCCGGTGTCACCGAGGCCGTGGTGCTTGTCGGGCGGCGGTCGCAGCGCCTTGGTCAGCAGCTCGTGGTGCTCGACGGCGAGCGCCAGCTGCCCGCGCTGGGTCACGTACACGCAGCCTTCGACGCTGATGATGTCCCCGATGTCGAGGTCGAGCATGCGGTCATAGGTCTCCTGACCGACCGCATCGACCCGCACGACGACCTGAATCTGACCGGACAGGTCGCGCACGTCCAAGAAGGCCGTCTTGCCGTGTCCACGGCGGGAGATCAGGCGTCCGGCGATCGTGTAGCGAAGCTCGGGGTGCTCCCCGTGGGCCAGCGTCGCGGCGTCGTGCGCCGCGAGCACCTCGGCGATCGGCGTGCGCTTTCCCCACAGCGTGACGGGCGGGTAAGGGTCGATCCCTGCCGCGCGCAGACGTTCCATCTTCTCGCGACGCGCATCGATCTCGACGGCGCCGTCGAGATCGGCTGCGTCGGCCTCCGATGACCCCTGCTCGCTGTCCTTCTCCTCTTGGTCTTGCACTGCCATCACTTCGATCCTCTCAGGTGAAATGCGCTTGTCAAGCGCCCCAAGGTTCCGCCGGAGATGGCCGTGGCGGCACACGCGCCACCCCCGCGGGAACGCGGCGCGCCCCCGGCTGCTCGTCGCTGGGCCCAGGCGCGAGCGCGCGCTCGTCAGGCCATCGGCAGCGACATGCCAGCCGGTTTTCGCTCCTGCGCAGGGGGTGCGGAGGAGGGGTCTGCTCCAGGCTGGGCACCGGCAAGCGGAAGCACGGGCAGCCCGATCGGCGTCATCGCCACGATTCCACGCGCCGTCTGGCGGATCGCCTGACAGGCGGGATCGTCGGGGTCCTCGACGACGAGCGGCGTTCCGCTGTCGGCGTGCTCACGCAGAGCCATGGTGAGCGGCACCTTGCCGAGCAGGGGTACGTCGAGCTCGTCGGCCAGCTCCTGGCCCCCGCCCTCGCCGAAGATCGCAAAGCGCTCGCCAGCCGGTGTTGTGAAGCCCGACATGTTCTCGATCACGCCGGCGATCTCGAGTGACACCTTGTGCGCCATCTCGGCCGCGCGACGGGCGACCTTCTGGGCTATCGGCTGCGGCGTCGTCACGATCAAGAACCGCGCCTGGGGCAGGAGCTGGGCGAGCGTCATCGAGACATCGCCGGTGCCCGGGGGGAGGTCGATCAGCAGGTAGTCGAGCGTCCCCCAGTCGACGTCCTGCAGGAACTGTGTGAGCGCCTTGTGCAGCATCGGGCCGCGCCACACGACCGCGGCATCCTCTTCGACGAAGAACCCGATCGACATCACGTCCACGCCATGGGCGCTCAACGGGACGATCTTGCGCTCCGCCGAGACCGGCGGGCGCGTCGAGCCGAGCCCGTACATGCGCGGAATCGAATACCCCCATACATCCGCGTCGAGCACGCCCACGCGCTTGCCTTCGCCGGCGAGCGCCGCCGCGAGGTTCGCCGTAAGCGTCGACTTGCCCACGCCGCCCTTGCCCGAGCCTACGCAGATAACGTTTGCGACCTGCGCCAGTGCTCCGTCCGGCAGGCTGCCGCGTCCGAGCTTCTGCTGCAGGGAGGCCTTCTGGCTGTCGCTGAGCACGTCGAAGTAGACGTTCACGTGCTCGACGCCGTCGAGCGCAGAGACAGCGTCGGCGACGGCTGTCTGAAAATGCCCCTTTATCGGGCAGCCCGGCGTCGTCAGCGACACCGTCACATCGACGACGCCGTTGGCGCCGAGATCGACCGCGCGCACCATGTCGAGCTCGACGATCGAGCGGTGCAGCTCGGGATCGATCACGCGCTGCAGCGCGCCGATGATGTCATCTCGGGTGGTCACCGGCCCATTGTGGCAAACGCGAGCCGCGGCCTCTGGGGCCGCGCGCGAGCGCGCAGAAAAAAGACCCGCGGGGCGAAGCGGTCGCCCCGCGGGTCGGGGGAGGAGAGAGTGCTGCTACTGCCGGCGGGATATGAGGCCGGCAGACTTTCCCGGCCACCGCTCCTGGGCGGTGTTCCCCGGCCTCTCCGGTCCGGGGCGGGAGAAGCTGTGTCAGACGAGGCTGAGAATGCGCTCCTGAACGCGGTTGGCGAGCTCGGAGCCGTTCTTGGCGATGTCGTCGCGACGCTCTTCTATGCCGTTCACGGTCCGCTCGATCTCGCGGCGGCGATGACGCAGCTCGCGCTCGACGCGCACGCGGACCTTGCGGACCTCCCGCTCGAGGCGGTTGCGTGCGGTGGCGCCGCGGCGCTCGAAGCGGCGCAGCTGCGCTTTCGTCCTGGAGGCCGACGAGTATCGCGAAACGGTGTCGCTGACGCCCGAGACGAACTGCTCGCGAGCAATCAGCGCCGCGCCCACGGGGATGAGCACGGCGCGCTCCGCGTAGTCGCCGATCGTGTCAGCCCCCCGGTTGGCGCTTCGCGCGCCGACGGGCGCTTTCGCTTTTGCGCTCACGCGTACACGCGAGACGGCGCCACTGCGGCGGGCCGAGCCGCTGCGAGCGGGGGACGGCTTGCGGGCCGTGGAGGCTTTGGCCGAGCCGGCTTTGCGGGCGCGTTTGGGCTGGCTCGGGGTCCCGTTGGGGGAAGCTGTGCTGGTCGTGGGCATCTGGAGGGGTCTCCTCTCCGTCCTCTGCTGGGAGGAACGTTTGCGGGTGCTCGCTCTGATTGTCGCCGCCGAGTCTAGCAGCGAACGTGTGTTTGTAACCCGCCGCGGTCACTTAGTTACAAGATTCTCACGATTGCTCGCTAGCGCCCGCTGACACGGGCCCGGCGCCGCGGCTGCTTGTGACAATGGGAACGTCCGTTCGCTCAAAGGGGGGGGCAAGTATGTATTCACGACACGTACGGTGTAGTTGCCGCTCCGGACGGGTTCACGCGAGCGCTCTCACACGGCTGTCGCCGGCCGGCCGGCTCCCGCGGGCGGCTCGCTCGCGGCATCGGTCCGCGCCAGCCACGCGCTTGGGTCCTTGAGCTCCGCGGTGCTCGGGAGCGCCTCGGCAGCGCTCCAGGCGCGCGCGAGCGCTCCCGCGCCGCCCTCGCTGACGACGGCGTCGCAGAACGCCCTTCCGACCTCGTACTGGCGCATCTTCATCGACAAGCCCAGCAGTCGCTCGAGCACCCGCCAGGAGAGGCTGCGCGACTCGCGGCGGCGCGTCATCGCCGCGCGCAGCCGGGGCAGCGAGGGCAGCAGCTCGGCCCCGACCACATCCATCGTGTGCTCGGCGTGTCCCTCGATCAGCGACATCACCGCCTGGATGCGCTCGACCAGCTCCCAACGATCCTCGCCGAGCGTCAGCCGCAGCAGCTCCCCCCGCCGTGCCCGCTCGATGAGCTGGCGCATGTCGCCCAGCTCCAGCGCCCCCGAGAGCGCATCGGCCAGCGACCTGTGTCCGGGGCGCGGGTGCATGCCTCCCTCGATCGTTGCCGTGAGCCCGTCGATCAGCTCGCGGACCATCCCTTCCAGATGCCCGCGCAGCCACGGCGTGCCGGCGAACTGAACGGCGTGCGTGATCTCGTGGATCGTGACCCACACGACCAGCTCATCGCGATCGACGCCGAGGCTGTGGGCGGTCATCGTCAGGTTGGGCCCGACAAGCAGAAGGCGCGAGGGCTGGGAGGGATCGAGCAGCGACAGGTCGTACTGTCCGAGCACACGCTGGGAGAGGATGCCCATCAGCGTTCCCACCTGCACGCCGAGCAGCTGGCGCGACACCGATCGCAGCGGACCCGCCAGCGGACCGCCACCCCGAGCCATCTGCTCGGTGAGCGTCCCCAGCAGCGGGGTCATGTTGCGCAGGTTGGCGGCGATCCAGGCTGGACGGTCGACCACCTCCAGCGGAGGTGGCGCGGTGGTCAGCTCGAGCATGCTGTAGGAGGCCACGCGCCGGGCGAAGTCGTCGGCCAGCGGCTGGACCGACGCGCGGCCCACCCCTCCAAACGGCGGCGAGCCGGCCACGAGCTCACCGACCTGCTGAGCGGTACCCCAGTCGATCGCGTCCACCGACAGAGCGTAGCCCCACCGCGGCGCGGTGCGCCAGTGCCGAGCGACGGAACGTCGATGCGCCGCAGTGGCTGGACGCTCGTATCCTAGGTCTGTGCCAGCCTCGCGAACCGCGCCCGCTCAGCTCGGCGAGCCGCCGGGCTCCAGGGAGGAGGCGGCGGCCTTTCTCGAGCGCGTCGAGGTGCGCGATGTGCTCGCCTGGACGCGCCTGCTGATCGAACCCCACGACGCGGCCGCCGTCGTGCGTGCGCTCGCGCGGCCGCCCATCGAGCTGCGCCAGGCCGATCTCGCGCGCGTAATCCAGATCGCGCGCCGGCGAAAGCTCGACATCGTCTCGGCGCTCACGCTCGCGATCGAGCTCCCCCATGTCCCCCCCGACGCGCGCGAGCGCATCCAGCGCTTCCTCGACCTGCGCCACGCGGCCGAGACGGCGCTCGAGGGCGTGCGCCCGGACCTGCTCGCGCGCATGGCTCTCGGCGGTGGGCCGGAGGCCTGCGAGCAGCCGCGGGCGCGCCCGGGCGACGATGTCGTGCAGGTCGGTCAGCTGCGGCGCACGATGCAGCTGCTGCGCGACGAGGTGCTCGCGAGCGCGGCGCGCATCGGCGGGCGGCTGGGAGAGCTGCGCCTGGACACCGACCTCGACATCTCCCACGGGGTGGTGCGCTACATGGAGCTGCTCAAGCTCTCGGCGCTGCTCCAGCGTCCGTCCGGCGAGACGATCCAGGAGGCGCTGGCGGACGTCAACGCGCGCCTGGAGGCCGCCGCCAGCCCGCTGCAGCGCGAGATCCTCCAGACGTCGACGCTCGACGAGCTGCTGCTCGCCGGGGAGGCGGAGCTCGGTACGCGCAGCGAGGCCGTCGTGCGCTCGAAGATCGGACATCGCGAGGAGCCCTCGCTCGGGCCCTTCCTGCCGCGCAAGGGCCTGGGGCTTGCGCTCTCGGCGTCCGACGTGGAGACCTACCGCAGCTGTCCGCTGCGCTACAAGTTCGCGCGCGTGCTGCGCATTCCGACGGCCCAGACCCTCCAGCAGCGCTTCGGCATCGCGGTGCACCGCGTGCTCGAGCGCTACCACGCCGAGGGCGCGAGCACGCTCGATCAGATGCTCGATCTGCTCGACGACGCGTGGCGCCGGGGCGGCTTCGGCGACAGCGAAACCGAGCGCCAGCTGCGCGAGAAGGCGCGCACCGCGCTGCAGTGCTACCACGCACGGCTGTTGGCGCAGGCGTCAGAGCCCGTGTGGCTCGAGCGCTCGTTCGCGTTTCGTCTCGGCCCCCACCAGGTGCGCGGGCGCGTCGATCGCGTCGACCGCCTTCCGCCGGGAGAGGACGCCGAATACGAGCTGATCGACTACAAGACCTCGCGCCCCAAGGACGCGGCGCAGCTGCAGGACGACATCCAGCTGTCGCTGTACGCGCTCGCGGCGCGCGAAGCCTGGCAGCTGGACTCCTCACGCCAGGCCTACCACTACGTGCTCGACGATCGCAAGGTGCCCGTGCCGCGCGACGAGAGCGACATGCGCGCGGTCACCGACGCCGTGCTCGAGGTCGGCGAGGGCATCCTCGCCCAGCGCTTTGAGCCGACGCCGTCCCAGACGGTGTGCGCGGCCTGCGACTATCGGCTGGCCTGCCCGGTCGCGGAACGCTAGCTCTAGCGCCCGCTACTGCTTGCCACGCTGGCGCAGGAAGCGCTGGAATTCACGCGCCAGCACGTCGCCCGAGGGGACGTTTTCGGCCGCGCCCGCGCGGTCGTTCTCGGCCGCCTGCTCGAGGCGTTCGACGAACTCCTGGATGCCCGGATCGCTCTGCACAGCGAGCTCGACCTGGCGCTCGTAGTCAGCCGCGGCGGACTCGAGCTCTGACACGTCGACCGACACGCCGATCAGGCGCTCGACGCGGCGCACGAGCGCGAGCGCCGCCTTGGGGCTCGTCGCCGCCGCGGCGTAATGGGGCACGCACGCCCACAGGCTGGCCGCCGGAAGGCCGGCCTGGGCGCAGGCGCTGTGGAGCACGCCGACGATCCCGGTCGGTCCCTCGTATGTCGACGCCACCAGCCCCGCGCGCTCTCCCAGCGCGGGATCCGAGGCGTGGCCGGTGATCGCCACCGGATGGCTGTGGGGGAGGTCGCCGAGCAGCGCGCCCAGCGAGACGACCAGCTGCACGCCGAGCGCCTCGGCGAGGTCGATCAGGTGAGCGCTGAACGCGCGCCAGCGCATCGACGGCTCGACGCCCTGCACCAGCACGAGGTCGCGCGGCGCACGCTGTGCTGCGGCCTCGAACACCTCGACCGTCGGCCATGAGATCTCGCGCTTGCCGTCGTCGTCGAAGCGGATCGTCGGCCGGTTGGCCTGGAAGTCGTAGAAGTCCTCGGGCTCGAGGTGCGCGAAGCGGCGTGCCTGCAGCGACGCCCCCAGGAACGAGACTGCGCTGGAGGCCGCGTCGCCGGCGTCGTTCCAGCCCTGGAAGGCGCAGATCATGGCCGGGGCCCTGAGGCCATCCGGACGGCGGTCCCAGATGAGCGGCTGCATCCGAATCACCGTACATCATGGACCGATGGGCTCCGCCATCGCCGCGACTGCCGAGGACGCACAGACGATAGCCACGCTGCGCGGCGACGATGAGGTCGACGCCGTGTTCGCGTGCACGAGCAAGGAGCGCCTGCTGTCCAGGGCGGGCTCCCCCTACCTGACCGTCGAGCTGCGCGATGCGACGGGCACGATCGTCGGGCGGGCGTTTCGCGAAGCCGACATGCTCGCCACCAGCTTCGAGCGCGGCGAGCTCGTGCGCGTGCGCGGGCGCGCCGCGCGCTTTCGCGATGCGCTGCAGATCGAGATCGCGACGATCGCCCGTGCCGAGGGCGTCGACGCCGATCCCGCGCGCTTCCTGCCGGTCTCCTATCGGGATCTCGACGAGCTCGAGGGCTTTCTCGAGCATCTCGCGTGCGAGGTGCACGAACGCGGCCTCGCCGCGCTGCTGGGGCGACTGCTCGCGGATCGCGAGCTGCGCACAGAGCTTCGCCGCGCACCCTGCTCGCCGCCGCTTGCGCGCACCGGCGCCGACCTGGCCGGCGGGGGCGCCTTGCGAGCGGGAGCTGGCCACCACGCCTACCTGGGCGGGCTGCTCGAGCACACGGTCGCCGTCGCCACGCTCGCGCTCGAGCTGTGCGCGCTTCATCCGCGCCTCGACCGCGACCTGCTGCTGAGCGCGGCGATCGTCCACGACCTCGGCAAGACGCGCGAGTTCACCTACGGCGCGGAGGTCGCGCGCAGCCAGGAGGGGAGGCTCCTCGGCCACATCGAGCTCGGGCTGCGCGTGATCGCCGCTCACGTCCCGGCGCAGCTCGATCCCGAGCGTCGCCTGGCGCTCGAGCACTGCGTCATCGCACACCACGGCCTCGAGTCGGCCGCAGGGCAGCGTCCGGCCTCACCCGAGGCGCTAGCGCTGTTTCGGCTCAACGCCCTCGACGCCCAGGTCAAGGGTGCCTTCGAGCGCGGCCTCGGCGGCGCTTCTGGCAGGGGCTAGATCGTCCGCCGCTGGACGGCGCGCCCGTCCGCGGGGGCCGTGTCCGGAAAAGCCCGCGAATGTCCCGTGGGCACTGGGCCAGCAAGGTATCGCGAGGTCAAGCCGCGTGCGCGCGATGCCGATAAACAGGGGATGGCTGACGTCGCCACACCGACCGCTGCTCGCACGGCGGAGGTTGCAGAACACCCCGAGGACTCCGCGACCGAGAAGCCGACCGACGGGCTCTACCTGCCCAAACACTCGGGCCGCTCGACGCGCATGATCGGCGAGGTCGTCGTTTCCCTGGGCTTCACCGACCGCGAGACCGTCGAGGAGGCGGTCGAGAGCGCTCGCGCGCAGGGGCGTCCGACGGGCATGGTGCTGGTCGAGTCGGGCGTGCTCCGCCACGACCAGCTCGCGCGGGTGGTCGCCGAGCGCTTCGGCCTTCCCTACGTCGACCTGAGCGCCTACGAAGTCGACATGACGGCGGTCAACCTCCTCGGCGGCGAGGTCGCCAGGCGCTACCAGGCGGTCCCCGTCGGCTTCCTGGACGACGACATGCTGCTGCTGGCGATGGCCGACCCGACCAACGTCCTGACGATCGACGACATCGCGATGATGACCGGCCGCCGGGTCAGGGCCGCGGCGGCGTCGGTCGAGGACCTCAACCTGCTGCTGAACCGCGTCTCGGGCATGGCCGAGTCGATCGAGGACATCGGCGAAGAGGAACCCGAGGCAGAGGCGCAGCCCGACCTGCTCGTCGAGGAGGCAGATCGCGATGCGCCCGTCATCAAGCTCGTGCACTCGGTCGTCGCCCAGGCTGTGCAGCGGGGCGCATCGGACATCCACATCAATCCCGAAGAAGGCGACACGCGGGTCCTCTTCCGCGTCGACGGCGTGCTCACGCCCACCGCCTCGATCAAGAAAAAGATGGCGGTGGGCGTCGTGTCGCGCATCAAGATCATGGCCGACCTGGACATCGCCGAGAAGCGCGCGCCCCAGGACGGCCGCTTCGCGCTGCAGGTCGACGGGCGGCGCGTGGACATCCGCGTCGTGACGCTCCCGCTCGTCTACGGCGAGGGCGTGGTGATGCGCATCCTCGACAAAGGCGCGGTCGTCGCGGGCATGGACACGCTCGGGATGGAGCCCGCCGAGCTCGAGCGCTTCAAAAGCGCGATCCACAAGCCCAACGGCACGGTGCTCGTGACGGGGCCGACCGGCTCGGGGAAGTCGACGACGCTGTACGCGGCGCTCGGTGAGCTCAACGACGGCGAGCGCAGCATCCTCACGATCGAGGACCCCGTCGAGCAGCGCATGCAGGGGATCAAGCAGATGCAGATCGCGCCCAAGGCCGGCGTGACGTTCGACGTCGGGCTGCGCTCGATGCTGCGCGCCGACCCCGACGTGGTGATGGTGGGCGAGATCCGCGACCGCGAGACCGCCCATATCGCGGTCGAGGCCGCGCTCACCGGCCACCTCGTGCTCTCGACGCTGCACACGCGCGACGCGCCGAGCGCGCTCGGGCGCCTGATCGACATGGACATCGAGCCGTTCCTCGTCTCCTCGGCGATCGACTGCATCGTCGCCCAGCGGCTGGTCCGCAAGCTGTGCAAGCATTGCAAGCGTCCGCTGAGCCTGTCCGAGGCCGTGCTCGCCGAGCACGGGCTGGTCGGCGCCGAGCCCTTCGACGCGGTCGGGTGCTCGCGCTGCGGCAACACCGGCTACCGGGGGCGCGCGGGCGTGTATGAGGTGATGTCTGTGAGCGAGCGCATCCGCGCGATGATCCTCGAACACGCCTCGACCGACGCCCTCGTCGAGGTCGCCCTCGCCGAAGGCATGCAGCGCATGCGTGACGACGGCATCTCCAAGGTGCGTGCCGGGCTGACCTCGATCGCCGAGGTCGAACGGATGACGACCAGCCTGCTCTAGCGCGCGGGCGCGTCCTAGGCTGCCTGCAGTGAAGCCAAGCGCGACAGGCCTCGCGCTCGCCCCGCTGCTCGCCGGAGCGCTGCTCGCAGGAGCGCTCCTCGCCGGAGCGCTGCTCGCGCTCGCCCTCAGTGCGCCGGGCGCGCCCGCTGATGGCCCCCACGCCGCCGGCCCGCATGAGTACTCGTGCCCGATCCTCCCGGCCAGCAACCCGATCAACCGGGAAATCACCGACGCGCCGGTTGACCCGAGGTCGGCCGCCTACATCGCCGCGATCGGTGCCGGCGCCCACCTGCACCCGGACTTCGGGACCAATCCGAGCTACGGGATCCCCTACGTCGTCGTCGGTCCCCGCCAGCCACGCGTCCCGATCAGCTTCAGCGAATACGGCGAAGAATCGAATCCCGGCCCCTACCCGGTGCCGCCCGACGCGCCCGTCGAGGGCGCCGGCGAAGAAGGCGATCGCCACGTGCTCGTGCTCCAGCGGGGCAGCTGCAGGCTGTATGAGCTCTACAACGCGCGCCGCCGCGGGCGCGGCTGGGAAGCGGGATCGGGAGCCGTCTTCAACCTGCGCAGCAATGCCCTGCGTCCGGAAGGCTTCACCTCCGCCGACGCCGCCGGGCTGCCGATCTTCCCGCTGCTCGTCCGCTATCCCGAAGTCCGCGCCGGGCAGATCGACCACGCGCTGCGCGTGACCGTCGCGCGCACCCAGCGCGGTTACATCCACCCGGCCACCCACTTCGCGTCCTCGAGCTCAGACCCAGATCTGCCGCCGATGGGGCTGCGACTGCGCCTGAAGGCCAGCTACAGCCTCGCGGGCTTTCACGGCGAGTCGCTCGTCATCCTGCGGGCGCTCAAGCGCTACGGGCTGATAGTCGCCGACAACGGCTCATCGTGGTACATCACCGGAGCGCCCAACCCGGGCTTCGACGACGCCGATCTTGAACAGCTCAAGCGCGTTCCCGGCTCGGCCTTCGAGGCGGTCGAGACGGGCCCGATCCTGCACCGCGGCTGATCGCGTGGGTGTCCCCCC
>DASPVR010000102.1:0-7635 GCA_035622255.1 Solirubrobacteraceae bacterium | reverse complement strand
CCCAGGATCGCCGCGAGGGCCTCGACGGTCGTGCGGACGATGTTGTTGAGAGGCTGCTGGGCGGTCAGCGAGACGCCGGCGGTCTGGGCGTGGAAGCGCAGCTGCCAGGAGCGCGGGTCGCGCGCTCCGAAGGTCTCGCGCAGCTCGCGAGCCCAGATGCGCCGAGCGGCGCGGTACTTGGCGATCTCCTCGAAGAAGTCGATCTGGGCGTTGAAGAAGAACGACAGCCGCGGCGCGAACTCGTCGACGTCGAGGCCCCGCTCGAGCGCCTGCTCGACGTAGGTGAGGCCGTCCTTGAGCGTGAACGCGAGCTCCTGCTGCGCCGTGGAGCCGGCCTCGCGGATGTGGTAGCCGGAGATCGAGATCGGATGCCAGCGCGGCATCTCGGCGCTGCACCACTCGATCATGTCGCCGCACAGGCGCATCGCGGGGTCGATCGGAAAGCACCACTCCTTCTGGGCGATGTACTCCTTGAGGATGTCTGCCTGGATCGTGCCCGACAGCCGCTGCGGCGGCGTGGGGTGCGTCGGATCGGACTCGGCCGCCACGACGTAGAAGGCGAGCATGATCGCGGCGGGGGCGTTGATCGTCATCGACACCGACACCTCGCCGAGGTCGATCCCCGAGAACAGCGTGCGCATGTCGGTGGGCGTGTCGATTGCGACGCCCTCGCGCCCGACCTCGCCGAGGCTGCGGGCGTGGTCTGAGTCGTGGCCCATGAGCGAGGGCATGTCGAACGCCGTCGAGAGGCCCGTCTGGCCGTGCTCGAGCAGGTAGCGGAAGCGCTCGTTGGTCTCCTCGCTGGTGCCGAAGCCGGCGAACTGGCGCATCGTCCACAGGCGCCCGCGGTACATCGAGCTGTGGATGCCGCGCGTGAACGGGTACTCGCCCGGGCGACCGATCGGGTCATCGGGCCCGCCCACGCCGGCGGGCAGGTCGACGGGCGTGTAGAGCTCGCGCACGGGCTCACCCGAGAGCGTGCTGAAGGCGTGCTCTGTCGAGGGCTCTTGGCTGACTGCCATGCGCGATCAATCCTAGTTGGCGCATGGGCCGCCACCCGGCCGCGAGTACCCTGGCTGATCGATGGACGCTGGGCTTACGCGGGAGCTGGGGCGGCTGGTGGGCGCCGAGCACGTGCTGACGGCACAGGCCGCGGCGCACTACAACCGTGATTCTTCTAACAGGCGCGGCCTGGAGGGCCGCGCAGATGCTGTTGTGCTGCCTGGCAGCCCCGGCGAGGTGGTCGACGTGCTCGCGTGGTGCTACTCCCACGACGTCGCGCTCGTCCCGCGCGGCGGCGGTACCGGCCTGACGGGTGGGGCGGTGCCCGTGCAGGGCGGCGTCGTGTGCTCGCTGCAGCGCCTGCGCGCGGTGCGCGAGCTGGTGCCCGAGCTGTGGCGCCTGGAGGTCGAGGCCGGCGTCTCCACGCGCGACGTGCAGCGCCTGGCGCGCGAGAACGGGTTGCTGTTCGCGCCCGACCCCGGCGCCGCGGAGCAGTCGCAGATCGGCGGCAACGTGGCCACGAACGCCGGCGGGCCGCACGCGCTCAAGTACGGCGTCACCGGCGCCTGGGTGTCGGGCTTGGAGGTAGCGCTCGCGCCGGGCGAGCTCGTCATGCTCGGCGGCTGGGCGCGCAAGGACGTGGCCGGCTATGACCTCAAGAGCCTGCTCGTCGGCTCGGAGGGCACGCTCGGGCTGATCACGGCGGTGCACCTGCGCCTGCTGCCGGCGCCCGAGGAGGCGGCGGCGCTGGTCGTGTTCCTGCCCTATCGCGCCGACGGCTGCGCGGCGATCGTGGACGTCCTGGCCGCGGGCCTGCAGCCGTCGGTGCTCGACTTCCTCGACGCGGAGGCGCTCGCGATCCTCGCGCGCGGCTATCCGGGCGAGGTTCCGTCTGATGCGGGCTTTGCGCTGGTCATCGAGGTCGACGGGACGGACGGGCAGGTGGGCGAGCAGCGAGAGGCGCTCGTGGAGCTGCTCGGGGACCGGGCGGTCTCGATCGACGAGCCGCGCGATCAGGCGGCGCTGTGGCGCTGGCGCGACGGCGCCAACCCGGTCGTGACGGCGGTGCGGGGGATGAAGGTGTCAGAGGACGTCGTCGTGCCGCTCGAGGAGCTCGAGCAGGCGCTCGAGCGCTTTGAGCAGATCGCCACCGAGCACGGGCTTCGCTCCTGCGCCTGGGGCCACGGCGGCGAGGGCAACGTGCACGCGACGGTGCTCGTCGATCCCGCCGACGAGGCCGAGCTCGACGCCGCCGAGGCCGCGGGCGAGCAGCTGTTCGCGCTCGTCGTCTCACTCGGCGGGTCGATCGCCGGCGAGCACGGCGTCGGCTGGCTCAAGCGCGGCCGTCTGGCGGGCCAGTGGGACAAGCGTGCGCTGGAGCTGCACGAGCAGGTCAAGCGCGCCTTCGATCCAAAGGGCCTGCTCAACCCGGGCAAGAAGATGGCGCGCCGGCCCTGATCGGCTGGCCGGCCAGCCGACGAGTAGTCACGGGGCGCCCGCTGGCGATACCGTCAGGCGTGTGATGCAGGTCTCAGAGCTCGAGCTCCCGCTGTTCGACTACACCCAGCAGACGCTCAACGGCGCGCGCTTCCACGAGGAGATGGCCGCCCTGCGCAGCCAGGGCTGGATCGCGGCGGGCCCGTTCGACAGCTACATCGTGCTCGACCGCGAGGCGGCCGAGTTCTTCTTGCGCACGCGCTCGGCGATCTTCCCGGGAATGAAGATCGCGGAGATCTTCGGCGTGACCGAGGGCGCGCTGTATGAGCAGATGCGGCGCAACATCCTGCACACCAACGGCCCCGACCACACCCGTCTGCGCAGCCTCGTCAACCCTGCGCTGGCGCCGCGCGCGGTCGAGCGCTATCGCCCTCAGATGCGCGAGTTCCTGGAGCAGCTGCTCGACGAGGCGATCGAGTCCTCGGCCGACGGCGAGAAGGTGCGCTGCGACTTCGTCGAGGCGTTCGCGAAGCCCTACCCGTCGATGGCGATCGCGACGGTGATGGGATGCCCGCTGCAGGACGCACCGAAGCTCCATCACTGGTCCAACTGGATCCAGCGGCAGTTCGACGCGATCAGCATGGCCAACGAGCGCGACAAGATCGAGCAGGCGGTCGAGGAGTTCTATGTGTATGCGCGCGCGCTCGTGCACGCGCGCCGCGACGATCCCGGCGACGACCTGATCTCCAAGCTGATCGAGGCCGAAGAGGAGGGGGAGAAGCTCGACGAGGAGGAGTGCATCAACCTCGTCTTCAACGTGCTCGCCGGCGGCGTCGACACGACGCAGAGCCAGATCGCGCACGCCGTTCGGCTGCTCGCCGAGCATCCCGATCAGTGGAAGGCGCTCGTCGCCGACCCCTCACTCGCCACGCAGGCGGTCGAGGAGGCCGTACGGTATGAGCCGATCACGCCGTTCACCGCGCGCATCCTCACCGAGGAGGTCGAATTCCGCGACCTCACGCTCCCTAAGGACACGGTCGTGATCGTGTGCGCGTTCACGGGCAACCGCGACCTCGACGAGGCCGAAGACGCCAGCGCTAAGGACGGCGGCGCCGACCCCGACACGTTCGACATCACCGCCGCGCGCCCGCGCGCCCGCGTGCTGACCTTCGGCGCCGGGGTGCACTACTGCCTCGGCGCCAACCTCGCGCGGCTGGAGATGCAGGAGGCGCTCAGGTTCCTCGCCGAGCGCGCGAGCGACCTGCAGCTCGATGGGGAGCCCGAGTACGAAGGCGTCACCGGCATCTACGGCCTCGCGCGCCTGCCGGTCTGCTTCTCGGTCTGAAAACCCGCCCGACGCCGGCTCCCGTCTGGACGCGCGCCGCGCGTCGTCACGACGACGGTGAGAGCATTATCCGCAGGGGGGTCAAGACGGCTCCCGCGACGACATTTCAACGGACATGGCGGTACGGATACTGCAACGAGCTCTGGCGGTCGGCCTCTTGCTGGCCGTCCTTGCCGCGGCGAGCGCGCGGGCCGGCCAGTACCACGTCTACTCGTGCCGGCAACCCTCCGGCCAGAGTGCGCCGACGGACGGGTGGAGCGGGTCTGTCGCCGCGGGTGGGTCGGTCGACGACTACGCGCTCGACACATGTGCGCAAGGCGGGGCGCTTGTGGCGGCGTTGGGGGATGAGACGAAGCATCTGCCAAGCGTGGACTTCGGCACGTGGACCTTCGGAGCGCCGTTAGGTGAGACGATCGCGGCAGCCACGGTCTGGCGCTCGGGCGACATCGCCGGCGGCGGTGGTGCCCCTGCGACTTACCAGTTCTGGCTATCTGGTCCAACCGACGGTGAAGCGTTCGATTCCTGCGTGTATAGCCTGACCTGTCCTGGTGAGGGCGTGTTCGGCATGCCTTTTTCGCCCGGAAACAGAGTGGTCGTGCCACACGCGAACCTGGGAGGGCACCTCTATCTGAACGTCTCGTGTACCGCGATCCCGGGCAACGAATGCCCCGGCGGCGTCGGCGATGCCAACGGCTACGCCGACGCGGTCTACCTTTACGCGGCGGACATAGTGCTCGAACAGCTCGCCGGGCCGACCGCCGGCAACGTCGGCGGTGAACTTGCGAGCGCAACGACCCTGCGCGGCTCGAGCGACATCGCGTTCAGCGCCAGCGATCCGGGATCGGGCGTGTACGAGGCGCTGTTCAGCGTCGATGGCCAGGTCGTGCAGCGCACGGTGCTCGACGAAAACGGGGGGCGCTGCGAGAACGTCGGGCAGACGACCGACGGCCTAAGCGCGTTCCTGTACGTGCAGCCCTGTCCGCCCTCGGTCAGCGTGGACGTGCCGTTCGACACCACGCGGGTCGCAAACGGCGCGCATCACCTCGTCGTGAGCGTGATCGACGCGGCCGGCAACGCCGCGGTCGTGCTCGATCGCCAGATCACCGTCTCGAACCCCCCACCCCCGGGCGCGCCGAACGGGGTTGGGGCCTCGGTCCACGCGGTACTGAGCGCGCGTTGGAGGTCGACGACCCGGGCGCGGCTCACGAGTCCATACGGGCGCTCGCACACGATCGAAGGACGGCTTACCGCCCCTGGGGGCGCTCCTATCGAAGCGGCCGAGATCGACGTATCGGCCACGCCCTCGAGCGAGGACGCCCGTGCGATCGCGATGGCCAGCCCGCGCACCGCCCGCGGCGGGCGCTTCACGCTGCGTCTGCCCGCGAGCGTGTCTTCGCGCACTCTGCGCATCGCCTATCGCGCCCACTTCGGCGAAACGGTGCCCGTGGCCACGCGCACGCTGCAGCTCGCGGTCGCGGCGGGTGTGCATCTCGCGGTGTCCCCGCACACGACGGGCGTGGGCCAGACGATCTTCTTCACCGGCCGCTTGCTCGGCGCGCCGCTGCCGCTGGGCGGCAAGCAGCTCGTGCTCGAGGCGAGCTCTCCCGGCGGGCCGTGGCTTCAGTTCGACGTGATCAGGACCCACGCCCGGGGGCGCTTCAACTCCTCATACACGTTCAAGTTCCCGGGCCCCGCCGACTATCGCTTCCGGGCGGTCAGCGAACCGGAAGCCGACTACCCGTTCAGCGCGGGCGCGTCGAACACAGTGGGCGTGCACGAGCAATAGCCTGCATCGCCGTGAAGGCGGTGATCCTCGCCGGCGGCCTGGGCTCGCGACTCAGCGAGGAGACCGCGCTGCGCCCCAAGCCGATGGTCGAGATCGGGGGCAGGCCGATGCTCTGGCACATCATGCAGATCTACGCCGCGCACGGGATCGAGGACTTCGTTGTGTGCCTCGGCTACAAGGGCTACGCGATCAAGGAGTACTTCGCCAACTACCGCCTGCACGATTGCGACGTATCGATCGACCTCGCCTCAGGCGAGGTCCATGTTGAGCAATCCCACGCACCTGAGTGGCGCGTAGCGCTGGTTGACACCGGGCAGCAGACGATGACCGGCGGTCGGCTGAAGCGCGTGCTCAAGCGCCTGGGCGACGAGGACTTCTGCTTCACCTACGGCGACGGCGTGGCCGACATAGACATCACCGCGCTCGTCGACTTCCACCGCGCGCAGGGTGCGCTCGCGACCGTGACCGCCGTGCAGCCCCCTGGGCGCTTCGGCGCGCTCAACGTCGATGGCGAGCGCGTACGCGAGTACGAGGAGAAGCCGCGTGGCGACAAGGGCTGGGCCAACGGCGGCTTTTTCGTCTTATCACCCGGGGTGGATCGCTACATCGACGGCGATGACACCGTCTGGGAGCGGGAGCCGATGGGTGGGCTCGCGCGCGCAGGGCAGTTGGCCTGCTACCGGCACGAGGGCTTTTGGCAGGCGATGGACACGGTGCGCGACCGCAATCAGCTCGAGGCGCTGTGGCGCGAGGGCGATCCTCCCTGGAGGATCTGGCGATGACGGTCGTCGATCCGGAGTTCTGGCGTGGCCGGCGGGTGCTCGTGACCGGCCACACCGGCTTCAAGGGCGCGTGGCTGTCGCTGTGGCTGCAGTCGCTAGGGGCGCGGGTCACCGGCTTCTCGGCCGGGGCGCCGGCGCGGCCGTCGCTGTATGAGGCCGCGCGCGTGTCCGAGGGGATCGAAAGCGTGGCGGGCGACGTGTGCGATCACGCGGCGATCGTGCGCGCGGTGTGCCAGGCAGCGCCGGAGGTCGTCATCCACATGGCCGCCCAATCGCTCGTGCGCCGCTCCTTCGCAGCGCCGCGCGAGACGTTCGAGGCCAACGTGATGGGCACGGTGAACGCGCTCGAGGCCGTACGTCTGCACGGCGATGAGGTGCGCGCCGTCGTGTGCGTCACCTCGGACAAGTGCTATGAGAACGACGGCGAGTCGCGCGTCCACCGCGAGGACGACCCGCTCGGCGGACACGACCCGTACTCGAGCTCAAAGGCGTGCGCGGAGCTCGTCGCCCAGGCCTTTCGCCGCTCGTTCTTCGACGACGCGACGGTGGCCTCGGCGCGCGCGGGCAACGTGATCGGCGGCGGCGACTGGGCGCAGGACAGGCTCGTCCCCGACGTGATGCGCGCCGCGCTCGCCGGCGAGGTGCTGCACGTGCGAAACCCGGCGTCGATCCGCCCGTGGCAGCACGTGCTCAACCCGCTGAGCGGCTACCTGGTGCTTGCGCAGGCGCTGTTCGACTCCACGGAGTTCGCCGCCGCCTGGAACTTCGGGCCGCCCGATGACGATGCGCGCAGCGTGGACTGGCTCGTGCGCGAGCTGGTGCAGCTCTGGCCCGACCGACTGTACTGGAGCGTGGACGACGGCGCCCAGCCGAGCGAGGCGCAGCGTCTGGAGATCGACTCCTCGCAGGCCCGAACGCGCCTGGGTTGGCGCCCGCTCGTCGACCTCCGGGGCGGCCTCGAGGCGACCGTCGCCTGGTATCGCCAGCTGCGTGACGGCGCCGACATGCGCGCCGTCACGCTCGGGCAGATCGCCGAGCTCGCGCAGGTGTCCGCATAACGAGGCTAGGGCTGGATCTTGCTGGCGATGTCATAGGGGTAGACGTACATCGTCAGCTCGGCGATGTGGTAGACGGCGCTCGGCGGCCCGAGCGCGGGCACGGGCGGGGCGGCGACCGGCTGGGTGGGGTCGGAGATCAGAAACGTACGCTCACCCGCGTGAGGGACGTACCAGTTGCTGATGTTGTGGATTCCGAACCGGCACAGGCTCTGCCCGCCCGCGCAT